>PQAH01000083.1 GCA_003105195.1 Bradyrhizobiaceae bacterium
GCGCGCCTGCGCCGCCTCCGGTGGCGGCGCCCGCACCGTCCCCTGCGCCGGCTCCGGCGCCCCCGGTCGCGGCTCCGGCGCCGCAACCACGGACTCCGGTCGCCTCGGCGCCGCAGGCCCGTGCGCAGCCGACCACGCCGGCGCGCTTCGAGCCCGGCCAGGTCTTCCGCGACTGCGCGGATTGCCCCGAGATGGTCGTCGTTCCCGCCGGCGTGTTCACCATGGGCTCGAAGGCCGAATACGAGCGGCCGGCTCACCGGGTCGCCATCGAGAAGCCGTTTGCCATCGGCCGTTACGAGATCACCTTCGCGGAGTGGGACCAGTGCACCCGCGAGGGCGGATGCAGCCATCGCCCCCAGGATCGCGGATGGGGCCGCGACAAGCGTCCGGTCGTGAACGTCAGCTGGCTCGACGCCAAGATCTACGCGGCCTGGCTCTCGCAGAAGACCGGAGAGACCTACCGCCTGCCGTCCGAAGCCGAATGGGAGTATGCGGCGCGGGCCGGGACTCGAACGTCCTATTGGTGGGGCGAGGATGTCGGCTCGCGCAATGCGAATTGCCAGGACTGCAACACCGGCCAGCCGCCGCGCACGCTGCCGGTCGGCAGCTTCAAGGGCAATCCCTTCGGCATTTTCGACATGTCGGGCAATGTGGCCGAATGGGTCGAGGACTGCTGGAACGACAATTATCGCGGAGCGCCCGCCGACGGAACCGCGTGGAAGACCGGACAATGCCGGCTTCGCGTGCTGCGCGGGGGCGCGTTCGACAGTGCCTCGACCTATGCGAGGTCGGAGGCGAGGTTCAGGTACGACCACGACGTCAGGTACAGCGCCAACGGATTCCGGCTCGTGCGTGAGCTGCCTTGAAGGCGATCGCGATGGATCGTGGGCTACATCACGCTCCAGGACGACCGTGTGGTGCGCTGGCGCTGGCTTCCCTCGCAGCCCTGGCTTGGCCCGCCGCTGCGCTCGCCCAGGTCAAGGACACCGATGCGCTGGCCGCTCCGCAGGCCGCCGTGATCCGCGCGACCCAGTCGTGCTTCTCCTCCACGATTCCGGTCACGGGTTTCCTGGCGGCGCGGCGCGAAGCCGTCGTGGCGCTCGGTCCGGGCGAACGCGTTCTCGAGGTTCTCGCGCGCGAGGGCGACAAGGTCGCGGCCGACCAGGTCCTGATCCAGGTCGTGCGTCCCGCGCGGGAGCCGCCGCGGCCCGGTGCCGAGCCGAAAACCGAGACTGTGGGCGTGAAGGCCCCCGCGGCCGGTACCGTGATCCGTTCGACGGCGGCCGTCGGCGCCACGTTTTCGCCCGTTCGGCCCGAGCCGCTGTTTCTCATCGCGGTGGACGGCGAGATCGAGCTCGAGGCCGACGTCCCGAGCGTCCATGTGCCCGATCTCTCCGCCGGGCAGATCGCACGCGTGATCATCAAGGATTCGCCCGAGCTCTCCGGCCGGGTCCGCCTCGTCCCTGTCGCGGTCGACCGCAAGACCCAGCTCGGCCGCGCGCGCATCTCTCTCGACACCGGCGCCCAGCTCAGGTTCGCGACTTTCGCGCGCGCCATCATCAATGCGCGCAGGAGCTGCGGCGTGTCGGTTCCGCGTTCGGCCGTGACCTACAGGACCGGCGGGACCAGCGTGCAGGTCGTCGTCGGCGACACGATCGAGACCCGCCACGTGGAGATCGGGCTGCAGTCGGACACGCACATCGAGATCCGAAAGGGTCTCAACCGGGACGACATGGTGGTCGCCAATGCCGGGACGACGCTGCGCGACGGGGACAAGGTCCGGCCCGTGGAGGCGGGCGCGCGGTAGCGCGCCGGGACTTGCCGAAGGCACCAGATGGAAGACGCGACGTCACGGCACGGCCCCTTTCGCCGAAGCGGCTACTTCGCCAAGTTCGTGATCTCGTTCGTCGGCCTCGTCGTTCTGGTCCTCCTGGTCAATGGCAGTCTCGAGACCTGGTTCATGTACCGGGAGACGACGCAGCTCGTCATCAAGTCGGAAACCGAGAAGGCCGAAGCGACGGCGCGGCGCGTCGAACAGCTCGTGACGGAGACCGAGCGCCAGATCAGCTGGGTGACGCGGGCCAGCGCCACCACCGTGGAGCAGCGCCATGCCGACTACCAGCTGCTGCTGCAGCAGGTCCCGGCCCTCAACCGCACGATCCATCTTGACAATGACGGGCGCGAGCAGGTCCGCCTGACGCGCCAGGAGCAGGTCGTCGGCAGCGGCCTCGACTATTCGGGCGATCCGCGCTTCCGGGAATCCCGCGGCAGGCTCGTGTGGTGGTCTCCGGTCTACTTCAACGGCCGCGAGCCGTTCATCGCCGTGGTGGTCGCGCATTCGGGCCAGAATGGCGGCTCGACGATTGCCGAGATCAATCTCAGGATCTTGAGCAGCTTCATCGAGCGCGGCCAGACCGGTTCCGACACCGACGCCTTCATCGTCGACCACCTCGGCCGCCTGCTGGCGCACACCAGTCCGGAGCAGAGCCTCGGGGCCAACTACGCGGACCTTCCGCAGGTCGGCGCCATGCTCGGCGGCAGCGCGGTTCCGGTCACGATCGGCCGTACGCGGCAGGGCCAGTCGGTCCTGGTCGGCGCCGCCGCGGTTCCACTGTTGAAGTGGCACGTGTTCTTCGAGCAGTCGCTGAGCACGGCGCTGCGTCCCGTCCACAGCCTGATCTACCGGACGGTCTGGCTGCTTCTGCTCGGCGTCATCGTCGCCGTGCTGGCCGGCATGCTGCTGGCGCGCCGGCTGGTCGCGCCGATCAACACGTTGCAGGCCGGCGCACGTCAACTCGAGGCGAGCAATTTCGGCCACCGCATCACAGTGAAGACCGGCGACGAGATGGAGCAGCTCGCCGAGCAGTTCAACCGGATGGCCGACGAGCTGCAGAGCTCCTACGGCCGACTCGAGCAGAAGGTGGAGGAGCGCACCCGCGACCTTGCGCGGTCGAACAGCGAGCTCAAGGCGCTGGAGGAGATCGGCCGCGCCGTCGCGTCGTCGCTCGACATCAATGCGGTGCTCGCGACGATCGTCGCGCGCGCAACCGTCCTGTCCCACGCCGATGCCGGCGCGATCTACACCTACGACGCCGCACGGGCCTCTTTCGTGCTGGCGGAGGCGCGCGGCATCGATCAGCCGCTGCTGAAGGTCGCGCGCGACGCGCCTGTCGATTTCGAGGGCCAGCTGCTCGGCGTCTCCGCGACCGAGCGAAAGGCGATCTCGATTCCCGACCTCTCGAAAGCGAAGGTGCTGCCGCATCAGGCCGCAATACTCGCGTCGGGCTTCCAGTCGATGCTCCTCGTTCCGCTCGCCCGGCAGGACGAGCTCCTCGGCGCCCTGGTTCTCCTGCGCCGCGCCACCGGCGACTTTCCCGCGAGCGATATCCTGCAGACCTTCGCGGACCAGTCGGTCCTGGCCCTGAACAATGCGAATCTGTTCCGCGAGGTCGAGCAGACCGGGCGTCAGCTCGCCGTCGCCAGCGAGCACAAGTCGCAGTTTCTGGCCAACATGAGCCACGAGCTGCGCACGCCGCTGAACGCCGTGCTGGGATATGCCGAGCTGCTCGCCGACGGTCTCTATGGCGAGATCCCGGCGAAGGCCGCCGAGGTTCTCGAGCGCATCCAGCACAACGGCCGCCACCTCTTGGGACTGATCAACGACGTGCTCGACATCTCGAAGATCGAGGCCGGGCAGTTGTCCCTCTCGCTCGACGACTACTCGGTCGAGAACATGGTGCAATCCGTCGTCTCGGCGACCGGCTCGCTGGCCAGTGCGAAGAACATCGAGATCAGGACCGAGATCCAGGACGATCTTCCCATCGGTCGCGGGGACGAGCGACGCCTGACCCAGGTGCTGCTCAACCTGGTCAGCAATGCCATCAAGTTCACGGATGTCGGATCGGTGACGATCCGCGTGAGGGTCGTCGACGACGCGTTCAGCATCGCGGTCGAGGATACCGGGCCGGGCATCGCGCCCGAAGACCAGGCGAAGGTCTTCGAGGAGTTTCAGCAGGTCGACAGCAGCAGCACGCGGGCGAAAGGCGGGACCGGGCTCGGCCTCGCGATCTCGCGGCGCCTGATCGCACTGCACGGAGGGCGTATCGACTTGCAATCGACGCTCGGTGTAGGCTCCACGTTCGGCATGATCGTTCCTGTCCGCGTGGACCAACAGAGTCAGCCGGCGTGACAAAACGGATTCTCATCATCGAAGATACCGAGGACAACCGGCGCATCCTCCGCGATCTTCTGACCAATGCGGGCTTCGAGCTGATCGAGGCGACCGACGGCGAGAAGGGCGTCGCGGCCGCGATCGCCGAGAAGCCCGACCTCATCCTCATGGACATCCAGCTTCCGGTGATCAACGGTTACGAGGCGACCCGCAGGATCAAGGCCGATCCGAGCCTGCGGCATATCCCGATCATCGCGGTGACGTCCTACGCGCTGTCCGGCGACGAGATCAAGGCGCGCAGCGCAGGATGTGACGGCTACATCGCCAAGCCCTATAGTCCCAGGCAGATCCTCGCCATGGTGCGCGATTTTCTGCGCTGAACGGCCGAGGCTCCCGGGTTGAGATCTCCCCCTCGCATTCTGGCCGTCGACGACGCTCCGGCGAACCTGGAGATCCTACGTGTCCGTCTCGAGTCGCAGGGCTACGAGGTGGTCACCGCGACCGATGGCGAACAGGCGCTGGAGCGCGTGGCCGAGCTCGAGCCTGATCTCGTCCTGCTCGACATCATGATGCCGAAGCTCGACGGAATTTCCGTCGTGAAGCGGCTGAAGGGCGACGCACGCCAGCGCTTCGTGCCCGTGATCCTCGTCACCGCCAAGGCCGATACCCGCGACATCGTTGCCGGCCTCGAGGCCGGCGGGGACGACTACCTGACGAAGCCGTTCGAGCATGCTGCGCTGATGGCCCGGGTGCGCTCGCTGCTGCGCATCAAGGAGCTGCACGACACCGTGCATGAGCAGGCCGCAAGGCTGGAACAGCAGGCGAAGGAGCTCGCCGAGTGGAACACGGTGCTCGAGCAGCGTGTCGCGGAGCAGACCGCCGAGATCGAGCGCACGGCCCGCCTGCGCCGGTTTCTCGCGCCGCAGGTCGTCGAGATGATCTCGTCCGGGGATGCCTCGGATGCGGCCCTGGAGAGCCACCGCCGGGAGATCACCGTGCTGTTCTGCGATCTGCGCGGCTTCACGGCATTCACGGAGTCCTCGGATCCCGAGGAGGTGATGAGCGTTCTGCGCGAATACCACGAGGGAGTCGGCAAGCTCATCTTCGAGTTCGAAGGCACGCTGGAGCGGTTTCTCGGCGACGGCATCATGATCGTGTTCAATGATCCGATTCCGGCCGCCGATCATTGCGATCGGGCGATCCGGCTCGCGATCGCGATGCGCGACCGTGTTGGCAGCCTCGCGACCAAATGGCGCGCGCATGGCCACAATCTCGGTTTCGGCATCGGCATCGCAACCGGCTACGCCACGCTCGGGCTCATCGGTTTCGACCGCCGCCGCGAGTACACGGCGATCGGCCGGGTGACCAACCTGGCCTCACGCCTGTGCGACGAGGCCAAGCCGGGGCAGATCGTCGTCGCCCAGCGCACCTTTTCGGCCGCCCAGCCGCGCGCCAAGGGACAGGCCCTGGGAGAGCTCGTTCTCAAGGGCTTCAGCAACCCGACGCCCGCCTACGAGGTGCTGCGCTGGGACGCCGAATAGGGACCCGGCGCGACTTGCCGCCCGGTGTCATATGCGACACCATGGCCCCGGTCACCTCTCCGCGTGGCAGCCAATCACGGCTGGGGTCGTCCATGTCTCGGCGTCGCAGGTCCTTTCGCATCGGAGTTGGCCGGGGGCCGGCCCTGCTGCTGATCGCCGCTCTCGCGGGCGGCCTTGCCGGCGCAGGCTCGCTCTCGGCGCAGCAGAATGAGACCAATCTCGTGGCCCGAGCGGTGACGGCCGTGAAGGTGGAGCGGTCGTGCTTCGTCGACACGCTCCAGGTCACCGGCGTCGTCCAGCCGAGACACGATGTCCTGGTCCGCGCCGAGCGGGACGGGCAGCAGGTGTCCCAGATTCTGGTCGAGCCGGGCGACACGGTCACGTCGGGCCAGGTGCTGTTGCGGCTGAAGCAGCCGGAGGCGCAACGCGGTGGCGCCGAGACCGCCGTACAGGCGCCTGCAGCCGGCCTGGTGTACGGGGCATCGGCGCGGATCGGCGCCGGCGTCTCGGCGAGTGGCGAACCGCTGTTCCGGATTGCCCGCGACGGCGAGCTCGAGCTCCTGGGGGAAACACCGGTCGATCTCATGGGGCGTCTCGCTCCCGACCAGCTCGCGCGGCTCGATATCATCGGGGTCGGGGAGGTCGCCGGCCGGCTGCATCGGATCTCCACCTCGGTCAATCCCGTGACGCAGCTCGGCCAGGTCGCGATCGCGATCGGCGCCGATCCGCGCGTGCGGATCGGCGTTTTCGGAAAGGCGACGATCGAGCTCGCCCGGCGTTGTGGTCCCGCCCTGCCGGTCTCGGCCGTCCTTTACGGCGACGGCGGCGCAGTCGTGCAGGTCGTGAGGAACGACCGGATCGAGACGCGCCGCGTGACGGTCGGCTTGATCAGGGGAGACGAGGCCGAGGTGCGAGAGGGAGTTTCGGAAGGCGAGACCGTCGTCGCCCGCGCGGGCGCGTTCGTGCGCGACGGAGATCGGGTTCTTCCTGTTGCTGCGCGCCCACAGCCAGCGCAGTGACCCACCTGGCACGGTGGCGCCCGGCGCTGGCACCGAAGCCGACCACGCTGGAACGAGGTTGCTCTGCCCCCGACGCGGTGCACGGGACAGGACACACTTGGCGTGACCTGTGCCGGGACCCGGGACTGCACGGCTCCGCGCCGCCATTGCTGCACGTGTCATCTGGCGATGATGTCTTTGCACCAGTTGGCGCCACTCATCGTGAAGCCACGCGCCCCGGCGTGGCAATGTCCCCGGCCCGCAAGCCGCGGCGGACCGTCGGCCGCCGTTGACAGCGCACCGCGGCGCGGTAGCATCGAGAATGAGATGATCGTATCGCTCCGCAATACGATGGATTTAGGATTGCCTGCTTCGCCGAAATCACTTGCCGCTGCGTCACCCGATGCGGGCGCCCCGATCCTGACGGCGACCTCGTTGCGTTATGCCTATCGCGGCATCCCCGCCACGACGGATGTCGCCTTCACGGTCGCAAACGGCAGCATCACGGCGCTGATCGGCTCGAACGGCGCCGGCAAGACCACGACCGTGAAGATGATTGCCGGCGCATTGCGCCCCGATGCAGGGCGGATCATGTTCGACGGGCGAGACATCACGCGGCTCCCGGCGCATGAGGTGGTCGATCTCGGCATCACCCTCGTTCCGGAAGGGCGGCTCGTGTTCGCGGGCATGACGGTCAGGGAGAATCTCCAGATCGGCGCAACCGCGCCGCGCGCTGCGGCCGATGCGGCGCGCAACATGGAGCGGATCTTCGCGCTGTTTCCGCGTCTCGCCGAGCGCCGCGACCAGTACGCCGGGACCATGAGCGGCGGCGAGCAGCAGATGCTCGCGATCGGCCGCGGGCTCATGGCCAATCCGCGCCTGCTGATCCTCGACGAGCCTTCATTGGGCCTGAGCCCGAAGATCGTGCAGAACATCTTCGATCTGATCAAGCGGCTGCACGCCGGCGGCATCAGCATCCTGCTCGTCGAGCAGAACGTGAACCAGGCACTCGCAATCGCGCAGCACGCATTCGTTCTCGAGAAAGGTCGGGTGGTGAAGTCGGGCAGTGGCAAGGCGCTGCTGAACGACCCAGCCGTCCGCGAAGCGTTCCTAGGCGGGCTCTAGCAGCTCAATCGGAGGGTAAGATGGACAGACGTTCGTTCTTGAAGGCGGGAGCCGGCGCGGCGCTCGCACCGGCAGTGCTGACCGGCAAGGTATCCGCGCAAGAGGCCGTGATCCGCTTCGGCGGATCGGTGCCCATGACCGGCCCCGCGGCCGAGACCGGCCTCAATGTGAAGTTCGGCTACGACTGCGCCGTCAAGTTCATCAACGAGCAGATGGGCGGCGTAGACATCGGCGGAAAGAAGTATCGCGTCTCCCTCAACCTGTTCGACGATGCCAGTGATCCGGCGCGCGCGACCTCGCTGATCCAGAAGCAGGTGGACGAGGGCGTGAGCTTCTTCCTCGGCTCCTTCGGCAGCAACATCGTGCTTCCGACCTGCGCGATCACCGAAGCGGCCGGCCGCATCATGGTGCAGGCCGGCGGCGGCTCCGACCTGATCTTCACGCAGGGACGCCGCCGCGTATTCGGGCTGTTCCCTCGCGCGTCGCGCCAATTCGCGTCCACCACCGCGATGTTCAAGACGCTGCAGCCGCAGCCGCAGTCGATCATGTTCATCTACACCAATGACGCCTTCTCGAAGGTGGCGGGTGAGGGCGCCAAGAAGGAAGTCGAGACGGCCGGCTTCAAGACGTTCGACTCCATCACACTTCCCGCTCAGGTCTCCGACGTGACCGACGCGCTCGGCACCGTGCGCGCCGCGAACCCCGACGTGCTCGTCTGCTCGACCCACGACCAGGTATCGATCCTCATTGCCCGCCAGATGGTGGCGACCAACACCAACGTCAAGGCTCTGTTTCAGACGCTCGGACCGCAGACGGCCGCCTACCGCGAAGCCCTCGGCAAGTATGCCAACGGTGTCATGGGGGCCTCCTATTGGGACGAGAACGCCGCCTACAAGGGCGCGATCTTCGGATCCGCCAAAGACTTCGCCACCTACTATCGCGCCAACTTCAAACGCGAGCTCACCTATCACATGGCCAGCGGCGCGGGCTGCATCGTCGCCTATCTCGAAGCGATGAAGAAGGCCGGCACGGTGACCGACCGGAATGCCATCCGCGATGCGCTCGCCTCGCTCGACCTCGAGACGTTCTACGGACGCATCAAGTTCACGGCGCAGGGCGACGGCGACCCCGTGCTGCTCGGACCCATGGTCATCCAGCGCCAGAAGAACCAGGTCACCGTGGTGTATCCGAAGGAAGCGGCCTCGGCTCCGGTCATCTATCCGGCGCCAGCCTGGCAGGACCGCACCTGATCGTCGCTCCATGTCCCGGGCCGCGCTTCGCGCGCGGCCCGGCCACGACCTGCAGGCAGATCCGATTTTCCCATGCTCGTTCTGCAAACGGCCCTGAACGGCCTTGTCCTCGGCGGCGTCTATTCGCTCGCCGCGGTCGGCTTTTCGCTGATCTTCGGGGCGCTCGGCATCGTCAATCTGACCCATGGGATCTTCGTGATCTGCGGTGCCTATGCGTCGATGATGCTGTTCCACGGCCTGAGCGTCGACCCGTTCTTCGCCACGATCCCGGTGGCGTTCGTGTTCTTCTTTGTCGGATACGTCTACCAGCGTTATCTGATCCAACTCGCGGTGTCGCGCGCCTCGCTGGTCGCGTCGCTGCTCGTGACCTTCGGTGTCGCCTTGATTGCGCGCAACCTGCTGCAGCTCGGCTTCAGCCCGGACGTGCGCACCATTACGCCGTCCTACAGCTTTTCGAGCCTGGTGATCGGGGGCCTGCGCGTCGACATGGTGCGCCTGATCGGAGTGGGTGTGAGCCTCGTGCTCCTGTCGTTGATGGCGCTGCTCCTCGCCAAGACGGCGTTCGGCCGCCGGATCCGCGCGACCGCGCAACAGCCGCTTGCCGCCAACCTGTCCGGCGTCAATGTGCCTCATGTCTTCGGCCAGACCTTCGGCCTGGGTGCCGCCTTCGCGGCGGCCGCCGGCGCGGTGCTCGGCATCGTGCAGCCGTTCTCGCCCTCCGCCGAGGAGTTCTGGACGTTGAATGCATTCATCGTCGTGGTGCTCGGCGGGGTCGGCAGTCCGTCCGGCGCCTTGCTGGGGGGGATCCTGCTCGGGCTGATCTCGAGCTTCACGGCCCAGTATGTCGGTCCATCCTTCACCAACGCCGTGATGTTCCTCGTGCTCGTGGTCATGCTGCTCGTCCGGCCGCATGGTCTGCTCGGCAGCGCCTTCGGAGAGAGCCGATGATGCGCTTCCTCGGTCTCGCAGGCGCGGTCGCCGCCGCAGCGGTGCTGCCCGAATTCCTGCCTCCGTTCTATGTCCGCGTGGTGCAGTTCTTCTTCTTCAGTGCGGCGCTCGCGCTCGCCTGGAACATCATGGGCGGCTTTGCGGGCTACTGGAGCTTCGGCCACACGGTCTTCATCGGCATGGGCGGGTTCGCGGCGGCGCATCTCGTTACCGCCCTCGGGCTCTCGGCGGGTCCCGTGCAGATGGTCACCGGCATCGTCTTCGGCGCGCTGTTCTGCGGCGCCTTCGCCGCGATCATCGCCTATCCGATCCTGCGCCTGCGCGGCATCTACTTCGCGATCGCCATGCTCGGCATCAGCCAAGTCGTCGCCGAGCTTGCGAACAATGTGAGCTGGGTGAAGGGCGACGTCGGCCTCTTCATCGAGACGAAGCTGCCCGGCGACATCGCGCCCGAACGTTTCTACTACTACGTGTTCGGCGGGCTGCTTCTCGTCACCGCGCTCGCGAGCTTCCTCATCCTGCGCAGCCGCTTCGGCTATGGCCTGCTCGCGATCCGCGAGGACGAGGACACCGCGAAAATGCTGGGCGTCCCGACCGAGAAGCTGAAGATACTCGGCTTCGTCGCCAGCGCCGCGCTTGTCGGCATGCTGGGCGCGACCTACGCCTACAGCCTCGGCTACTTCACGACGGGATCGCTGTTCCGCGTCGATTTCAGCCTCAACATGATCATCTACTGCCTCATCGGTGGTATCGGCACCATCGCGGGGCCGATCCTTGGTGCCGCGGTCATGCTGTTCCTGACCCAGGTCGTCCTCGGCGGAGTGCTGGAGCTGCACCTCCTCGTCACGGGCGCCGTGGTGGTCGTCATCGTTCTGTCCATGCCGGACGGCATCATGGGGCTCCTCGGGTCGCTGACCACGCGAAAACCCGCGACACCTCCTGCGCCCGCGTCACCGGAAGTTGCGCGATGACCGCGACGCCCATTCTCTCCGGCCGCGACGTCACCAAGAAGTTTCGTGGCCTCACGGCCATCGACTCGGTCGACTTCGAGCTGCAGGAAGGCCGCATCTACGGCCTGATCGGCCCCAACGGCGCCGGCAAGTCGACGCTGTTCAACCTGGTGACCGCCTATTATCCGCTGACCACAGGCGAGATCCGCTATCGCGGCGAGCGGATCGATGGCTTGCCGACCTATCGCTTGAACCAAATCGGCATCGCGCGAGCGTTCCAGATCTCCAAGCCGTTCCCGGCGATCACGGTGCGCGAGAACGTGCGCGTGGGGGCGCTCTACGGCGTACCGGGCCCGCGCGACGTGGACGCGGTCACCGAGGACGTGCTCGCCCTCACGGGCCTGGGCGAGATGGCCGACCGGAAGTCTGGCGGATTGCCGGTCGGAAACCTGCGCAAGCTCGAGATCGCCCGCGCTCTTGCGACGCGCCCGAAGGTGCTGCTCGCCGACGAGCCCTGCGCGGGCCTCAATCCGAGCGAGACGAGCGACATGATGGAGTGCCTGCGCAACATCAGCCGCCGCGGCGTCGTCGTGTGGCTCGTCGAGCACGATATGCGCGCCGTCATGGGGGTCTGCGACTGGATCTACGTACTCGAGGCCGGCGCCAAGATCGCGGAGGGCAATCCGCAGGACGTGGTTCGCAATCCGCGCGTGATCGAGGCTTATCTGGGAGTGGCGCCTCCCGCGGCAGCCGAGGAGACCGCATGACACAGCAGATCGACCTCGAGGCGCTCTCCTTCGAGGTTCCTGAGATGCTCGAGGCCGTCAGGCCGTGGATCGAGACCGAGAGTCCGACCTACGATGCCGCAGCCGTGAACAGGATGATGGATCTGGTCACGCGCGATTTCGCCATGGCGGGCGCCACGGTGGAGCGCATCCCGGGCAGCCAGGGACTCGGAGACAATGTTCGCGTGCGCTTCCCCCATGCGGTGGCAGGGACGCCCGGCATTCTCGTGCTCGCGCATCTCGACACGGTTCATCCCGTCGGCACGCTCGCGCAGCTTCCCTGGCGCATCGACGACGACCGCTGCTATGGCCCCGGCCTGTTCGACATGAAGGGCGGAACGTTCCTGGCCTTCCACGCCATGAAGGCACTGCAGCGAAAGGGCGTCGCGACCGCCCTGCCGGTCAGCTTCCTGCTCACCTGCGACGAGGAGATCGGCAGCCCCTCGACCCGCACCCTCATCGAGCGTGAGGCAGCGCGCAGCAAGTACGTGCTCGTCCCGGAGCCCGCGCGCCGCGACGGCGGCGTGGTCACGGGCCGCTATGCCATCGGCCGTTACCGGCTGACCGCCACGGGCCACGCCGGGCTTCGGCTTGGAGAAGGGCTTTCGGCCATCCGCGAGATCGCTCACCAGATCATCGCGGTCGATGGCATGACGCAGGACGAGAGCACGTTCAGCGTCGGCGTCGTGCGCGGCGGGCAATGGGTGAATTGCGTCGCGACGACGGCCTCGATCGAGATCCTCAACATGTCGAAGACGGAGTCCGCGCGGGCCGAGGCGCACGCGAAGCTTGCGGCGCTCAAGCCCGTCGATCCGCAGATCAAGCTCACGCTCGAGGCCGGCGTGCAGCGCCCGCTCTGGACCACGTCGGAGCGCGATATGGCGCTTTACGCCATGGCGAGCGGCATCGCGGCCGAGCTCGGCTTCGAGATCCCGAACCAGTATTCGGCCGGAGGATCGGACGGCAACTTCACCGGGGCGCTCGGGGTCACCACGCTGGACGGCCTCGGGCCGCGCGGCGAGGGACCGCATACGCTCGACGAGCACATCATCATTTCGAGCCTTCCCGAGCGCGGGCGGCTCCTCGCCGGACTGATCGCCCGTCTGTCCTGAGGTTTGCGGATGAGCATTGTCAGCAAGGTGGCGTTCCGGGAGGAGGATGCCGACGGCCGCGATCCGCTTGCGATTCAGTCGGTGATGCGCGCTCTCGACGTGCTCGAGGTGTTCGCCCGCACCGGCATGCCGATGTCGCTCGGCGAGATTGCCAAGGCCGCGGGCACCACCAAGAGTGCCGCGCAGAGGATCGCCCACACGCTGGTCAAGCGCGGCTATCTGGAGCATGCGCCCGACGGCGGCCTGCTGCCGGGGCGCCGCGCTCTCGACCGCAGCTTCGACTATCTGCGGCTGAACGGTCTGGTCGAGCGCGCCGTTCCCGTGCTGATCGAGCTCCGGCGCGTGACCAACGAAAGGGTCGATCTCAGCCTGTTCGACCGCACCCAGATCGTTTACGCGGCGCGCCTGCAGAGCAAGCGCGAGACCTTCTACGCGACCCTGATCGGCCGCCGCGTGCCCACCTTCTGCTCGTCGGGCGGGTGGGCCTGCATGGCGGCGCTCTCCGACGCCGAGATGGACAACGTGCTCGCCGAATCCGACATGCGCCGCATCACGCCGAAGACCATCACCGATCCGGAAATGATCCGCCGGAAGGTGCGCGAGGTGCGCAAGTGCTCCTATGCGCTCGCCGCCGAACAGGCGCTCATCGGCGAGGTCGTGGCGGCGGCGGCGATCCTCGACCGGTCGGGCCGTCCGCTCGGCGCGATCCACGTCGCGGGATCGCTGTCGGAATGGCCGATCGAGGACTTCCGCCGAAAATTCGCGCCCCTCGCCGTCGAGGCGGCGAGGGCATTGTCATGACGGAGAGATGGCATGTTTGACATGAGCGTGAAGTGGCCGCGTGGCGCGCGCGTCGCCGTGATGCTGACCTTCGACTTCGATGCCGAGACACTGTGGACGTCGCGCGATCCCGACAATGCCCGCCGTCCCGGTGTGCTGAGCCAGGGTCGCTACGGCGCGACCGTCGGCGTCCCGAAGATCCTCGACACTCTCGAAGAGGCGGATCTGCGGGGCAAGGCCACCTTCTTCGTCCCCGGCTGGACCGCCGAGAACCACACGGACCGGGTGGAGCGGATCCTGAAAGGCGGGCACGAAGTCGCGCACCACAGCTATTCGCACCGTTGGGCCGGCGACTCCGAACAGGACTCCATCGAGGAGATGGAGAAGGGGCTCGAAGCCCTCAAGCGCACGGTGGGCGTCGTCCCGAAGGGCTATCGCTCGCCGGCCGGCGAGGTCAACGAGGTGCTGTTCCGCCTGCTGCAGAAGCACAACTTTCTCTACGACTCCTCGCTGATGGACCACATCAACCCGTATCGCCACAAGCTGCCCGACGGGTCGAAGGGGCCGATCGAGCTCCCCTGGCACTGGAGCCTCGACGACGCGCCGTTCGCGCTGTTCTCGATCAAGAACCCGCGACCGATCTTCACCAACGAGCACATGCTCAAGGTCTTCCAGGACGAGTTCCGGGAGATCTACCGCTGGGGAGGCCTGTTCGACCTGGTGATGCATCCGCAGGTGATCGGCCGGCCGAGCCGCATCGCGTTGCTGCGCGAGATGATCGCCTTCATCCGCACCTTTCCGCAGGTTTGGTTTGCGACCGGCACCGAGATCGCGACGGCCTGGTCCGAAGCCCACGAGACGTGAGAACGCCCGCGAGAGAGGCCGCGCCTCACCCGCGGGCGACCGGATCCGTGAAATGACCCAACAAGAAGAATCCATCCGCGTCGAAGGCATCGCGCGGCCCGTCGACATCCGCATCGACCCCTGGGGCATCTCCCACATCGGCGCCGAGAACGACGCCGACCTGTTCTTCGCCCAGGGCTTCAATGCGGCGCGCGACCGGCTCTGGCAGATCGACCTGTGGCGCAAGCGCGGCCTCGGACTGCTCGCCGCCGACTTCGGCCCGGGCTTTCTCGCGCAGGACGTCGCTTCGCGCCTGTTTCTCTACCGCGGGTCCATGGAGGAGGAGTGGCGCACCTACTGCGATGATGCCCGCGCCATTTGCACGTCGTTTGCGGCTGGCATCAACGCCTACATCGCCCTGTGCGAGCGCGAGCCCGAGCGGCTGCCGCCGGAGTTCGCCGAGATGGGGACCCGGCCATCCCCCTGGGCGCCGGAGGACGTGGTGCGCATCCGCAGCCACGCGATGACGCGCAACGTGGTCTCCGAGGTGCTGCGCGCCCGCATGTGGTCGTCGGATCGCCGCAACCACGACCTGCGCAAGGTGCTCGAGCCCGAGATCACGCCGCAGCCACAGATCGATCCCGCGAGCATCCCGCTCGACGCGCTCACCTTGTACAAGCTGGCGACCACCGGCGTGACCTTCTCGGCCGAACGGCTCGCGGCCGGCCTCGATGAGGTGTGGCGCTGGACCAGGGTCACCGACCTCGGCGAGGTGGTCGCGGCAGCCGAGTTCCAGGGCTCGAACAACTGGGCGATCTCGCCCGCAAAATCTGCAACCGGCCGCCCCATCATGGCGAGCGATCCGCATCGCAGCCATTCGGTCCCTTCGCTGCGCTATCTCGTGCATTTGCGCGCGCCGGGCCTCGACGTGATCGGAACCGGCGAGCCTTCGGCGCCCGGCATCAGTCTGGGTCACAACGGCCATGCGGCCTTCAGCATGACCATCTTCTACGCCGACCAGGAGGACCTCTACGTCTACGAGACGCACGAGGGCAGGGCGGACCGGTATCGCTACCGCGACGGCTGGGAAGCCATGGAGCTGGTCGAGGAGCGCTTTGCGGTGCGCGGCGCCGGCGAGCAGCGGCTGACGCTCAAGTTCACCCGGCACGGCCCGGTGGTCTTCGAGGATCCGGCCGACCGCCGCGCCTATGCGGTGCGCACCGTGTGGAGCGCGCCCGGCACCGCGCCCTATTTGCGCAGCCTTCACACCATGCGCGTGCGCGACAAGGACGCCTACCTCGCCTCCATCGCGCACTGGCACGCGCCGTCCGCCAACCATGTTTACACAGATGTGGGCGGCGACATCGTGTGGTGCCCTTCGGGCGCGGCGCCGGTGCGCCCGAATTGGGACGGCCTGCTCCCGGTACCGGGCGACGGCCGTTTCGAATGGCAGGGCTTTCTCGACCACGCGCTGTTTCCCCGCATCGTGAACCCGCCCGAGGGCTATGTGGCTTCCGCCAATGCGTTCAATCTGCCCGATGGATTTCCCCATGCCATTGGCTACGAATGGATCGAGGACTCGCGGGCGAAACGAATCCACGCGGTCCTGCGCGGGGCGCCGCGTCACTCGCTCGATGATGGGCGGCGCCTGCAGACCGACGTGCTGTCGCATCCCGCCTTGCGCATGCGCGCCGTGCTCGCCGGCGTGACGGCCGATGATGCGAGCCGGCCCGCCATGGCGCTGCTCGTCGATTGGGACGGGCGCCTCGAGGTGGACAGCGCCGCAGCCGCTCTCTTCGAGCTGTGGTGGGCGCGGCACCTGCGCGCGGCGCTGTTCGCGCGGCTCGAGCCGGACCCCGAGCTGCGCGTCCTGCTCGCGCCCGGCGACGTCGCCGGCATGCTGCGCGCCCTCGAAGCGCCGGACGATCGCTTCGGCCCCGATCCGGCCGCGGCGCGCGACGCCATGCTGCGAGAGACGCTGGCCGCCGCCTGGGCAGACTGCGCGGCACGGATGGGACCCGATGCCGCGACTTGGGGCTGGGGACGGCTGCACCACGCCTTCTTCGAGCACGCGCTCTCCTTTCGCGGCGAGACGATGGCGCGCTTCTCGCCCGATGTGGGGCCGTTTCCTCACGGCGGAAGCGCCTCGACGCCGATGCACACCGGCTACCGGCCGGGAGATTTCCGCACTGTCCTCGGCGCCTCCGTGCGCATGGTCATGGATGTCGGCAATTGGGACGCCAGCACCTGCATCAACGCACCCGGCCAATCCGGTGACCCGCGCTCGCCGCACTACCGCGATCTGGCGCCCATCTGGGCGCGCGGCGAGTACGTGCCGATGCTCTATTCCCAGGAGGCGGTCGCGGCCGCCACCGTCCAGCACATCGTGCTGCAGCCGGCGGAGCAGGCCGCATGACCGGACGGATCGGCGTCGAGATCGGCGGGACCTTCACGGACATGGTGTGGATCGACCGCGCCGGCGCGCTGCGCACCGGCAAGACGCCCTCGACCCCGCAGGCGATCCACGAGGCCGTGCTGCGCGTGATCGACGAAGCGGGCGTCTCGCTCGGCGAGATCGAGCAGGTGGCCCACGGCTCCACGGTGGCGACCAACGCCCTGATCACGCGCCGCGGCGCCAAGGCCGCGCTCGTGACCACGGCCGGCTTCCGCGATGCCCTGATCATCGGCCGGGCCGATCGCGACCACGACATCTACAGCATGCGGTACCGCCACCCGGAACCGCCGATCCGGCGCGGCATGATCCGCGAGGTGGAGGAGCGCATCCTGCACGACGGCACGGTGCTGCAGCCGCTCGATCCGGAGGCGGCTTGGCGCGCGATTCATCCGTTGATCCAGGACGGCGTCGACGGAATCGCGATCTGCCTGCTGCACTCCTACCGCAACCCGGCGCACGAGAAGTTGCTGGTCGAGCTCCTGCGCGTGCGTGCGCCCCACGTGGCGGTGTCGGCGAGCCACGAGGTCTCCCCCGAATTCCGCGAATACGAACGCAGCGTCACGACCACCGTGAACGCCTTCGTCGGTCCCGTGGTGGGGCACTATGTCCGCGAGCTGAGCGAGGGCCTCGCCGATCGCGGCTACGCGGGCGTGCTGCAGATCATGCAGTCGAACGGCGGCATGATGCCGGCCGATGCGGCCAGCTCCAACGCCGTGCGCATGCTGCTCTCGGGCCCCGCGGCCGGGATCCGCGCCGCCATGTGGTTCGCGCGGCGCAACCGGGTCGCCGACGCGATCACCCTCGACATGGGCGGCACCAGCACCGATGTCGCGATTGCGCCCGGCCTCGTGCCCGCAACCGTGCCGGAGCTGAAGATCGACGGATTGCCGGTGCGAACCGCCTCCGTCGACATGGCGACCATCGGCGCCGGCGGCGGCAGCATCGCGACCATCGACCGCGGCGGCTTTCTCGCGGTCGGCCCGGAGAGCGCCGGCGCGCTGCCGGGCCCGGCCTGTTACGACCGCGGCGGAACGCGCGCGACGGTGACCGATGCGCAAGTGATTGCCGGGCTGCTGCGCCCGACGCGCTTCTTCGGCGGTCGCATGGTTCTGCGCGAGGATCTCGCGCGCCGCTCGCTCGAGCAGCTGGACTTCCGCGGGGGCTTGCGCGAAGCCGCGGATGCGGTGCTGCGCGTCGTGAACAGCAACATGGCGAGCGCCGTGCGGCTCGTCTCGGCGCGGCGGGGCATCGATCCGTCCGGCTACACCATCGTCGCCTATGGCGGCGGCGGTCCGCTGCACGCCGCCATGGTCGCCGAGGAGCTCGGCATGCGTGCCGTGCTGGTGCCCTGGGCGCCGGGCCTTGCCAGCGCGTTCGGCCTGCTCATTGCGGATACGGTGATCGACGTCGCGCAGAGCGACATTCATCCACTGGCCGAGACAAGCCTGGATGCCGACCGGCTGAAGGCGCTGGCGGCGCGCGCCGCCGAGGCCGCGGCGCAGAACGGCATCGAGGCGGACGACTACGCGGTCTCGGTCGGTCTCGACATGCGTTATGCCGGGCAGGCTTTCGAGCTGACCGTCTGGACCGAGGGACGTCCGGCATCGCCCGCAGAGTTGCGGCGCCTGTTCGAGGACGAGCACCGCAGCCGCTACGGCTATGCGCGGGCGAAGCTCTCGGTCGAGGTCGTTGGCTATCGCATCCGCCTGGTGCGGGCCAATGCGGCAAAGCTCGAGACGCCCCTTCCCGCCAGTGACGCTTCTGCGCCCGAAGCCGTCTCCCTCACCATGGCGGGCCGCGAGATCCCGGCAACGCTGCTTGCGCGCGACGCCATGCGGCCCGGAACGCACGTCGCCGGCGCCGCCATCCTGGTCGAGGCCACCTCCACCACCTTCGTTCCTCCCGAATGGGAGGCCGAGGTGCTCCCCACGGGCGATCTCATGCTGAGGCGGTCATGACCGAAGACCGGACGCGTATCGCCATCCTCGCCCGCGCGCTGCAGGCGACGGCCGACGAAATGGCCGCCAATCTGATCCGCTCGGCCTTCTCGGCCGTCGTGCGCGAGGCGCGCGACTGCTCGACCGCTCTGCTCGACCGGTATGGGCGCGTGGTCGGCCAGGCCGACATGATCCCGATGCAAACCGCCGCGCTGAGCAGCTCCTTCGCGGCCGCCGCGGAGCAACTCGACCTCTCCGGCGTCGGTCCGGGCCATTGCATCGTCATGAACGACGCCTACAGCGGCGGCCAGCATCTCAACGACATCATCCTGTTCAGCCCGATCTTCCACGGCGGCGAGCTCATCGGCTGGAGTGGCAGCACCGCCCACCATCTCGACATCGGCGGCGGCTCTGCGGGCGTGAACACCCGCGCGACCGAGCTGATCCAGGAGGGCCTGATCATCCCGCCACTGCTGCTGGAGGTCGCGCGCGACTGGCATGGCGGGATGATCGAGCGGCTGATCTTCGCGAATATCCGCACGCCCGAGATCGGTCTCGGCGACATGGACGCGCAGTTCGCGGCGAACCGCGTCGGCGTGAAGCGCATCCAGGAGATGGCCGACCGCTTCGGCGCCGCCACGGTGCTGAACGCCATGCAGGAGGTCCTCGACTACAGCGAGCGGCGAATGCGCGCGGCCATCGCCGCTATCCCGGACGGCACCTGGACCGGCGAGGCCTGGATGGACGGCGACGGCTGGGACGACACGAGCGCGCCGATCCGCATCGTCGCCACCGTGACCATAGCGGGCAGCGAGGCCACGATCGACTTCACGGGCACCGACGGCCAGGTGCGCACCATGTTCAACTCGCCGATCGCGAGCAGCATCGCGGGCGCCGTGACGGCGCTGCGCAGCATCCTGGCCGACACCGACATGCCGGCGAATGACGGCTGCAACCGGCCGCTGCGCATTATCGTGCCCGAAGGCACGATCCTCAATCCGCGCAGGGGCGCGCCGGTCCGCGCCCGCGCCACCGCCTCCTGCCGCGCCCTCGACGCGGTGCACGACGCGCTCGGCAAGATCGTTCCCGGCCGCGTGCCGGCGCAGGGCTCCAACGCCACCACCGGCTTCTTCCTGAGCTGGCCGCGGCCGGGCGGCGGCTTTGCGATCCACATCGACGTGCTCGGAGGCGGGTGGGGCGCTGCGCAGGGATACGATGCGATCCATTGCACCGACCACGTGCTTTCCTCGTGCCGGCTGACGCCGTCGGAATCCATCGAGCAGCTCAGCCCTCATATCCGCATCGAGGGCTTCGGCCTGATCCAGGATTCCTGGGGTGCCGGGGAATTCAACGGCGGCATGGGCATCGTCCGGCGCTATCGCATCCTGAAGGATGGCGTCGTGCTCAGCCTCTATTCGGACCGCTTCCGCTTGCCGCCCAAGGGTCGCGAGAGAGGCACGGACGGCGCGCTTGCCGCCCTGACGGTGCAGCGTGACGGCGAGCTGATCGTCCTGGGTGCGACCAGCACCTTCGAGTTGCGCACGGGTGACCTCGTCGAGATCCGGCTGCCGGGCGGAGGAGGCTGGGGCGATCCGCGCCGACGCGATCGCGCGGCAGTCGCGCGGGATCTCGCCGACGGATTGATCTCGGCGGAGTTCGCCGAGCGCCATTACGGGAGAGTCGAATGAACGCACAAGACCGGCGGCTGCCGCGCGCGGCCGATTTCGACGCCGAGGAGCTGCTCGCCGGCATCGTGAGCTGGGTCGAGATGGAGACACCATCGGAGCGGCCGGACCTGATCGACCGCCTGCTCGACCATGTGGAGGCCCGGTTCACCGGCCTGCCGGTGTCCATGCGGCGTATTCCGGGCCGTGACGGCTGCGGCGGACAGCTCGTGCTGACCTATGCGCCGGGCGGGCTCAACGGCAAGCCGGCGCTGCTGATGGGCCACATCGACACCGTGTGGGCGGCCGGCACCCTGGCGCAGCGACCCGTGCGCCGCGAGGGCGACCGGGTTTTCGGCCCCGGCATCTACGACATGAAGGCGGGGTCCTATCTCGCGGCCGAGAGCCTGCGCCGCATTGCAGCGGCCGGCCTCGTGCCGCCGCGTCCGATCGTCGTCTTTCTCAACTCCGACGAGGAGATCGGCAGCGGCACCTCGCGCGAGACCATCGAGGAGCTGTCGGGTGGCGCCGCCTTCGTGATGGTGCCGGAGCCGGCTTTCGAGGCGCCCGGCACGGTCGTCACCATGCGCAAGGGCTGGGGCCGCTTCACGCTGAAGGCCTTCGGCCGCTCTTCGCATGCGGGCGGCAATCTGTCCGATGGCCGCAGTGCGATCCGCGAGATCGCCCGGCACATCCTCGACATCGAGGGCCTGACCGAGAAGGAGCCGCACGCGACCTTCAATGTCGGCACCGTGAAGGGCGGCACGCGCCCGAACGTGGTCCCGGCCGAGGCCGTGATCGAGATCGACATGCGTGCCGACGACCTCGCGACCGCGAACCGGCTCGTCACCACCATCCTGGCGCGCCGTCCCTACGATCCCGACATCCGCCTGGAGGTGACGGGCGGCATCAACCGGCCGCCCTTCGAGCGCAGCCCCGCAGTGGCGCGCATGTATGCGGCGACCGTCGATCTCGCGCGCGAGCTCGATCTGCCCATGGCCGAGACCCGGCGCGGCGGCGTTTCGGACGGCAACTTCTCGGCGGCGCTCGGCCTTCCGGTGATCGACGGGCTCGGCTGCAACGGCGGCGGCGCGCATGCGATCGACGAGCACATCCTGGTCTCGACCATCGCGCCGCGTGCGGCGCTGTTCCACGGCATGCTCATGTCGCGCGACTTCCAGGACAAGGTCGTCGCGGAATGAGCATCAGGCATACGGACTATGATGCGCTCGACGCCGTCGCGATGGCGGATCTCGTGGCGCGGCGCGAGGTGCATCCCGGCGATCTGCTCGATCACGCGCTGGAGCGCGTCGCGGCACTCAACCCGCGCCTTAACGCCGTCGTGAACCTGCAGGAGGCGGTGGCCCGGCGCCACATCGCCGAGGGTCTCCCGGCCGGGGCGCTCCGCGGCGTCCCGTTTCTGCTCAAGGACCTCGGCTGCGAGGCGATCGAGTTTCCCTGCAACAACGGCTCGCGACTGCTCGCCGTGCAGCGCTATCCGCGCGATTCCGCGATCTATCTGAAGATCCGCGAGGCCGGCCTCGTCACCTTCGGACGCACGACCTCGCCCGAAGGCGGCATCGGCCCCGCCAGCGAAGCCGCCGTCTATGGCGCCCCGACGCGCAACCCTTGGGACCTGGAGCGCACCCCCGGCGGCTCGTCGGGCGGCGCGGCGGCGGCCGTCGGCGCCGGCATCGTGCCCGCGGCGCACGGCTCGGATGGCGGCGGCTCGGTCCGCATCCCGGCTTCGTGCTGCGGCCTGTTCGGCTTCAAGGCGACGCGCGCGCGCTTTCCCGACGGCCCCTATGCGGGCGAGGGATGGGCCGGAATGGCCATCGACGGATTCCTCACACGCAGCGTGCGCGACACCGCCGTGCTCGCCGACGCCTGCGCGGGCGCCGACCTCGGCGCGCCCTATTGGGCGCCGCCGCTGCGCGCCTCGCATGTCGATGCGATCTCTCGGCCACCGCCGCGCCTGCGCGTTGCGCTGTGCGACACCACCTTCACGGGCGACCCGATCGATCCCGAGATCCGCGATGCGGTCCACGACGCGGCACGCCTGCTCGAGAGCCTTGGCCACCGCGTCGAGCCTGCGGGTCCGCAGGCCGATACGCTGGGCATGATGCAGGCGTGGACCAAGATCGTCGCCTGCGGCACGGCGTTTGCAGTGCGGCGTGCCCTGCGCGGCCGCCCGCTGCAGCCCGATGACCTCGAAGGCGTGGCCCGCGGCGCCGTCGCCTATGCCGAAACGGTCTCCGGCGCCGACTATGTCGAGGCGCTCGGACGCATCCACGCCTACGGACGCGAGCTCGCCGCCTTCTTCACCGAGCACGACATTCTCCTGACCGCGACCCTGGCGGAGCTCCCGGCCAAGATCGGGCGCTTCGCCCACGACACGGAGGACTATGTCGGCTATCGCACCGGGCCCGGCATGGTGTTCGCCTATTCGCCCTTCACCGCCGCCTTCAATGCGTCGGGCCAGCCCGCCGCCTCGGTTCCGCTGGCCTGGTCGCGGAGCGGATTGCCGATCGGCCTCCATCTGGCCGCGCGCTTCGGGGACGACGAGACACTCATGGCGCTCTGCGCCGAATTGGAGGCGGCCCGGCCGTGGTTCGCGAGACGCCCGCCGCTCGTCGGCCGGGCAGCCCGAGACGCTGTCTAGCGACCATGCGGATCGAGAAGTTCTCAAGCAGCCTTCCGGCAGCTATGCCGAATCGAGCGGCGCGATCTGGGTTGAAAGGCAGGGCCATCAGAAAAGCAGAATTATCTCAATGGCTTGCTGACCCTATTGGCGGAAGGGGTGGGATTCGAACCCACGAGGGAGCGTAACCCCCTGCCGGTTTTCAAGACCGGTGCCTTCAACCACTCGGCCACCCTTCCGAATCTTGATATTGTTGCGCAATTCCAATTCGCCGGACTGGCGGGATGATCCTCTGCTACCGCATTGCCACCATTCGACCCTGCGGGCCCGGTTTGGTTGTCGTAATAGAGCGCCGGTAGGAAGCCCGCAACGGCGGCGACGGCGCCGAAAATGGCGGCCGGGGCCGTTGTCGGGTCTGGTCCTGGTCGTGCTTGTCAGCCAGCCGATCCGGAATATCACCATATGGCATCTCGGGGTGGTCAAACCCGCCGATTGACGCGCGCGCCCGCCGTCCCTGCCTGCCGGCGCTCGGGTTGATCATCGCAAGCGGATTCGACAAGCGGGTCGACACCGTCCTGGTCGATCTCGCCGGCATGGCCGATGCGACTCGCGCGGATTTGATGGGGCGCCGGCAAGGCCTACACTTTTGACGCATCCCTGGAGCAAGCGAGGTGCCACATGACCTTCTCCAGCCCGGCGACATCCATTGTCCGCGCGATCTTCACCGGCAGCACCGGGGCCGACCTCAGTGCGCGCCTCGATCTTCCTGCCGGCGCGGTACGTGCTTTCGCCTTGTTCGCGCACTGCTTCACCTGCAGCAAAGACATGCCGGCGGCGAAGCGCATCGCTGCCGAGCTGGCAAACTCGGGAATTGGCGTCTTGCGTTTCGATTTCACGGGGTTGGGATCGTCGGAAGGCGAGTTCGCCAACACCGACTTCTCCGCCAACGTCGAGGATCTGATCCGTGCCGCCGCCTTCCTGCGGGATAACTTCGCTGCGCCGACGATCCTGATCGGCCACTCCCTCGGCGGCGCCGCCGTGCTCGCCGCGGCCGGCGACATTCCCGAAGCCAAGGCGGTTGTCACCATTGGCGCGCCCGCCGACGTGAGCCATGTTCTCAAGCACTTCGGCAGCTCGCTCGAGGAAATTCGCAACAAGGGCGAAGCGCAGGTCACGCTTGGTGGCCGCCAATTTCGCATCGGGCGAAGCTTCGTCGAGGACGCCGAGGGACATCGTCTCGCGCATCGCATCGGCTCACTCGGCAAGGCCCTTCTCGTCATGCATGCGCCGCGGGACATGGTGGTCGGTATCGAAAACGCCTCGCGCATCTTTCTGTCGGCCAAGCACCCGAAGAGCTTCGTTTCGCTCGATGATGCCGACCATCTGCTGTCGGATGCCGGCACCGCAACATATGTGGCGCGCATGATCGGCGCCTGGGCTTCGAAGTATGTGCCCGATCCGGCGCCGGAGGTCGCCGACGAAATGGTCGGCGTCCTGGTGCGGGAGACCGGTCAGGGCGCCTATCAGAACGCGATCACCGTCGGCCGACACCGCCTCATGGCCGACGAGCCCATTGCCGTCGGCGGCCTCGATTCTGGCCCCTCGCCGTATGACTATCTCGCCATCGCGCTGGGGGCGTGCACAGCGATGACGCTGCGCATCTATGCCAACCACAAGAAGCTGGCGTTGGGGCGCCTATCGGTGGGCGTCCGGCACGGCAAGGTCGCAGCCCAGCACTGCACGGACTGCGGCGCCGCTGCCGAGGGACGGGAGGGAAGGATCGATCGGTTCGAGCGCTTCATTGCGATCGAGGGCGACGTCGATGCCGCCCTGCGAGACAAGCTGATCGAAATTGCGGACAAATGCCCGGTGCACCGAACCCTGGAAGCGGCCTCGGCTGTCGTCACTAGCGTCATTGCAGGCGCGGCAATGGAGCAGGCGCTCCCGCCGAGCGGACGCCGCTGACGGCGGTACTGCGCTCGGCTTGGTTGGCGTCGTCGCCTTGATATCCGCGGCTAGTTTCCTGCCTCGTTGGTGAATGCGTCGAGCGCGCCGGACAACGTTTTCAGGACCTCATCGCGGCCATCGAGCTTGTAGCGAGTTTTCAACGCAGCGGGTGGTGTATAGCCGATCCAGACCTTGCCGGCATCGTCTTCCCAGATCAGAACCCGCATCGGCAGATCGATGGCGACGTGGCGGTTGGACTGCATCAGCGGCGTGCCGAGCTTTGGATTGCCGAACAACAGCACCTCAGTCGGTTTCAGTTCCAGTCCTGCTGCCTTCGCCGCCGCCGCATGATCGATGCGCGCAGCCGGGGTGATGCCCTTGTCCTTCAAGACCTTGGTCAGGCGGTCGACCGTCTCTTTGACGGCGTACTTGCTGGGCTTCGTGGTCAACTCGTCGCCTGCCGCGGCCGAGACGGGCAGAGCCAGAGCAACCAGCAACGTCATCATCAATCGCATGCGGGCCTCCTTTGGGATAAGCCGGACTGAGCCGGTACGGAACTCAGCCCTGACGTGGCAAACTTGATGCTGGACCTTCACGATGACAGGAACGGCGCGGCCGTCACGTCGTAGCCGACGTAGGGATTGCGCCCGTCGTCGCGCAGCCCCGGTTGTCGGGAACGAGCACGTTGCCGCCCGAACGCCGCCGGCTCCAAAGTCGGGCGCGCATTCAGGGCCTCGCCCGGTCGCATGGCCGACGCAGGTAGCTTCGCAGGAGCGCTCACAATGGTTACGGTGCCGGTGGTCACGATGTTTTTATCGGAGCGATCAAGAACCGCGTGAGAACTGGTCGCGGGCTCTGGCTAATTGCTGGGAGAATCAAAGCGCGTGGCTCGCCCCGATCGTTCGACGAAGACATGGCGCGGAGCCGCCGCCCGCCCCCGTTAACCACGCCTTCACCGCGATCGCGGCCGGGGGATTTGCCCGGAGCCCGATCGGGGGTATTTTGCTCCCCGACAGGGACAGGGATCGGCTTCGCCCGGATGGCGTCGCCGCGCTTTCGCAAGTTTGTCGAGGCGGCCGGATGACCGCGAGTCACCGGGGCGAAGCGCGTGGGACAGGCGAGGGGACCCGGGGCAGATGGGGTACGGGATGCGGTTGGAGTATGGCCGGCTGGCACGGCTCGGGCTCGTTGGGCTCGGTTGCCTCGCGCTCGCCAACTGCTCGGCCCAGAACCGGCTCGCCCGCAAGATCGATCCGAAATACGGCGTCGCGGCGAGCCCGCGCGTGGTGCAGCCGGGCGAGCCCGTGCCGAAGGGCGGCGGGACCTACCGGGTGGGCCGGGCCTACACGATCGGCGGCCGCACCTACGTGCCGGGCGAGGACCGCAACTACCGCTCCGAAGGCCTCGCCTCCTGGTACGGCGAGGACTTCCACGGCCGGCTGACCGCCAACGGCGAAGTCTTCGACATGCATTCGCTCTCGGCCGCGCATCCGACGCTGCCGATGCCGTCCTATGTGCGCGTCACCAACCTCAGGAATCACCGCTCGGTGATCGTGCGGGTCAACGACCGCGGGCCCTATCACGGCAACCGCGAGATCGACCTGTCGCAGAAGGCCGCCCACGTGCTGGGCTTCCACGGGCACGGCCTCGCCCGCGTGCGGGTGGAGTACGTCGCCCCGGCCTCGCTCAACGGCTCCGACGACCGCGTGCTGCTCGCGACCCTGCGCGAGGGCGCGCCCGCGCCGGCCCCGTCCGGCATCCTGCTGGCCTCGGCGCGCGTGCCGAACCTCGCGAATCTCGCCTCGGTCCGTGGCGGGGTGCCGGTGCCGGCCGAGCGGCCCTTTGCCCTCAACGACCAGACCGCGACCCTGGAGGCGGCCCCGCCACCGCCCTACCGCATGGCCGCCCGCAGCCTGCCGGCGACCGAGATGACCTCGGCGTCGCGGCTCGCGCCGCCGCCCATGCCTTCGCCCGTCGCCGCCTATGCGCCGGTGCGCTACGACGCCTCCCGCTCCCTCGTGACAGGCCGCGGGCTCTATTAGAATCCTGCATCTGCGCGCCGACGCCGACGAGAAATCGTCGGGTATCCATGCCTTGGATTCGCCGTTCGGGCTTGGCAAGGCTGCCCGGGGGTCGATAATCCTCCGGTCAGCCCAACCGTCGTCCCGCGGAGCCAGAGCATGCGTCCCGACACCCGAGACCTTCCGTTACGGAAGGCGACGCTGTCCGCCATTCTGGGCGTCGCCATCTCGCTGCTCGCGGCCCCACTTGCCGGCGCGCAGCCGGCGCCCAAGAAGGACGGCTTCCAGACCGACGCCCCGAACGCCATCCTGATCGACGCCGACAGCGGCACCGTGCTGTTCGAGAAGAACGCCGATGCGCTGTTCTACCCGGCCAGCATGGTCAAGGTCATGACCACCGAGGTGGTGTTCCACGCGGTCAGGGAAGGGCGCATCAAGCTCGACGACGAGTTCACGATCAGCGAGAACGCCTGGCGCCGGGGCGGGGCGCCCTCGCGCACCTCGTCCATGTTCGCCGCGCTGCACAGCCAGGTGCCGGTCGAGGACCTGCTGCGCGGCGCGATCGTCCAGTCCGGCAACGACGCCTGCATCGCGCTCGCCGAGGGCATGGCCGGCAACGAGCTCGCCTTCGCCGAGATGATGACCAGGCGCGCGCGCGAGCTCGGGCTGACCAACTCCACCTTCACGAACTCGACCGGCCTGCACGACCCGGACATGAAGATGACGGCGCGCGAGCTCGCCAAGCTCTCGCAGCACGTCGTGCGCAGCTATCCGGAGCTCTACAAGATCTACGGCGAGCCCGAGTTCCTGTGGAACAAGATCAAGCAGCCGAACCGCAACCCGCTGCTCAAGATGAGCATCGGCGCGGACGGACTGAAGACCGGCTTCACCAAGGAGTCGGGCTACGGTCTCGTCGGCTCCGCGACGCAGAGTGGGCTGCGCCTGATCGTGGTGGTGGCGGGACTGAAGACCGCCAAGGACCGCGAGGAGGAATCCCGCAAGCTGCTGGAATGGGGCTTCCGCGGCTTCGAGTCCCGCCCGCTGTTCGCGGCCGGCGAGACCGTGGGCGAGGCCAAGCTCTACGGCGGCGAGAAGGGGCGGGTGCCGCTCGTCTCGCAGCACCCGATCCGCCTGCTCGTGCCCCGGACCGGCAGCGAGCGCATCACGGCGCGTGTCCACTACCGCGGACCGGTGCCGGTGCCGGTGCGCCAGGGACAGCAGATCGGCATGCTCAAGGTCTCGCGCGGCGACAGCGTGGTGCTCGAGGTGCCGCTGGAAGCCGGCGAGGACGTCGGCGGCGGCAGCCTGACCCAGCGCGCCTTCGACGCGATGAGCGAGCTCGTGATCAACGTCTTCCGCGCCGGCGTCGAGAGGTTGTGAGACGTGCCCGCACTCCAATGGTCGTCCCGGCTCACGCAGCACTGACGAAACGCTCATGCGCGGCAAGTTCATCACCTTCGAAGGGGGCGAGGGCACCGGCAAGTCCACGCAAGTGAACCTGCTCGCCAACCGCCTGCGCGCGCTCGGCCTCGGCGTGGTGGTCACGCGCGAGCCGGGCGGGTCGGCCGGCGCCGAGGCGATCCGCCACGTGATCCTGTCGGGCGCCGCGAAGCCGCTCGGCCCCTATGCCGAGACCCTGCTGTTCGCGGCCGCGCGCGCCGA
>PQAH01000084.1 GCA_003105195.1 Bradyrhizobiaceae bacterium
CGCGTTTTGCCTGACACGTCAAATGCGGAAGCGACGCGAGCCGGCGAAATCTGTCGATTGTGAATATTGCGCGAAATTCGCGGCGATTCCTCAGCCCGTGAAGCCGCCGGCGTCAAGGAATGCCTGCTCCTCGGGGGTGGTGGCGCGGCCGAGCAGGGCGTTGCGGTGGGGGAAGCGGCCGAAGCGGCGGACGATGTCGGCGTGGTGCTCGGCCCACTTCAGGCCGTCGGCATCGCCGGCCGCGCGATAGAGCGCGACGCAGCGCTCCTGGTCCGCCAGATCCTCCGAATGCATGAACGGCAGGTAGAAAAAGGCGCGCAGCGCCGGCTCGACCTCGCGGTCGAAGCCCCGGTCGAGGGCACGGACCGCGACGGCGCGTGCCTGCGGGTCGGTCGCATAAATGCGGGCATCGCCGCGGAACAGGTTGCGCGGGAACTGGTCGAGGGCGAGCACCAGGGCGAGCGCGCCTTCGGGCGCCGCCTCCCAATGCGCGAGCCGGCCGGCCGCAGCCGCCTCGTGGGTGGCGAGGAAGCGGCGTCGGATCTCCGCGTCGAATGCGTCGTCCTTGCCGAACCATTTCGGGTGCCCGGCCTCGCGCCAGAACGAGACGAGATCGGCGGGGTCCGCGATGGCGGAATCGGGGAACTCGGCCACGCTTCGCTCCTGTTGTTATCGGCGCCCGATCTTGTCCGGGAACCGGTGCCCACGTCTCGGCATCGTGCGCTATCTGTCGCGCCCGCCGAAGGGCACGAGCGGGTTGTCGGCCAGCGCGGCCGGGTCGGGACGGTCCGGCGCCGCGAGGCCGAGGAAGGCGTTGAACATCTCCTCGATGGTCGCGGGCGCGATGTCCTTCACGATGAAGACGAGGCGCGTGCGGCGGTCGGCGTCGGGCCAGGCGGGAAGCCGCGCGGGCGGATGGAAGACGTGCTGCACGCCGTGGATCACCATCGGCGTCTCGGGCGTCTCGGCGAGCCGCACGACGCCCTTGAGCCGCAGGAGCTGCGGCCCGTGCAGCGAGCGCAAGAGCTCGAGGAACATGTCGAGGGCGGCGGCGGGAATTGCGCGATCGGTCGCGAGCGCGAAGGCGCGAATCCGGTCGTCGTGGCGGTTCACGTCGTGGCCGTGATGGTCGTGCGGGTGATCGTGCCCCGCATAGGCTTCGGCGGCGAGCCAGCGCGTCACGTCAGGATGCTTCTGCGCGGGGTCGTAGAGGCCGGCGTCGAGCAGGCGCGCGGCGCTCGCCTCGCCGGCCGCGGCATCGAGAACGGGCGCTGCCGGATTGAGTGCGGCGAGGCGGGCACGCAGCCGCTCGCCCGCGGCCTTGCGCGCGGCCGAGTCGAGCAGGTCGGTCTTGGTGAGCACCAGGCGGTCGGCGACCGCCACCTGCTTCACGGCCTCCGGATGGGCATCGAGCGTCGCGGCGCCGTTCACGGCATCCACCACTGTCACGACGCCGTCGAGGCGGAAGCGCAGCACCAGATAGGGATGCGCCATCACGGTGTGCAGCACCGGCGCCGGGTCGGCGAGGCCGGTGGTCTCGATGATCACGCGGCGGAAGGCGAGGCGGCCGTTGTCGAGGCCGCGCAGCAGCCGCTCGAGCGCGTCGACGAGGTCGCCGCGCACCGTGCAGCAGAGGCAGCCGCTCTGCAGCAGCACGATGCCGTCGCCGACCGCCTCGACCAGCAGGTGGTCGAGCCCGATCTCGCCGAACTCGTTGACGAGGACCGCGGTGTCGGCGAGCGCCGGATCGCGCAGCAGCCGGTTGAGCAGGCTGGTCTTGCCGGCGCCGAGAAAGCCCGTGAGGACCGTGAGGGGAAGCGGTGCAACCGGCCCGCGCGGCCGCGGCGTGCCGGTCTGCGGGCTCATTGCTGGGCGGCGGAGGTTTTCTTCGCTCGCGGCTGCGGCGCCGGCGCCGCCGGCTTGGCGGAGGCCGCGGCCGGCCTGGCGGAGGTTGTGGCCGGCTTGGCGGCGGGCGTCGTCACGGCCGTGCGGGCTGCAGGCTTCCTGGCGGCGGGCGCGGCGGCGGGACGCGGAGCCGGGACCGGCTTCGCCGCGGGCTTCGCGGCGGCCACCGCCGGATCCTGCGGCTTGCGCGCCGGGCCGACATGGACCACCACCGGCGGCATCGAGGGCGGCTGCGGCGAGAGCAGCGAGCCGCCGCGGGCGCGCATCGAGAGATTGAGCGCCGCATAGGCGGAACTCTGGTCGGCCTCGGGCGGGCCGGCCGTATCGTCCTCGTCGTCGGATTCGCTCGCCGGCCGCTTGCGGTTCTTGCCGCAGACGTCCTCGCGCAGGTTGGGCGGCGCCGCGTGGATCGGCTGCAGCGCATCGACGGTGCCGAGCGAGGGCAGGAGCCAGGAGAGCGCGTTCCCGCCGAAGCCGCGCTCGAGCAGCTGCGCGGCCTTCTCGGCGCGGGCGCGGCCGGAGGGCGCGCCCAGCACCACGGCGATCAGGCGCCGGCCGCCCCGGGTCGCGGTCGCGACCAGGTTGAAGCCGGAGGCGCAGATGAAGCCGGTCTTCATGCCGTCGGCGCCCGGATAGTTGTCGATCAGCCGGTTGTAGTTGCGCATGATGCGCTTGCCGAACTTGATCGCCGGGATGCGCCAGTACATCTCGTATTCGGGCAGCTCGCGAATCACGGCGCGGGTGAGGATCGCAAGGTCGCGCGCGGAGGTGACCTGGGCGTCGGCCGGCAGGCCGTTGGGATTGACGAAGCTCGACTGGGTCATGCCGAGGCGCTGCGCCGCCGCGTTCATCTCGTCGGCGAACCTCTCGACCGAGCCCGAGACGCCCTCGGCGATCACGACCGCCATGTCGTTCGCCGACTTCACCATCAGCATCTTGAGCGCGTTGTCGATGGTGACCTGGGTGCCGACCGCGAAGCCCATCTTGGAGGGCTGCTGCGCATGGGCGACCGGCGAGACCGCGACCAGCCTGTCCAGGCTGATGCGTCCGTCCTTGACGGCCTTGAGCGCCACATAGGCGGTCATCACCTTGGTGACCGAGGCCGGGTACCAGGGGTAGCCGGCGTTCTCGGCATGCAACACCTTGCCGGTATCGGCCTCCACCAGGAGCAGCGCCTCGGCGGCGGCGCTCCTGGCGCCGAGGCTGGCGCTCGCGAGGAGGAGGGCGGTGAGAGCGAGAGTACGGGCAGCCTGGCTTCGCAAAAAATGCACGGTGCGCGGTCCGGTTCGGTTCGTCGGGCCTCGGGAACGGGCGAATACGCGGGCGTCGGATGCTCGCGCCTCTTTTAGCCGATCGGGCCAGCGAGGCAAAGCCTGGGCGCGAGATGATGCACGACCCCAGCCGATGTGATAGCTCTCGCGTGAAACAGGAAAGCGACCAAATTTCGGCAGAGGAGAGGATCATGACCGGCTGCATCGTCGGATGGGCCCACACGCCGTTCGGACGGCTCGACACCGAGTCCGTGGAAAGCCTGATCGTGCGTGTCGCCAACGAGGCGCTGGCCGATGCCGGGCTCGCGCCCGCCGATGTGGACGAGATCGTGCTCGGCCATTTCAACGCCGGCTTCTCGGCGCAGGATTTTACCGCCTCGCTGGTGCTGCAGGCCTCGCCGGACCTGCGCTTCAAGCGCGCGCTGCGGGTCGAGAATGCCTGCGCGACCGGCTCGGCGGCGGTGCACCAGGGCCTCAAGGCGATCGAGGCCAGGATGGCGCGGGTCGTGCTGGTGGTCGGAGCCGAGCAGATGACCACCACGCCGGGGCCCGAGATCGGCCGGAACCTGCTGAAGGCGTCCTACGTGCGCGAGGAGGCCGATATCGAGGGCGGCTTCGCGGGCATCTTCGGCAAGATCGCGAACCTCTACTTCCAGAAATACGGCGACCAGTCCGACGCGCTCGCCATGATCGCGGCCAAGAACCACAAGAACGGCGTGGGGAATCCGTATGCGCAGATGCGCAAGGACCTGGGCTACGAGTTCTGCCGCACCTCGAGCGAGAAGAACCCGTTCGTGGCCGGGCCGCTCAAGCGCACCGACTGCTCGCTGGTCTCCGACGGCGCGGCCGCGGTGGTGCTGGCCGACGTCGAGACCGCGCTGCGCCTGAACAAGGCGGTCGCCTTCCGCGCGGCCGCGCATGTGCAGGACTTCCTGCCGCTGTCGAAGCGCGACATCCTCCGATTCGAGGGCTGCACGCATGCCTGGCAGCGCGCGCTCGCGGCGGCGGGCCTCGGCCTCAACGAGCTCTCCTTCGTCGAGACCCACGACTGCTTCACGATCGCGGAGCTGATCGAGTACGAGGCGATGGGCCTGGTGCCGGAAGGCCAGGGCGCCCGCGCCGTCAAGGAGGGGCTGACGCAGAAGGACGGCCCGTTGCCGGTCAATCCCTCGGGCGGGCTCAAGGCCAAGGGTCATCCGATCGGTGCCACCGGCGTGTCGATGCACGCGCTCACCGCCATGCAGCTCTGCGACGCCGCGCCCGGCGACATCCAGGTGAAGAACGCGACGCTGGGCGGCATCTTCAACATGGGCGGCGCCGCGGTCGCGAACTATGTGAGCATCCTCGAGCGGATCAAATGACGCGGGCGCGTTGCGTGAGCGGCATCCCGGTCGAGCGAGAGTGAGAGCCGAGGTCCATAGCCCCTGCCTGTCCGCATCATGGCCACCGGGTCATGGATCCCGGGTCGCGCTCGCTCCGCTCGCTTGCCCGGGATGACACTCGGAGACGCCGAGCGTCCCTCACGTCTCCACCGGCTGCGCGGCCGCAGCCGGCGTCTCGTCGGCCGGCGCCAGGAACTGCGCCTTGGCGAGCTCGGCGAAGCGGCCGCCGAGCGCGACCAGGCTCTCGAAGCTGCCGCTCTCGATGATCCGGCCGCCCTCGAACACCAGGATGCGGGTCGCCCGCCGCACGGTGGCGAGGCGGTGCGCGATCACGAAGGTGGTGCGCCCGCGCATCACCTCGTCGAGCGCCGCCTGCACCTTCGCTTCCGTCGCGGCGTCGAGCGAGCTCGTGGCCTCGTCGAGAATCAGGATCGGCGGGTCCTTGATCAGGGCGCGCGCGATCGCGATCCGCTGGCGCTCGCCGCCGGACAGCGAGCGTCCGCGCTCGCCCACCGCGCCCTCGAAGCCCTGCGGATGGCGCTCGATGAAGTCGAGGGCCTGGGCGCGGGCGGCCGCGGTGCGCATGTCCTCCTCGCTGGCCTCGGGCTTGCCGACGCGCAGGTTCTCGGCGATCGCGCGGTTGAACAGCAGCGGCTCCTGGTAGACGACGCCGATGTTGCGGCGGAGCGCCGCGAGCTTGATGCCGCGGATGTCCATGCCGTCGATCCTGATCACGCCGGACTGCGGATCGAAGGCGCGGTGCAGCAGGGCGAGCGCGGTGGTCTTGCCGGCGCCGGTGGAGCCGACCAGCGCGATGGTCTCGCCGGGCAGCGCCGTGAAGGTGAGGTCGGCGACCGCGGGACGCTTGCCGTCGTATGAGAAGGACACGCCGCCGAACTCGACCAGCCCGTGCAGCCGGTCCGGGTCGATCGCGTCCGGCCGGTCGCGCACCGCCGGCACGGTGTCGAGCACGTCGAAGAACTCGCGCAGGCGCGGCGCGTCCATGAACACGCGGTTGGCGAAGCCAGTGGCCTGCTCGAGGCGCTGGATCAGCATGCCCGAGAGGTTCATGAACATCACGATCTCGCCGATGGTGGCGAGCCCGTTGAGATGCAGCCAAGTGCCGAGCAGGAAGATCGACAAGAGCGTGATCGTGGTGGAGGCGCGGGTCAGCACGGTGACCAGCGCCCACCAGGAGAGCACCGGCATCTGCGCCTTGAGCAGCCGGTTGACCACGTCGCGCAGGCTCGACACCTCGGCCTCGACCCGGGCGAAGCCCTGCACCACCGCGACGTTGCTGAGCGTGTCGGAGACGCGCTCGGCGAGGCTCGTGTAGTACTCCTCGACCGAGCTCTGCAGGATCTCGGTGCGGCGGATCACCAGCGCGGTCAGGAAGGCGAAGATCGCGCAGAGCACGATCAGCAGCGAGCCCATCTGCCAGTTGAGCACCAGCGAGAGCGGGAGCAGCACGAACAGCGCGATGAAGGCCGCGAAATGCTCGCGGAAGAAGGCGAGCCAGAGGCCCCACAGCGAATCGGTGCCGGTCAGCATCACCTTCATGAGCCGGCCCGAATGCACGCCGCCGTGGAACGCCAGCGGCAGCTGCAGGATGTGCTCGAAATAGTCCGTGAGCACCGCCTGGCGGCGGCGATGCGCGAGGCGGTCGGCGTGCAGCGCCACCAGCACGCTGCAGCCGATGATGAACAGCCCGAAGCCGGCCCAGGCCGTGAGCATGGGCATGAGATCGGCGAAGCTCGGCAGGGCGTTGCGCGTCTGCGCCCCGACCAAGGCATCGATGATCCAGCCGAACAGGATCGGCTCGGCGAACTGCGCCCCGGCCAGCGCCACATTGGCGAAGGCGAGCATCCAGCCGAGCCGGGCCTCCGGCCCGAGCAGCTCGAGCACGCGTGCGTACAGGCGGATGAGCTTCATTGCGGTCGGTCAGATGTGACGCGGAGGGAGCATAGCAAGCCTCTGCCCCGGATGCAGACCGGGATCAAGCATCGCGGCGGCGACCGGGACGCTCCGGCCTTCCGGGCCGCCCGACCTCGGCGGCATTTCGATCGCCGGGGCGGAACAATATGGTACTGCTTGGAAATTGCAATCCTGCGTTGTTGCTTGGAGCCGGACCGGGCGGGGTGCGGGTGGGGCAGACGGGAGTCCATGAAGCGGCCTCACGCCTCGGCGTCGAGCAGGGCGCGCAGCTTCAAGGCGAGGTCGATCTTGCGATAGGGCTTGCTCAGCAGGTGCTTGAACTCCTCGGGCGACGTCCGGTCCTCCGTGGTGGACTTGGCGAAGCCGGAGGTGAGCAGCACCCGCAGTCCCGGGCGCAGCGACCGGGCCGCGCGGGCGAGCGCGTCGCCGTTCATGCCGCCGGGCATCACGACATCGGTGAAGACGAGGTCGATCGGCTCGCCGCGCTCGAGGATCCCGAGCGCGCCCTCGCCGTTCTGGGCCTCTACCACGTGGTAGCCGAGCTCGGCGAGCTGGAGCGTCACCACCTGTCGCACCGCGGGATTGTCCTCGACCACGAGGATGCGCTCGCCGGGCCGCGCCCCGGGCACGACCAGGGGCTGCGCCTCGGAGGCGCGTGCGACGGTCGCGGCGCGCGGCACGTAGAGGCGCACGGTGGTGCCGTGGCCGACCTCGCTGGCGATGCGCACATGCCCCTGGGACTGGCGGGCGAAGCCGTAGACCATGCTCAGCCCGAGGCCGGTGCCGCGGCCCGGCTCCTTGGTGGTGAAGAACGGCTCGAACACGCGCGCCAGCACGTCCGGGCTCATGCCGCTGCCGGTGTCCGCCACCGCCAGCATCACGTAGTCGCCGGGCGCGACGTCGGCGTTCTGGCGCGCATAGTCCTCGTCGAGGCGCGCATTGGCGGTCTCGATGGTGAGGCGGCCGCCATCCGGCATGGCGTCGCGGGCATTGATCGCGAGATTGATCAGCGCCGATTCGAGCTGCACCGGGTCCGCGAAGGCGGGCCACGGGTCCGCGGCGAGCGCGGTCGTGACCTCGATCTCCTCGCCGAGGGTGCGCCGCAGGAGGCCGAGGGTGGCGGCGACGCGGTCGTTGACGGCGATCACCTTGGCGTCGAGGGACTGGCGGCGCGCGAAGGCGAGAAGCTGGCGGGTGAGCTCGGCGCCGCGCAGCGCCGCCGTCAGGGCGGCGCGCGCATACTCGCTCGCCGCCGGATCGCTGCCGACGCGGTCCTCGAGCAGGTCGAGACTGCCGATCACGACGGTCAGGAGGTTGTTGAAGTCGTGGGCGATGCCGCCGGTGAGCTGGCCGATCGCCTCGAGGCGCTGCGAGCGGCTCATCCGCTCCTCGGCGGCGATCCGCTCGGTCATGTCGCGGCCGATGAAGAAGTGCTGCTGGTCGGGCTCCGACCACACGCCGGTCCAGGTGAGCGGCACGTAGTGGCCGTCCTTGTGGCGGTAGCGGCACTCGAAACTGCGCATGGAGGCGCCGAGCCGCGCCTGCCGCATCTCGTTGCGCGTGCTCTCGAGATCGTCGGGATGGATGAACGCGACGGCGCTGCGCCCGATCACCTCGTCGGGCCGGAACCCGAGAATGGCGAGCGAGCTCGGGCTCGCCCGGAGGACGTCGCCGTTGCGGTTCACGACCAGGATGAGGTCCACCGAGGTGTCGAAGATGCGCTGGTTGATCGAGTGCGTCGCCTCGCGCATGCGCAGGAGCGCGAGCGCGGCGAGATGGGCGTCGCGCGCGGCCGAGACGTTGGACAGGAACACCACATAGCCGTCCGGGCGGGGCGCACCGCCGACCTCGAGCCA
>PQAH01000085.1 GCA_003105195.1 Bradyrhizobiaceae bacterium
CGCGAGCGCGCCCGCATAGCCGGCGAGCTTCAGCCCGAAGGGCAGCGGCAGCGCATGCTGCAGCCAGGTGCGGCCGACCGCCGGCGTCGCGCGGTGGCGTTCGGCCATGGCCGCGAAGGCCGCGACGGCGCGGTCGAGGTCGGCGAGGAGCGCGTCGAAGCCCGCGCGCAGCATCAAGACGGCGGCGGTATCGACCACGTCCTGGCTCGTCGCGCCCCAGTGCACGAAGCCGGCCGCGGCCTTGTCGACCTTGGCGACCTCGGCGGTGAGCGCCGTGACGAAGGGGATCGCGACCACGCCCGAGAGGGCCGCGGCCTCGCCGAGTTTCGCGGGGTCGAACAGCTCGGCGCGGCAGGCGCGCGCGATCGGCGCGACCGCGGCCTGCGGGATCACGCCGACGGCCGCCTCGGCCCGGGCGAGCGCGGCCTCCACGTCGAGCATGCGCTGGAGCTGCGCGCGGTCGGCGACGATCGCGCGCATCGCGGCGCTGGCGAACAGGGGCCCGAGCAGGGAGGAGGGGGCGAGCGGGTCGGTCATGACGGGTGGACATCATCTATCCCCGCGCCGGCGCGCCGCCAACCCAAATTGCCTTTGCGCGGCTCCGGGGCTAATCCCTCTGCAGGCAGGAAGGGGTTCGACCATGGCCATGCAGATGAACGGAGAGGTCCAGCTCCCGGCGCAGCGCGAGGAGGTGTGGGCCCGGCTCAACGATACCGAGACGCTGAAGGCCTGCATCCCGGGCTGCGAGACCCTCGACAAGCTCTCGGACACCGAGTTCGCGGCGGTCGCCACCGTGAAGATCGGCCCCGTGAAGGCGCGCTGGAGGGCGAAGGTGATGCTCTCCGACCTCGACCCCCCGAACGGCTATCGGATCTCCGGGGAGGGCGAGGGCGGCGTCGCCGGCTTCGCCAAGGGCGGGGCGACGGTGGCGCTCGCCGAGAAGGACGGCGGCACGCTGATGAGCTACAACGTGGACGCGCATATCGGGGGAAAGCTCGCCCAGCTCGGCCAGCGCCTGGTGAACGGCGCGGCCAAGAAGATGGCCGACGAGTTCTTCGCCAACTTCGCCAAGGCCGTCTCGCCGCCGCCACCGGCCTGAGGCCGCGAAAAACCGGTCGTTTCGCTGTTCCGGACCGGAACTCCCCTTGACCGCCCTACCGCGGCGGGTTCAGACTTGTTCTCGTTCGAAACAGCAAGAACCGGGCGAAAACGTCACGAATTCGCCTTGCCGGACCGTCGCGATCCGATCGCGGCGCAAAAAATGGCCCTTCGGGCCCGATCTTCGAGGAGGAGCACATGCCCGCCGTGTCCATGACGGTGAACGGGAAACCCGCCACCGCCGATGTCGAGCCGCGCACCCTGCTGGTGCAATTCCTGCGGGAGAACCTGCGCCTGACCGGCACCCATGTGGGCTGCGATACCTCCCAGTGCGGCGCCTGCGTCGTGCATGTGGACGGCAAGGCCGTGAAGTCCTGCACCATGCTGGCGATCCAGGCCGAGGGCGCCAACGTCACCACCATCGAGGGGCTCGCCAATGGCAGCCAGCTGCACCCGATGCAGGAGGCGTTCCGCGAGCATCATGGCCTGCAGTGCGGCTTCTGCACGCCCGGCATGATCATGACCGCGGTCGACATGGTGAACCGCAAGGGCAACGAGCTCGACGACCACACCATCCGCGAGGAGCTCGAGGGCAACATCTGCCGCTGCACCGGCTACCACAACATCGTGAAGGCGATCGCGGCCGGCGCCAGGTCCATGGGCACGGGCGGCGCCCGCAAGGCCGCTGAATAAAGAAACAGAACGTTCCCAGGGAGGTACGCCATGAGCGCGACCGGGATCGGCGCACCAGTGCGCCGCAAGGAAGACTACCGATTCATCACCGGCAAGGGCCAGTACACCGACGACCTGACGCGGCCCGGACAGACCTACATCACCTTCGTCCGCTCGCCCCACGCGCACGCCAGGATCCGGCGGATCGACGCCTCCGCCGCGAAGGGGATGCCGGGCGTGGTCGCGGTGCTCACCGGCGCCGATCTCGCGGCCGACAAGGTCGGCAGCCTGATCTGCGGCTGGGCGATCACGTCGAAGGACGGCTCGCCGATGAAGATGGCGCCGCATCCGGCGATCGCGAACACCAAGGCGAACCACGTGGGCGATCCGGTCGCCGTGGTGGTGGCCGAGACCCAGGCGCAGGCCAAGGACGCGGCCGAGAAGGTGGTCGTCGACTACGAGGTGCTGCCCGCGGTGGTCGATCCCGCCAAGGCGCAGGCGAAGAGCGCGCCGCAGATCCACGAGGTTGCGCCGGGCAACACGATCTACGAGTGGCACCTCGGCGACCAGAAGGCGGTCGAGGCGGCGTTCAAGGGGGCGAAGCACGTCACCCGGCTGGACATCGTCAACAACCGGCTGGTGCCGAACGCCATGGAGCCGCGCGCGGCGATCGCCGAGTACGATGCCGGCAACGACAGCCTCACGCTCTGGAACACGACGCAGAACCCGCACGTGGCGCGGCTCGTGATCTCGGCCTTCGTCGGCATCGCGCCCGAGCACAAGCTGCGCGTGATCGCGCCGGACGTCGGCGGCGGCTTCGGCTCGAAGATCTTCATCTACCCCGAAGAGGTCGTCTGCCTCTGGGCGGCGCGCAAGGTGAACCGGCCCGTGAAGTGGGTCTCGGAGCGCACCGAGGCGTTCGTGGCCGACGCCCACGGGCGCGACCACGTCACCCATGCCGAGATGGCCTTCGACGGCGAGGGCAAGATCCTGGCGCTGCGCGCCAAGACCATCGCCAATCTCGGCGCCTACATGTCGACCTTCTCGTCCTCGGTGCCGACCTATCTCTACGCGACGCTGCTGTCGGGCCAGTACGAGATCCCGCAGATCTACTGCGAGGTCGACGCGGTCTACACCAACACGGTGCCGGTCGACGCCTATCGCGGCGCCGGGCGGCCGGAGGCGACCTTCGTGGTGGAGCGGCTGGTCGAGGTCGGCGCGCGCGAGATGCAGATCGACCCGGCGGACCTGCGCCGGCGCAACTTCGTCAAGAAGTTCCCGCACCAGACGCCGGTGATCATGGCCTACGACGCGGGCGACTACAACGCGTCGCTCAAGAAGGCCATGGAGCTCGCCGACGTGAAGGGCTTCGCCAAGCGCAAGCGCGAGTCGGCCAGGGCTGGCAAGCTGCGCGGCCTCGGCTACTCGACCTATATCGAGGCCTGCGGCATCGCGCCGAGCCAGGCGGTCGGCTCGCTCGGCGCCGGCGTCGGCCTGTGGGAATCGGCGGAGGTGCGCGTCAACCCGACCGGCTCGGTCGAGGTGCTCACCGGCTGCCACCAGCACGGCCAGGGGCACGAGACCACCTTCGCCCAGGTGGTGTCTGACCGGCTCGGCATCCCGATCGAGAACGTCTCGGTGGTGCACGGCGACACCGACAAGGTGCAGTTCGGCATGGGCACCTACGGCTCGCGCTCCGGCGCGGTCGGCATCTCGGCGATCGTGAAGGCGCTCGACAAGGTGGAGGCGAAGGCCAAGAAGGTCGCCTCGCACCTGCTCGAGGCGGCGGAAGCCGACATCGTGTTCGAGAACGGCCAGTTCAAGGTCGCGGGCACCGACAAGGTCGCGGCCTTCGGCGACGTGGCGCTGAACGCCTATATCGCCCACAAGTTCTCGGGCCAGGAGCTCGAGCCCGGGCTGAAGGAAGGCTCGTTCTACGATCCGACCAACTTCACCTTCCCGGCCGGCTGCCACATCTGCGAGGTGGAGGTGGACACCGAGACCGGCCAGGTCGAGGTCGTCGCCTGGACCGCGGTCGACGACTTCGGGAAGGTGATCAACCCGATGATCGTCGAGGGCCAGGTGCACGGCGGCATCGCCCAGGGCGTCGGCCAGGCGCTGCTCGAGAACACGACCTACGACACGGACGGCCAGCTCGTGACCGGCTCCTACATGGACTACACGATGCCGCGGGCCGACAACCTGCCGTCGTTCCGGGTCGAGACCACGGAGACCTTGGCGCCCTCCAACCCGCTCGGCATCAAGGGGTGCGGCGAGGCGGGCGCGATCGCGTCGCCCGCCGCCGTGATCAACGCGATCACGGACGCGCTCGGCACCGAGGAGATCGCCATGCCGGCGACGCCCGCGGCCGTGTGGGCGGCGCTGCAGAAGGTCAATCAGAGCCGCAAGGCGGCCGAGTAGGGAGCTCCACCATGTATGCCTTCACCTATCACCGTGCGACGGGGCTCCGGCAGGCCGGCAACATGCTCGGCAAGCTCGAGGACTCCAAGATCCTGGCCGGCGGGCAGACCCTGCTCCCCACCATGAAGCAGCGGCTGGCAAGCCCTGCGAACCTGATCGACCTCGGCAAGGTCGACGGGCTCAAGGGCATCGAGCTCAAGGGCCGCTCGCTGGTGATCGGCGCGATGACGACCCATTCCGAGGTCGCCACCTCGCCGGTGGTGCAGCAGGCGATTCCGGCGCTCGCCGAGCTCGCCTCCATGATCGGCGACCCGGCGGTGCGCCACATGGGCACGCTCGGCGGCTCGATCGCCAACAACGATCCGAACTCGGACTATCCGGCGGCGCTGGTCGGGCTCGGCGCCACCGTCATCACGACCAAGCGCCGCATCGAGGCGGATGCTTTCTTCACCGGCCTGTTCGAGACCGCGCTCGAGGCCGACGAGATCATCACCAAGGTCTCGTTCCCGGTGCCGAAGAAGGCCGCCTACATGAAGTTCCGCAACCCGGCCTCGCGCTTCGCGCTGGTCGGCGTGTTCGTGGCCAAGCGCTCCTCGGAGATCCGCGTGGCCGTGACCGGCGCGGGCGCGAGCGGGGTGTTCCGGGTGCCGGCCTTCGAGGAGGCGCTGAAGAAGCGCTTCTCGCCGAAGTCCCTGGAAGGGCTCTCGATCCCGGCCACCGGGCTGAACAGCGACATCCACGGCAGCGCCGAGTACCGCGCCCACCTGGTCGGCGTGATGGCCCGCCGCGCGGTGGCGAAGGCGGGGTAGGCGGTCCGGGCTCGTCCTTGGTCATGGCCGGCGTCATGCCGGCCATCCCGTCTTTCTTCGCGGAGCCGCCGCGAAGACGTGGATGCCCGGCATTCGCCGGGCATGACGGGTGTGGCGACTGCATTCCTCGATTGCGCCGGATCCGGGTTGGGGCGGGCCCGTTCGACCCCTATATTGAGGCCGAATTCCTCTCATTCGGCGATTGCCCCACGTGACACAGACAGACCCGACCCTGCCGGCCTCGATCGACGACACGCTGAAGCTGCTCGCGCGCGCGGACTATCTGGCGGACCGCTCGCTCGCGACCGTGCTGTTCCTGGCGCTGCGCATGGGGCGGCCCTTGTTCCTGGAGGGCGAGGCCGGTGTCGGCAAGACCGAGATCGCCAAGGTGCTGAGCGCGACGCTCGGGCGGCGGCTGATCCGGCTGCAGTGCTACGAGGGGCTCGACGTCTCCGCCGCGGTCTACGAGTGGAACTATGCCGCGCAGATGATCGCGATCCGCCTCGCCGAGGTGGAGGGCGGCGCCGACCGCGAGCGGCTCTCCCGCGACGTGTTCTCCGAGCATTTCCTGATCAAGCGGCCGCTGCTGCAGGCGCTCGAGCCCGACACGGCGGGTCCGCCGGTGCTGCTGATCGACGAGCTCGACCGCACCGACGAGGCGTTCGAGGCGTTCCTGCTCGAGGTGCTGGCCGACTTCCAGGTGACGATCCCCGAGCTCGGCACCGTGAAGGCGCCGCGCCCGCCGATCGTGATCATCACGTCGAACCGCACGCGCGAGATCCACGACGCGCTCAAGCGGCGCTGCCTCTACCACTGGGTCGGCTATCCGAATGCCGAGCGCGAGCTCGCGATCGTGCGCGCCAAGGTGCCGGGGATCGCCGCGACGCTCTCGCGCGAGATCGTCGCCTTCGTGCAGGCGCTGCGCCAGGAGGACCTGTTCAAGTCGCCGGGAGTCGCGGAGACGCTCGACTGGGCGACCGCGCTCACCGAGCTCGACGTGGTCGCGCTCGACCCGGCGACCGTCTCCGACACCCTCGGCGTGTTGCTCAAGTACCAGGACGACATCGCGCGCATCGAGGGCACCAAGGCGAAGGAGCTGGTCGACCAGGTACGCGCGGAGCTGCGCGCCGCGGAGTGAGGCCATGGAGCCCGAGGGACGGCTCGCCGAGAACATCGTCTACTTCGCGCGCGCGCTGCGCGCGGCCGGGCTGCCGGTGGGGCCGGGCGCGATCATGGACGCGCTCGCGGCCGTGCGGGCGGCGGGCGTCGGCACGCGCGAGGACTTCTACTGGACGCTGCATGCGGTGCTCGTGAAGCGCCACGCGCACACGCTGCTGTTCGACCAGGCGTTCCGCCTGTTCTTCCGCAAGCGCGCCTTCCTCGACAAGCTGATCGCCATGATGGCGCCGCAGGCGCCGGCGCCCGCCGACAAGGCGCCGACGGCCGGCGCGCAGCGCGTGCAGGAGGCGCTGTTCTCCGGCATGGAGCACAAGCTCGAACCCGAGGAGCGCGAGGTCGAGATCGACGCGCGGCTGACGATCTCGGACACCGAGCTGCTGCAGCGCAAGGACTTCGCGCAGATGACGGCGGCCGAGGTCGCGCAGGCGAAGCAGGCGATCGCGCGGCTGATGCTCACCCTCGACGAGGTGCGCACGCGCCGGCTCGCGCCGCACCGCCACGGCCACATCGTCGACATCCGCCGCACGCTGCGCGCGAGCCTGAAGGCGGGCGGCGACCTGATCGACCTGAAATACCTCGGCCCGCGCACCAAGCCGCCGCCGATCGTGGCGCTGCTCGACATCTCGGGCTCGATGAGCCAGTACACCCGCATCTTCCTGCATTTCCTGCATTCGGTGACCGATGCGCGCAAGCGCGTGCACTCCTTCCTGTTCGGCACGCGGCTCACCAACATCTCGCGCGCGCTCAAGGCCAAGGACCCGGACGAGGCGCTGGAGGCATGCTCGGCGAGCGTGCTCGACTGGTCGGGCGGCACCCGCATCGCGACCTCGCTTTCCGCCTTCAACAAGCTGTGGGCGCGGCGCGTGCTCGGCCAGGGCGCGATCGTGCTGCTGATCACCGACGGGCTCGAGCGCGACCCGGACGACCGGCTCGCCTTCGAGATCGACCGGCTGCACCGCTCGTGCCGGCGGCTGATCTGGCTCAACCCGCTGCTGCGCTTCGACGGCTTCGAGGCCAAGGCCAAAGGGATCCGGACCATGCTGCCGCACGTGGACGAGTTCCGCCCGGTGCACAACCTCGATTCCATGGCCGAGCTGGTGCGCGCGCTCTCGGATCGGCACGTGCGCGCCGGCAAGCCGAGCGAATGGCTGCGACGGGTCGCGTGAGACGCAAAGGAGGTGCCGCATGCTGGCGCGTGACGAGGATATCCTCAAGTCGGCCGAGGACTGGCGGCGCGAGGGGCGCGGGGTCGCGCTCGCGACCGTGATCGAGACCTGGGGCTCGGCGCCGCGGCCGGTCGGCTCCAGCCTGGTGATCGACGACCAGGGCAACTTCCTGGGCTCGGTCTCGGGCGGCTGCGTCGAGGGCGCGGTGGTCACCGAGGCGCTCGATGTGATCGAGAGCGGCAAGCCGCGCACGCTGGAGTTCGGCGTCGCCGACGAGACCGCCTGGCGCGTGGGTCTCTCATGTGGCGGGACGATCAGGGTGTATGTCGAGAAGGTGGATTGATGAGCGCTCGTCCGGGCCATCCACGTCTTGACGCAGGCCCGGCCGCAAAGGCGTGGATGCCCGGCACGAGGCCG
>PQAH01000086.1 GCA_003105195.1 Bradyrhizobiaceae bacterium
CCGCCCGGGAGCACCTCGGGCGGGGGTCGCGGCCGCCGCGGTTCCGGCCGCAGCTCGCGGCCGGGCGACGAATTGCCGCCACGGCCGCCACGGCCGCGCCGGCCCGCGAGCGACTTCGATCCGCCGATGGAGGAGGGCCTCACCGCCGGCCGGATCCGCGAGGTCGACGGCATCCCGCAGCCGCGCGACCGGATCGTCGGCAGTCCCGGCACCCGCGGCGGCAATGTCGCGGACGACACGGCGCGCGACATCCGCAGTCTCCTCCGCGAGGAGGCGGGTCGCACCGGGCGCAGCGAAGCCGAACTGCTGAGAGCGCTCGATCACGCCGAGGGGCAGGCGGTCGCCCTGATGCGCCAGCACGGCTGGAAGGAGTTGGTGCTCGACATCAACAACACGCACGTCTGCCCGGCCTGCCGCTACAACATCCAGCTGCTGCTGCGTCCCGACATGACGCTGATCGTCCGGTTGCGCACGGCGATCGGCGTCGTCATGGTCGAGTTTCGCGGCAATGTCTGGCCCCCGCAGGTGTGGCCGTGGTGAGGCGGCGGCGCGGCCCTTCTCTCCGCGGCGCATGGCCGTCATGATTTGACCCTGCCGCGCGCGCATGCTTCAGCCTCCCGTGTCAACAGCCGGGAGCCGCACGTGAACCGTCGCGACATCGTCAAAGCCGCCGCGCTCGCGGCCGGCGCGGGCCTCGTCGCCGCGCCCGCCGTCGCGCAGTCCGCGCCGCAGATTCGCTGGCGCCTGCAGTCGAGCTATCCGACCTCGCTCGACACCCTGCACGGCGCCTGCGTCTACCTCGCCAAGGCGGTCGCCGAGGCGACCGACGGGCGTTTCCAGATCGACGTGTTCGCGGCCGGCGCGATCGCGCCGCCGCTCGGCGTCGCCGATGCGGTGCAGACCGGCGTGGTCGAGATGGGCTACACGGGCTCGTACTTCTACATCGGCAAGGACCCGGCCTTCGTCTTCGGCATCGGCATGCCGTTCGGCCTCAACAGCCGCCAGCAGAGCGCCTGGTTCTATCACGGCGGCGGGCTCGACCTGCTCAACGCGTTCTACGCGCGCTTCAACCTCCACAACCTTCCGGGCGGCAACACCGGCACGCAGATGGCCGGCTGGTTCCGCAAGGAGATCAAGTCGGTCGCCGACCTGTCGGGCTTGAAGATGCGCATCGGCGGGCTCGCCGGCCGCATCCTGCAGAAATTCGGCCTGGTGCCGCAGCAGCTCGGCGCCGCCGACACCTACAGCGCGCTCGAGCGCGGCACCATCGACGCGGCCGAGTGGGTCGGCCCCTATGACGACGAGAAGATCGGCTTCCAGCGCATCGCCCGCTACTACTATTATCCGGGCTTCTGGGAGGGCAATTCCGCGCTGTCCTTCTTCGTCAATCTCGACAAGTGGCGCGAGCTCCCGGCGCGCTACCAGTCGATTCTGGCGACGGCCGCCATGGCGGCCGCCCAGGACATGCAGGCGAAATACGACGCCCAGAACCCGCAGGCGCTGCGCCGCCTGGTCGCCGCCGGCGCGCAGCTGCGCCCGCTGCCGACGGAGATCTTCCTCGAGGCGTTCCGTGCCGCCGAGGCGCTCTACGCCGAGATCGCCGCGCAGAACCCGGGCTTCAAGACCATCCTCGACCACGTCACCACGTTCCGTCGCGACGGCTACCAGTGGCTCCAGGCCTCCGACTTCACCTACGACGCGATGATGATCCAGGCCCTGCGGCAGCGGGGGTGACGATCGCGCCAGCTCGTAGGGTGTAATAGCCTTACTGTGTCAGAAACACATTCGCGGCGTCATCCCGGCCAAGCGAGCACCGATCTCGCGCTTGCGCGAGATCGGCATTGATAGATGCCCAGGTCGGCAACAGCCGACCTGGGTGCGAGCGCGAGCCGGGATCCATATCCCCGGTGATCGAGATGCGGAAACACGGAGGTTATGGATCCCGGCTCTCGCTTCGCTCGGCCGGGATGACGCCCAGAGTTGGCCTTCTGACGCAGTAGGAATAGGCGCGAAGGCGCCGTTGCACCACTTGCGCAACGACAGGTTGCCGGTTCAACACGCCGCCGCCGCGGCGATTGCACCCTACGAGGAGCGCTCCGGCGCTGCTCCGCGCGAGCATGCCGCGCATACCCACGCCCACGAGCGACATGCCCGTCACGCCCCCGCCCGGTTCCAGCCGCGGCCCGCGTCGCCGAACGCTTCGTATCCCTCGGCCGTCACCGCCACCGTGTCCTCGAGCTTGACGAAGCCGCGCCGCGGATGCGCGAGCGTGGTCTCGATCGAGAGCACCATGCCGGCCTCGAGYGGTGYGTCSGCRTCGTCGCCCGGATAGGGGATCGGCCCCGTGCCGGTGAGCCGCGGCGCCTCGTGGCTGACGAGCCCCATGCCGTGGGCGACGAAATGCATGTGCGCCTTGTCGGCGCAGGCCGCGAGCGCRGGCTCGGCCGCCGCATAGATGTCGCCGCCGCGCAGGCCCGCGCGCACCASCCGCCGCGCCGCCTGCTGCACGGCGTCGACTTGCATGAGCAGGTCCGCCATCTCGGCATCCGGCGCGCCGTCGATCGCCATGCGGCAGAGGTCGCCGATATAGCCCCGGTAGTTGCCGCCCGAATCGAGGCAGAGCAGCTCCCCCGGCTGCCATACCTGGTCCGAGGGCGCGCGGTCGAGGCTCGCGCCGAGCGTCACCAGCGCGTAGTCGAAGACGAGCCCGCGGTCGGTCTCGGCGCGCCGCAGCGCCTCGATGATCTCGCGCTTGCTCTGCCCCGGCCCGTGGGTCGCGACCACGCTCAGCATGGCGTCGATCACCCGCTCGGAGGCCTCGCGCAGCAGCGCGAGCTCGTCCGGCCGCTTCACGGCGCGCATGAGCTCCAGCGTGCGCTGCGCTTCCACATAGCTGGCATCGAAGCCGGCGCGCAGTGCGTCCGCCGCGTCCGCCGGCATGAAGCCATGCTCGAAGCCGATCGTCCGCGGGGCGCCCGGGAGCTTGCCCAGGTATTCGACCGCGTGGCGCATCGCCGCCACGCTGCCGAGCCGCGAGTGCAGGATGTTCGGCACCCAGATCGGGTCGTTGGCGAGGGCGTTCTTCTCGCTCGAGCCGACATAGGCCGCGAGGTCCGGCCGTCCCTTCGGATAGACCAGCACCGGCAGGTACCGGCTCGTCCCGATCGCGGGCATCGCCTCGTACATGAAATGGGCGTGGCCGCCCGTGAGATGGCGGATGTTGTGCCCCGACGTGACCACCAGCGCGTCGATGCCGGCCCGGTCCATCAGCGCATCGAGCCTGTCGGTGGAAAACGGGGGCATGACGGACCTCGCAGCGGGGCTTGGGGCGAAGATCCTATTATGGGTGAGGCGAGGCAGCGTGGGCAAAGGCGCAATTCGCGGCCTCGCGCGGGACACCTCGGAGTCGCGCGCCTTTGCCCGCGCGGCGCGCCGGCGCCGTGGTCCGCGTGGGCACGCTGCGCATGCCCACGCTGCGCCGCTACGATGCGGCCGGCGCCTCCGCCCCCATCACCCGGTCGGCGTCGCGCATCACGACGTAGATCGCCGGGATCACCAGCACGGTGAGCAGGGTCGAGGAGGCGAGCCCGAACAGGAGCGAGATCGCCAGCCCCTGGAAGATCGGGTCGAGCAGGATGGTGGCGGCGCCGATCATGGCGGCGAGCGCGGTGAGCAAAATCGGCTTGAACCGCACGGCGCCCGCCTCCAGCAGCACCTCGCGCAGGGTCTTCCCCGCGGCGGCGCCGTGGCGCACGAAGTCGACCAGCAGGATCGAATTGCGCACGATGATGCCGGCGAGCGCGATGAAGCCGATCATGGAGGTCGCCGTGAACGGCGCGCCGAACAGCCAGTGGCCGATCACGATGCCGATCAGGGTGAGCGGAATCGGCGTGAGGATCACCAGCGGCAGCAGGAAGCTGCCGAACTGCGCCACCACCAGGATGTAGATGCCGACGATCGCGGCGCCGAAGGCCGCGCCCATGTCGCGGAAGGTCACGTAGGTGATCTCCCATTCGCCGTCCCAGAGCAGGGTCGGCTTCGATTCGTCGCGCGGCTGGCCGTGATAGCCGATCACGGGCTTCGGCAGCGTGCCCCAGTCGTGCGCGTCGATCTTCTTGGCGACGTCGAGCATGCCGTAGATCGGCGCCTCGTAGGCGCCGGCGAGCTCCGCCAGCACCATGTCGGCATAATATCCGTTGCGCCGGAAGATCACGGGCGAGCCCTCCTCGCGCGCGACGTTCACCACGTCGCCGAGCTCGACCACCGTGCGGTTGCCGGGCAGCGCATTGGCGGGCACCGGGGTCGAGGCCATGGTCTCGGTCCAGGCGAGGTCGCGCTTCGGCAGGCGCACCGCGATCTCGATCGGCCGGCGGCCCTCGCCGCGATGCGAGTAGCCGACCGAGGTTCCGGAGAGCAGCGCCTGCAGCGTGTCGTAGACGTCGCGCTGCTCCACCCCGAAGAACTCGAGCCGGTCCTGGTCGATGGAGACGCGCAGGCGCGGGCGCGGGGCGCCGAACGAATCGTCGATGTCGACGATGTAGGGCACCGAGGCGAAGATCTTCTTCAATTCGCCCGCCACCGCGCGCCGGGTCTGCGAATCCGGGCCGTAGATCTCGGCGAGCAGCGTCGCCATCACGGGCGGGCCGGGCGGCACCTCGACCACCTTGGCGACCGCGCCCGCCGGCAGGGTCACGGCCTCGAGCCGCTCGCGCAGGTCGAGGGCGATCAGGTGGCTGGTGCGGTCGCGCTCGCCGCGCGGTGCGAGGTTGATCTGCAATTCGCCGAGCTCGGGCGCCTGCCGCAGGTAGTAGTGACGCACCAGGCCGTTGAAGTTGAACGGCGCGGCGGTGCCCGCATAGGCCTGCACCGAGCGCGCCTCGGGCAGGCCGCGGGTCGCTTCCGCGATCGCGAACAGCGCGCGCTCGGTGTCCTCGAGGCTCGCGCCCTCGGCGAGGTCGACCACCACCGCGATCTCCGACTTGTTGTCGAAGGGCAGCAGCTTCACGGTCACGCTCTTGGTCGCGAACAGCGCCATGGCGGCGAGCGTCGCGACGCCGACGCCGATCAGGAAGATCCAGGCGGCCTTGCGCGAGCGCACCACCGGCGTCGCGATCCGGCGATAGATGCGGCCCAGCGGGCCTTCCTCGTGCGCCGCATCGTGCCCGTGCACCCCGCCCGTGGGGGCGAGCCGCAGCATCAGCCAGGGCGCGACCACCATGGCGACGAAGAACGAGAACAGCATGGCGGCCGAGGCATTGGCCGGGATCGGCGCCATGTACGGGCCCATCAGGCCCGACACGAACAGCATCGGCAGCAGCGCCGCCACCACGGTCAGCGTCGCCACGATGGTCGGATTGCCGACCTCCGCCACCGCCTCGATCGCGGCCTGCCGCCGCGGCCGGCCGTCGTTCATGCCCCAGTGGCGCGCGATGTTCTCGACCACCACGATCGCGTCGTCGACCAGGATGCCGATCGAGAAGATCAGCGCGAACAGGCTGACGCGGTTGATCGTGTAGCCCATCAGGTTGGCCGCGAACAGCGTGAGCAGGATCGTGACCGGGATCACCACCAGGGTGACCAGCGCCTCGCGCCAGCCGATCGCGAGCCAGATCAGGAGCACGATCGAGACGGTCGCCAGCGCGAGGTGGAACAGAAGCTCGTTCGCCTTCTCGTTGGCGGTCTCGCCGTAGTCGCGCGTCACCGTGATCTCGAGGTCGGCCGGCAGCAGCCGCGCCTTCACGTCGTCGAGCCGGTGCAGGATCTCCTCCGACACCACCACCGCGTTGGCGCCGGCGCGCTTGGCGAGCGCGAGGCTGACCGCGGGGGTGCGCTGCCACGTCCCGTCGGCGGCGCGCGCGTCGTTCCACACCCGGTGCTCCTGCGGGCTCGGCCCGATCACGACGGAAGCGACGTCGCGCACATAGACGGGCCGGTTGTCGCGGGTGGTGACCAGCAGCAGGCCGATGTCGGGAATGCCGCCGAGCGTCTGCCCGGCCGCCACCGTGCGGGTCGTGGCGGCGTCGCGCACCTGGCCGGCGAGGAAGCTGCGGTTGGCGTCGCGCACCTTGGCGACCAGCTGCTGCAGGGTGACGCCGTGCAGCGCGAGCTTCTCGGGGTCGGGCTCGACCCGGATCTGCTGCGGGCTGCCGCCCGAGACGTAGGTGAGGCCGACATTGTCGACCTTCATCAGTTCGGCGCGCAGCTCGTCCGCGACCTGGTACAGGTCCTTGTCGGTCCAGCGCTGCGCCACCTCCGGCTTCGGCGACAGCGTGAGCACCACCACGGCCACGTCGTTGATGCCGCGGCCGACGATCAGCGGCTCCGGGATGCCGACCGGGATCCGGTCCATGTTGGCGCGAATCTTCTCGTGCACCCGCAGGATCGCGTCCTCGGCCTTGGTGCCGACCAGGAAGCGCGCCGTCACCATCACGCGGTCGTCCTGGGTCTGGCTGTAGATGTGCTCGACCCCGTCGATGCCCTTGACGATGGACTCGAGCGGCTTGGACACGAGCTCGACCGCGTCCGGGCCCTTCAGCCCGTCCGCCATCACGCGGATGTCCACCATGGGCACGCTGATCTGCGGCTCCTCCTCGCGCGGGATGACGAGCAGCGCGATGAGCCCGACCGCCAGCGCCGCGAACAGGAACAGGGGCGTGAGCGGCGAATTGATCGCGCCCCGGGTGAGATGGCCGGAGATGCCGAGCTTCATGGCCGCACCAGGCGGTCGCCGGGCCTGAGGCCGGACAGGATCTCGATGCCGTCGGGCCGTTCCGGGGTCGGGGCGCTGCGGCCGGTCTGCACCGGCACGTCGGTCGCCTTGCCGTCCGCGACCTGCACCCGGGCGTAGTCGACGCCGAAGCGCGTCGTGATGAAGGCGGCCGGCACGATGATGGCGCGGCGCTCGCCGCCCGAGACCCAGACGCGGATGCGCTCGCCGACGAAATAGTCGCCGAGGCCCTCCACCTGCGCGTCCGCGATCACGCGGCCGTCCTCGATCTGCGGATAGACCAGCTTGATCCGGCCGAAGCGCGCGCCCTCGTCCTTGAGGCTCTCGCGGTCGAGGCGCACCGGGTCGCCGGCGCGCAGGAACAGCGCGTGGCGCTCCGGCACCCGCAGGCGCAGCACGAAGTTCTGCTCGGCGACCTGGGCGATCGGCTCGCCCGCCATCACGACGGTGCCGGTGGTGACCGGAACCTTGAGCACGCGGCCGGCGGTCGGCGCCAGCACCGCGCCCTCGGCGAGCTGCTGCGCCACCACGGCGCGCTCGGCGATGCGCGCCTGGTGCGCGTTGGTCGCGACGTTGAGCGCGGTGCGCGCCTCGTCGTACCGCGTCTTCGGGATGGTGCCGCGTCCGAACAGCTCCTCGATCCGGGTGAAATCGGTCCGCGCCTGGGCGAGCTGCGCCTCCAGCCCGGCGATCTGCGCGTCCAGCGACTTCATCTGCAGCGCGATCTTCTCGTCGCCGATATGGGCGACCACCTGGCCGCCCTTCACCTGGTCGCCTTCCTTGACGCCGAGATCGACCACCGTGCCGCCGATGCGCGCGCGCGCCGGCACCACATTGGCGCTCTCGACGGTGGCGAACACCGCCTTCTCGTCCGTGACGGTCGCGAGCGCGACCTGGTGGATCTCCTGCGCGACCGCCGGCTGGGCGACGAGCGCGAGCGCAACGATGAGTCCGGCACGCATGGCCTCAATCCCTGTCTGTCGAGTCGCGGAATGTGATGTCTTGTCTGTCACGGTCCCGGCTCCGGTCATTGACCTGCCGCAAGTGCGCGCCGCGCGCCCTTGCGGCCGCCTTTTGGCGCGGTGGAGGGAACGCCGCAATAGGACGCGTAGAGGCTCTGCACGAGCTCGCGAGCCGGCGCGCTGCCGATCGCGTACCAGATCGTCTGCCCGTCGCGCCGGGCCGAGACCAGCCCGTCCCGGCGCAGGAGCGCGAGGTGCTGCGACACCGTGGAATCGCGGATCTTCAGCAGGTCCGCGAGTTCGCCCACCGAGCGCTCCCGCTCGATCAGCTGGCAGATGATCAGCAGCCGGTGCCGGTTCGCGAGCGCCTTGAGAAGGGCGCTCGCCTGGTCCGCCGCCGCCTGCATGTCCTGGACGTTCATTTTCATAGTTGCGTATATACGAAGATGCGAATATATAGTCAACACCAGCCGGCGACCGGCCCGCCCCGGAAGGGCGGAACGGCCTCGGCCCGAATGACAAGGAGCACTTCGATGAACCTCGACCGCGCGATCTTCCGAATGGCCGGCATCATGATCCTGACGAGCGTCACGCTCGGCTGGCTGGTCAGCCCCTACTGGCTGCTGCTCGCCGCCTTCGTCGGCGCCAACCTGCTGCAGTCCAGTTTCACCGGCTTCTGCCCGGCCGCCACGATCTTCCACAAGCTGGGGCTCAAGCCCGGCGCCGCCTTCACGTGCGGCGCGCCGCGCGCCGGGGCGTCGGTTTGATCCAGCGCATGGCGGATCAGCCCCGGTGCTGATCGTGTAAGGCTTGCCGGGCGGCAAAGGCGGGGACCTCGCGGCCTCTCGGGGCCCGGTCGCGCCTTTGCCCAGGCCCGATCGGTTCGACCGCGGGGTGCGATGCCGTGCGGTGCGCCCAATAGTTCCGGATCTCCCCCGTGATCCGTCCACTGCCATTGGCAATCCAAGGGCCCGGCCCACGGGCCGCGACCACCCACAGGAGGTACAGATGTCGCATATCGTCGTGCTCGGCGGGGGAATCGGCGGAGTGTCCTGCGCCTACGAGCTCAAGCAGGCGGCCCGCAAGGAGGACCGCGTCACCCTCGTCTCCGACAAGCCGCTGTTCCAGTTCACGCCCTCCAATCCCTGGGTGGCCGTGAAGTGGCGATCCAAGTCGGACATCACCATCGACCTCGCCACCGTGATGCCGAAGCATGGCATCGCATTCTCCGCCGCCGGCGCGGCCCGCGTCCACCCGGAGGAGAACCGCGTCGAGCTCGGCGACGGCTCCTCGCTCACCTACGACTACCTGGTGGTCGCCACCGGACCGGAGCTCGCCTTCGACGAAATCGAGGGTCTGGGCCCCGAGCGCAACACCCAGTCGGTGTGCGACGTCGACCATGCGACCCTCGCCAACGAGCGCTGGGAGGCCTTCTGCAAGGATCCGGGCCCGATCGTGGTCGGTGCCGTGCAGGGCGCTTCCTGCTTCGGCCCGGCCTACGAGTTCGCCATGATCATGGACACGGACCTGCGCCGTCGCCGCATCCGCGACAAGGTGCCCATGACCTTCGTCACGGCCGAGCCCTATGTGGGCCATCTCGGCGTCGGCGGCGTCGGCGACACCAAGGGTGTGCTCGAGTCCGAGATGCGCCAGCGCCACATCAAGTGGGTCACCAATGCCAAGGTCGACAAGGTCGAGGCCGAGGCGATGCATGTGACCGAGTTCGACGAGGACGGCAAGCCGAGGAAGACCCACGCACTGCCGTTCAAGTATTCGGCCATGATCCCGGCCTTCCGCGGCATCGCCGCGCTGCGCGGCCTCGAGGGCCTGGTCAATCCGCGCGGCTTCATCCTGGTGGACAAGCACCAGCGCAACCCGAAATACCGCAACGTGTTCGGCGTCGGCGTCTGCATCGCGATTCCGCCGCTTGAGCAGACCCCGGTCCCGGTCGGCGTGCCGAAGACCGGCTACATGATCGAGTCCATGGTCACGGCGACCGCGCTCAACATCGGCCAGCTGGTGCGCGGCCAGGAGCCGAGCCACGAGGCCACCTGGAACGCGATCTGCCTCGCCGACTTCGGCGATTCGGGCGTCGCCTTCGTCGCCATGCCGCAGAACCCGCCGCGCAACGTCAACTGGGCCTCGAGCGGGCGCTGGGTGCACGTCGCCAAGGTCGCCTTCGAGAAGTACTTCCTGCACAAGGTCCGTGCCGGCACCACCGAGCCCTACTACGAGAAGGCCGTGATGCGCTTCCTCGCCATCGGCAAGATCAAGCATCCGGCGGCGTGACGTGTCCTCGGGCTGCACCAGGCAGCTGTGAAATACCCGGAAAGGCGTGGATGCCCGGCACAAGGCCGGGCATGACGCCCAGGGTACAGGGCGCCCGTGTCCCACCCGTCACGGGCGGGCCTGTCCCGGTTGCGGGCCGATCCGCTGCCGAGCGCAAAGGCCGATGCGGGGGGTCTCGTCACGCGCGGCCGCCACGATCGAGGCTCACGCCGGCTCCGGCACCTTCGCGGCCTCGAACTGCCCGAAGGCCTCCAGCGCGTGGCTCGCATACATCACGGCGGGGCCGGCGCCCATGTAGATCGCCATGCCGAGGGTCTCGAGCACCTCGTCCCGGGTGGCGCCGTGCTGGACCGCGGCCTTGGCGTGGAACGCGATGCAGTCGTCGCAGCGCGCCGCGACCCCGATCGCGAGCGCGATCAGCTCCTTGGTCTTGGTGTCGAGGGCCTTGGCGGCGGTCGCGGCCTGGGCGATCGCCGAGAACCCCTTCATCACGTCGGGCGCGCCGCCGCGCAGATTGCGCAGCTGCGCGCTCAGCTCCTTCGTCATCTCGGGCCAGTTCTGCATGGTCTGATCCTGTCGGTTCGTTGCTCGCCGCGCGAGGCTAGACGCGCCGGCGCGCACGGCGTTGACCTGGGTCAAGCGCGTCACGCCGCCTGCGCCTGCATCGCTTCCAAAGCGCCGTCGCGCAGCAGGTGGATGTGGTCGAAGCGGTCGAAGATCTTCTCGTCGTGGGTGACCACGATCACGGCGGTGCGCCGTTCGGTCGCGACCTTGCGCAAGAGGTCCATCACGGCTCCGGCGCGTTGCGAGTCGAGCGCGGCGGTCGGCTCGTCGGCCAGCACGATGCGCGGGTCGTTGGCGAGCGCGCGCGCGATCGCGATGCGCTGCGCCTCGCCGCCCGAGAGCTGCCCCGGCATCGCGTCCTTGCGGTGCTCCACACCGAGATAGTTCAGCAGCTCCAGCGCGCGCGCCTTCGCCCGCGCGAGGGTCGCCCCGGCGAGGGTGCGCGCGATCGCCACGTTCTCCCAGGCATTGAGGAACGGCAGCAGGTTGTGCGACTGGAAGATGAAGCCGATCTTCTCCAGCCGCAGGCCGCGCAGGTCGGGACGCAGCCATCGGCCGTCGTAGACCAGCTCGCCGTTGAGCCGCATGGTGCCGGCATTCGGCTCCAGGATGCAGCCGATCACGTTGAGCAGCGTGCTCTTGCCGGAGCCGCTCGGCCCGCGCAGCCCGACCACGGTCCCGGGATGGACGTCGAGCGAGACGTCGCGCAACGCGTCCACCCGCGTCGGCCCTTCGCCGAAGTGCTTGCTGACGTTCCTGAGCTCGACGACCGGCGCGTCCATGGTTCACCCCGCCAGCGCCGAGGCCGGATCGATCTTCAGCGCGGTACGCACGCCGAGGCCGCTCGCGATCAGGCACACGACCAGCACGATTCCGAACAGGGTCACGGCGTCGGCCGGCTCGAGCACCAGCCGGCGCGGGAACAGGCCGTGGGTCGCGTTGATCAGCGCGGCGCCGGCCGCGAAGCTGATCAGGCCCATGGCGAGCGCCTGCTGCACGATCAGGCCGATGATGCGCCGGTCGGGCGCGCCGATCAGCTTGAGGGTGGCGATCGACTTCTTCTTGTCGATCGTCATGGTGTAGATGATCAGGCCGATGATCACGGTCGAGACCACCAGCAGCAGGCTGGTGAACAGCCCGATCTGCCGGCGCGCGCGCTCGATCACGGAGCGCGACAGGATCGTCTCCTGCTCGGCCTGGGTGTAGGCCGAAAGGTGCTTCCAGCGCGCGATCTCCCGCACGAAGCGCTGCGGGTCGACGCCGGGCAGGAGCCGCACCAGGATCGCGTTGACGGTGTCGGTCGAGCCGGCCGCGGCCGTCGCGCGCGCGGCCTCGCGCCGCGCCGCCGCCGGCGCGAGATCGAACTGCAGCTTCTGCGCGTCGCGCAGCGTGATGAACACGACCGGGTCGCCGCCCGAGGCGACCAGGTCGCGGGTCAGCCCGACCACCGTGAAGCTGTCGCGCCCGAGCGTGATCCGCTCGCCGAGCGCCAGTCCCGCGCTCGCGTCGGCGATCGCCTCGTAGCGGCTGCGCAGGATCGCCCGTCCCGCGGTCACCGACGGCGCTTCCCCGGGCTTGGCGATCTGCGCGCCCACCACCAGCAGGCGCTTGGTCGCGCCGCGGTGCTGCGCCTCCACGTTCTGGTAGGCGACGGCCCCGGCCGCCGCGACCCCCCATTGCGCCGCGATCGCCTCGCGCATGTCGCCCGGCACCCGCGAGGCCTCGGCGAACGGCCCGCGCGTGCCGCCTTCCACCACCCAGACCTGGACGTCGGCGGCCCGCACCAGGCCGAGCGACTCCTGGATCAGTCCGCGATAGATGCCGATCATCGCCAGCACGATGCCGAGCAGCAGGCTCAGCCCCAGGCAAGTGAGCAGGAAGCGCCCGAGATTGTGGCCGATGTCCTTGAGCGCGAGGTTCATGGCGGGGCGAGAGCGCGGGCGGCGCGGCCTTCCCGCAGGTCGCTGCGCTCGTCGATCACGACCGCGCCGGACGCCGCCTTCACCTCGACGCGCCCGTCGAGCAGCCGCGCGCCCAACTGCACGCGCTCCTTGGCGAGCCGCCCGTCGCGCAGCGTCCAGACCGTGCCCGAGCGCCCGTCATAGCCTTCGATCCGCCGCAGCGGCACGAACACGCCTTCCGGCACCGCCGTCTTGACGATCTCGACTTCCGCCTGTTCGCCGAGAAAGCGCAACTGATGCTGCGGGCTGCATTCGCGGCAGCGCACATAGACGCGGCGCTCCTCGGTGACCCGGTCGTTCTCCTGGTCGATGCGCACGATCTCGCCCGCGACCTGGCGCTCCGGCTCCGAGCGCAGCCGCACATGGGCGGGCTGGCCGATGCTCAGTCCCCCGGCGAGCGCCTCGTCGACATAGGCCCTGATCCAGATCGACTCGGGCGCGACCAGGGTGAACACGGCCTCGCCCGCGGCCGCGATGCTGCCGAGTTCCTTGTGGCGCGCGATCACGCGCGCGTCGAACGGCGCGACGAGCGCGTGCTGCGCCAGCACGACGGCGTCGATCTGGCGCTGCGCCTCGGCATCCTCCTGCAGCACGGTGGCGACGCGCGCGTCCGCCTCGATGATCTTCACGTCGCTCTGCGCGATGTCCTCGGCGGCCTGGGCGTCCTCGGCGGTCTCGGTCGACACGGTGCCGCGGGTCGCCAGCGTCTGGCGCCGCAGGCTGACGTTCTTCTTCTGCTGATAGGCGATCTCGGCGCGCTCGCGCTGAGCGACGATCTTGGCGAGGTTCGCGGCCGCCTGGCGTTGCGCGGCCTCGCTCTTGCGCAGCTTGGCGCGCTGCGCCTCGTCGTCCAGCCGCGCCAGCAGCGCGCCCGCCTTGACGAAGTCGCCCTGGTCGACCGGCGTCGCCACCACCTTGCCGCCGACCTGGAAGCCCACCTTCGAGACGACCTGCGCCTCGACCGTGCCGATGCCGAATACCCGCACCTCGACGTTGCGCTCCGGCGCCGCGACCCTGACCGGGATCTCGGCGTAGAGCCGCCAATAGAAGCCGCCGCCCGCGATGAGCAGGACGGCGGCGAGGATCGCGGCGATGCGCCGCATCAGGCCCGCTTCATCGGGCAGGTCGAGAGGCCGAGCAGCGAGTAGAGCGGGCAGGTCCCGAAGATGCCGGTCGCCAGCGGCACCACGCCGATCCAGCCGACCCAGTTCCAGCCGGTCTGCGGAAATCCCAGGGGCATCGCATAAGCGATGAGGACGAGCCCGATGACGACCCGGGCGATACGGTCGATCGTTCCGACATTGCTGGCCATGTGCGCGCTCCAGTGTGGATGCCGGCGGCGAATGTCGCCGGCTCCGGCCGTCTCCGCTTTGCGGTGGATCAAGCCCTCACGCGGGAGTGAAATGGGGCTGCGCAATCGAATCTCGGGCCGGCCGCACACTCGGCCTGCTCGCTTCCCCCGCTGAGGGAGGGCTGGGGGTGCCCGGGCGCCGACCCGCGAACCCCTCACGCCTTCATCCCTTTCGCCCGCAGCGCCTCGTCGACCCAGCTGCGGTCGATGGTGCCGTCCGCGATGGCGGCGAGCGTCCTCGCCTCGCGCTCCACCTGGGCGCGCGCGCCCTTGGCGATGGCGAGCGCCTCGCCGCGCGGCACCGCCAGCATCCCGTCGGCGTCGCCCAGCACGATGTCGCCCGGCTGGACCGCCTGGCCGCCGATCACCGCCGTCACGTTGATCTCGCCCGGCCCGTCCTTGTAGGGCCCGCGATGGGTGACGCCGCGCGCGAACACCGGGAAGGCGGATTTCGCGATCGCGTCGGAATCGCGGATCGCGCCGTCGATCACGAAGCCGGCGACGCCGCGCTTGTGGGCGTGGGTGAGCATGATCTCGCCGATGATCGCATTGGTGAGGTCGCCGCCCGCGTCCACCACGATCACCTCGCCGGGCTCGGCGATGTCGATCGCCTTGTGGACCATCAGGTTGTCGCCCGGCCGCGTGCGCACCGTCAGCGCGATGCCGATCATCGGCGTGCCGTCGTGATACGGGCGCAGCGCCGCGCCGCCCGCGAACATGCGCGCCATGTTGTCGCTCACGATCGGCGTCGGAATGCCGCGCAGGGCCTCGAGCAGGGCGGGATCGATCCGGGACGGGCGGGGATGGATCTGGAAACCGATCGGCATGGGGATTCGCAAGGCTCCGAAGGAACGGCGCCCGGGACCGGGCAGGGGCCTCCACTATCGCGGTGCCCCGGCGTGTTCGTCCATGGCGTCGCGCGTCACGGAACCATGCAAAGCCTGACATTGTTCTTGATTTGTTCTCCAGCCCGTGTATCATCGCGTCATCTCGGCTCGGCGGGGCGTCAACCGGTGACGCGATTGACGAAGCCGGGAGCGGTCCTGCGGGGTCGGGGTCACCGGCCTCCCGGGCGGTGGCCGAAACCAGGGCTATCCCGGCATCACGACCGGGGGCGCGGCAAGGGAGCCGCTCACAGGGCAGGCGACAACGTCTGACCCCGAGGCCCTTCGGTAGCCGTCAACGCCGCAGTGGAGCACCGAGAGGTGCGCGGGCGCCGACGCACAAGGCGTCCGCATGGCAGCGCCTCACGAACGCTGCCCCCCGGCCGGTCTCACGCCCCGGCCAATGGTCCGCGATCACAAGCGGGCCGCATCGTCTCGGTGCTCCGCTCCCCGTTCCGGAGCGAAGCCGCCAGGCTCCGGGCGCGACAGCGCCGCGGAGGGATTCCCGTTCGTCCCGCTACGCGAGCCGCGAAGGCTGAATGGCCCGGTCGCTGGAACCCCACCCGCCCATGGCATTCCAGGCGCAGCCGGAATAGTTTCGGCCGAAACCGCTGCCGGGAAGAACCATGGAACGCTCGTTCAGGAAGGAAGTGCAGTCGCTGAAGCTGGGCGCGGGAGAGACCTTCCGCGGCGAGGGCATTCTCGCGGTCACCAAGGCGCTGCTGCAGTCGGGGGTCAGCTATGTCGGCGGCTACCAGGGCGCGCCGATCTCGCACCTGCTCGACGTCATGGTCGAGGCCGAGGATCTCCTCGCCGAGCTCGGCGTGCATGTCGAGACCTGCACCAACGAGGCCTCGGCGGCCGCGATGCTCGGCGCCTCGATCAACTATCCGCTGCGCGGCGCCGTCACCTGGAAGTCGATCGTCGGCACCAATGTGGCGGCCGACGCGCTCTCCAACCTCGCCTCGCCCGGCGTGATCGGCGGCGCCATGATCATCATCGGCGAGGACTATGGCGAGGGCGCGAGCGTGATCCAGGAGCGCTCCATCGCCTATGCGCTGAAATCCTCCATGTGGCTCCTCGACCCGCGGCCCGACCTGCCGACCATCGTGCGCCTGGTCGAGCAGGGCTTCGCGCTCTCCGAGGCGAGCCACGCTCCCGTGATGCTGGAGCTGCGTATCCGCGCCTGCCACGTCACCGGCGAGTTCGCCGCCAAGGACAATGTGAGCCCCGCCTTCTCGGGCAACAACCGGCTGCCGGGCCCGCCGCGTTTCGACTATGCGCGGCTCGCCCATCCGCCCGTCACCTTCATCCAGGAGCGCCGCAAGGTCGAGGAGCGCCTGCCGGCCGCGCAGGCCTTCGTCGCGCGCGAGAAGCTCAACGAAGTCTTCGGCGGCGACCTCGCCGATGTCGGTATCGTCACGCTCGGCGGCCTCTACAACTCGACCCTGCGCGCGCTCGAGCGCCTCGGCCTCGCCGACGTATTCGGCAAGGCGCGCGTGCCGGTCTACTGCCTCAACGTCGCCTATCCGCTGGTGCCCGACGAGGTGAAGCGGTTCTGCCTGGGCAAGCGCGCCGTGCTCGTGGTCGAGGAGGGCTATCCCGACTACGTCGAGCAGATGATCAATGTCGAGCTGCGCCGCGCCGACATCCAGACCCGCGTGCTCGGCAAGGGCATGCTGCCGAGCGCCGGCGAGTATTCGAGCGAGGCCCTGATCGACGGCCTCGCCGCGTTCCTCGCCGAGACGCGCCCCGCCGGCCTCGACGTCGCGGCGCTCGCGGCGCGCGCCCGCGCGCTTCTCGCGCACAAGCCCGCCGCCGCCGAGGCGGTCGGGCCCTTGCCGCCGCGCCCGCCGACCTTCTGCACCGGCTGTCCCGAGCGGCCGGTGTTCAGCGCGCTCAAGCTCGCCCAGCGCGAGCTCGGGCCGACCCACATCTCGGCCGACATCGGCTGCCACGCCTTCGCGACCTTCGCGCCCTTCAGCATGGGCAACTCGATCCTCGGCTACGGCATGAGTCTCGCCAGCGCCGCCGCGGTCGGTCCCAACCTCGATCGCCGCCCGATCGCCGTGATGGGCGACGGCGGCTTCTGGCACAACGGCGTGATCACCGGCGTCGCCTCCAACCTGTTCAACAAGGGCGACGGCATCCTCATCGTCATGCAGAACGGCTACACCTCGGCGACCGGCCTGCAATACATGCCGTCGAGCGCGGCGAGCCGCCAGGGCGCCGCGCCCGGCATGGACATCGAGCGGACGCTCGCCGCCCTCGGCGTCAAGTGGCTGCGCAAGGTACGCACCTACGGCGTCGCCACGATGGTCGCGACCCTCAAGGAGGCGATGCGCTCGGCCGAGCGCGGGCTCAAGGTGATCATCGCCGACGGCGAATGCCAGCTCGCGCGCCAGCGCCGCGTCCGCGCCGAGGACGCCGGGAGGCTCGCGCGCGGCGAGCGCGTCGTGCGCACCCGCTACGGCGTCGACGACGCGATCTGCACCGGCGACCATTCCTGCATCCGGCTCTCGGGCTGCCCCTCGCTCAGCGTGAAGCCGTCGCCCGATCCGCTGCGCAGCGACCCGGTCGCGACCGTGATCGAGACCTGCGTCGGCTGCGGGCTCTGCGGCGAGGTCGCGCATGCCGCCGTGCTCTGCCCCTCCTTCTACCGCGCCGAGGTGATCCGCAATCCGAGCCGCTTCGACCGCTTCGCCCATCGGCTGCGCCGCCGCGTCATCGGCCTGCTCGGCGGGCGCGAGGCCGCCGCATGAGCGCGCCGCGTCCGGTCACGCTGCTGATCTCCGCGCTCGGCGGCGAGGGCGGCGGCGTGCTCACGAGCTGGATCGTGGCCGCGGCCGAAGGGCTCGGCCTGCCCGTGCAGTCGACCTCGATTCCGGGCGTCGCCCAGCGCACCGGCTCGACCACGTACTACATCGAGATCATGCCGGTGACCGCCGCCGAGCTCGGCGGCCGCCGCCCGGTGCTGGCGCTCACCCCGGGCGTCGGCGACATCGATCTCTTCGCCGCGAGCGAGCTGCTCGAGGCCGGCCGCGGGATCGCCGGCGGCTTCGTCACGCGCGACCGCACCTTCGTCGTCGCCTCCACGTCGCGCTTCTACGCCATGACCGAGAAGACCGCGATGGGCGACGGCCGCACCGATTCGACCCGCCTCGTCCGGGCGATCGAGGCGCACGCCCAGGGACGCCTGCTGTTCGACATGGAGGAGGCCGCGCGCGCGAGCGGCGCCATGATCAATGCCGTGATGCTCGGCGCCATCGCGGGTTCCGGCCGTCTGCCCATTCCCACGGCCGTGTTCGAGCAGGCGATCCGCGCCGAGGGCAAGGCCGCCGAGGCCAATCTCGCCGGCTTCCGCGCCGGCCTCGACGCCGCCCGGCGCGAGATCGCGCCGCCGGCGCAACGCGACGGCAAGCGCCGTCACGGCCCGATGCCGCAGCTCGCCGGGCTCGAGGCCGAAGCCGCGCGCACGCTTCCGGCTGCGGCGCATGAGATCGCGGTGGAAGGCCTGCGCCGCCTCGCGGCCTATCAGGACACGCGCTATGCGCGGCTCTATCTCGATCGCCTCGCGCCGATCCGCGAAGCCGACGCCCAGGCGGGCGCGGCCGGAAAGCTCGTGGCCGAGACCGCCCGCCACCTCGCGGTGCGCATGTCCTTCGAGGACGTGATCCGGGTCGCGCAGGAGAAGATCGATCCGGCGCGCATCGCGCGCATCCGCGCCGACAACAAGCTCGGCCCCGACGATCCCATCAGGATCGTCGAGTTCCTCAAGCCCGGCATCGAGGAGATCTGCTCGGTGCTGCCGCCGCGCCTCGCCCGGGCGATCATCGGCTACAGCGCGCGCAAGGGCTGGCTCGGCCGCGTCTATTTCGGCATGGAGATCGACACGCTCTCGGTCACCGGCTGGCTGCGCTTCCGCGCGCTCGCGGCCCTGCGCCGCGTCCGCCCCAAGAGCCATCGCTACGCCGAGGAGCAGGCACAGATCGAGACCTGGCTGGCCGCGATCCGCGACGCCGCGAAGCTCTCGCGCGAGCTCGCCCGCGAGATCGCGGAATGCGCCCGCCTGATCAAGGGCTACGGCGACACCCACGCCCGCGGCTGGGGCAACTACGCGATCATCGAGCAGCGTCTCATCCGTCCCGCCCTCGCCGGCACGCTGCCGGCCGCCGCCGCCGTCGACGCCATCGCCAGCGCCCGCACCGCCGCGCTGCTCGACCCGGAAGGCGAGGCGCTCGCCAACTGCCTCGCCGAGATCGCGCGCGCCACGCCGCTGGCGATGGCGGCGGAGTGAGGCGGTAGGGTGCAATAGCCGCGCAGCGGCGTATTGCACCAAGCACTCGGACAGGATGACGGTGCAATACGGCGCTGCGCGCCTATTGCACCCTACGCACTACTCCTCAGACCAACGATCAAGAGAGCCGGCACGCCGCATTGTATCGCTCGATGCAGGTCCGCAGCACCTCGTCGCCGTCGCGCTTCCACCAGTCCTCGGCCGAGAAGATCTCGACCTCCTGCGGCCCCGTGAAGCCCGTAGCCTCGATCAGGCGGCGGAAGGCTTTCAGGTCGATGACGCCGTCGCCCATCATGCCGCGGTCGAGCAGCAGGTCGCGCGTCGGCACGCGCCAGTCGCAGATGTGGTGCGCGAGGATCTGCCCGGCGGCTCCGGCGCGGGCGATGCCGTGCGCGAGCTCCGGATCCCACCACACGTGATAGACGTCGATCGCGACGCCGACGCCTTCGCCGAGCCGGTCGGCGAGGTCGAGCGACTGCGCCAGCGTGTTGAAGCAGGCGCGGTCGGCCGCGTACATCGGATGCAGCGGCTCGATCGCCAGTGGCATGCCGGCGGCGCGCGCGTGCGGCAGGATCGCGGCCATGCCGTCCTCGACCATCCGCCGCGCGCCCGGGAGGTCGCGCGAGCCCGCCGGCAGCCCGCCGACGACGAGCACCAGGCATTCCGCGCCCAGCGCCGCCGCCTCGTCGATCGCGCGCTTGTTGTCGTCGATCGCGGCCTGCCGGCCGGCCGCGTCGGCCGCCGGGAACATGCCGCCGCGGCAATAGCCCGTGACCCGCATGCCGTGGTCCTCGATCACGCGCACCGACTCGTCGAGCCCGAGCGCCGCCACCTGGTCGCGCCAGGGATCGACCGCGGTGATGCCGTGGCGCGCGCAGGCCTCCACGGCCTCGCGCAGGTTCCATTGCTGGCGCACGGTCGCGAGGTTGATCGAGAGGCCGTCGGTCCGCATGGCTACTCCGTCGCGGGCGAGGGCTGCATCGCGCGCCAGTCCGGCAGCGCGGCGACGCCGAGCCCGGCCGTCTCGAGCGAGCCGATCGCGAGTGCGCCGCCGCGGATCGCGACGCGCACGCGGCCGCCGGGAGCGCGCCGATAGAGGTCGGGATGCTTCGCGAGGAAGGCGTCCTGCTCGGCCTGCGGCACGCCCGCCATGCCGTCCACATAATGGTGCCCGTTGCGCTCCACGTGCGTCACGCCGATCAGGGTCGCGAGCGCGAGATCCTGCTGCACCGCGACGCCCGCCTGGGTGGTCAGGTCCTCGGCCGACATCACGTAGGACGTCCCGCCCTCCTGCGCGTTCCACCGGGCGACGCGCGCGCGGTTGAGGAGCGCACGGGTGAAGCCCTTGCACGACTTGGACGAGATCCCGCGATAGCCGAGCGCGCGGGCGCGCGGGAACACGCCGATGTCGCTGTCGGATTCGTCGATCTCGACCGGGATCGCGCGGCCGAGCGCATGCACCGGCTTGGCGAGCGCGTTCGCCCGGCCGATCGGCTGCTCGATCAGCAGGATCGATTCCCGGAGCCGCTTCAGCCGCGGGTCCTCGCCGATCCGGCGCCAGAGCTCCACGACCGCGTCGATGGTCTCGTACTGCTCGTTGCCGTCGAGGGTCGCGAAATAGGGGGCCTCGCTGCGGTCCAGCACGGCCGCGATGCCGGCGAGCCGCTCGAGATCGGCCGCGATCGCGCCCGCCACCTTGAGCTTGAAATAGCGGTGGCCGTAGGCCGCGACCACCTCCTCGAGGCTCTCGGGCAGCCCGTCCTCGAGCCGCTCCTTCACCTCCGCGCGCGTGAGCGCATCGAGGAGGCCGACCGTGTGCCGCGCCTGGATCGCCGCGGCCGGCGCCAGTGCGGCGAGGAAACGGTCGAGATCGAACCCGGCGAGGTCGGGCGCCGTGGCGGCGGTGAGCCCGAGGCGGTTCTCGCGCGCGAGCGTGAAGGCGGAGACCGCATCGATCCGCCCGAGTGCGTCGATGATCGCCCGCTCCAGCAGGGCGAGCCCGAACGAGGCGACGAGCCCGTTCAACCCCGCGCGCGCGCATTCGGCGTGATGGACGGCCTCGACCGCGGCCGTGAGGCCGAAGGCCGTGTCCGCGCCGGCCGAAAGCAGCCGTCGGCGCGCGCGGCCGAGCGAGCCGCGCAGCTGGTCGAAGTTCTGCGCGTTGGTGAGCTGCGGCGACTTGTCGAACCATTTCGGCACCAGGAGCTCGGCCGCGACGCCGTCGCCCTCGCGCCCGTCGGCGAGGCGGATGCGCGCCCGCACGAACACTTGGGGAGCCTCGGTGAGCGTCACCACGCCGAATCGGAACGGCAGCCGCAGCCGTACCGGCCGCTCCAGGAAGCTCGCCTCGACCAGGCGCAGGCGCGGCGCGCTCATGCCGGCAGCCTCGCCAGGATCGCGCGCAGATGGGCGATGTTGCGCGCCGCGCAGCCGGGGCCGTCCGGCTCGTAGACGAACGGCTCGACCGCGGCGTCGCCCGCATAGCCGCCGTCCTTCAGCGCGGCCAGGATCGGCGCGAAGGCGAGCGCGCCGTCGCCGGGGCCGCGCCGGTTCGGGTCGTTGAAGTGAATGTGGCCGATCAGCCCGGTCGGCAGCCAGCGCCGGATCAGGTCCGGCACCGGCTCGGCCTCGGCGAGGCCGGCCGCCGAGCAGTCGATCATGGTCGTGAGCGCCGGGCTGCAGATCTCGCGCACGATCCCCGCCGCCTCCTCCACCGTGTTGATGAAGTTCGTCTGGTGCGGCGACAGCGCCTCGACGCAGTAGGTGACGCCGACGGTCTCGGCTTCGGCCGCCGCCGCCGCGAAGCACGCGGCCGCGCGCCTGCGTCCGTCCGCCTCGTCGCCGGCCTCGAGCTGGCGCTGGTCCGGCGAGCCGTGCACCAGGACTCCCGCGCCGAGATCGGCCGCGAGCCCGCACAGCGCGCGCATGACCTCGACCGTGCGGGCGCGCGCGGCGTCGTCGCGCGTCGTGATCGAGAGGCCGGCCGGCGCCCGCATCAGGTAGTGCAGGCCGGCGATCGCGATGCCGGCCTCGGCGGCCGTGCGGCGCAGCCCGGCGCGCTCCGTCTGGGTCAGCCGCGTCGGGTCCTCGGCGAGGGTGTAGGGCGCGACCTCCAGCCCGTCATAGCCGAGCTCGCGCGCCAGCGCGCATTGCCGCTCGAACGGCAATTCGGCGATCACCTCGTTGCAGAGGGCGATCCGCATGGCTCAGGCCTGCTCGCCGCGGTCGGCGGACGGCGGCCCCGGGCGCCTGGCGAACCGGGCGAGGTCCGCGAGCGGCGCGATCACGAGCCCGGCGAGCCCGCGCCCGAAGGCGGTCGCGGCGTCACGCAGGATGCCCGCATAGGCGCTGGCGGCGAGCCGCACGCCCCGTGCGAAGCCGGCGCCCCCCGCTTCGAGCCCCCGCACCGGCAGGCCGACCAGCGCGGCGAGCGCCGCGAACAGGAGCGCGACCAGCACGAGGTGCGCCCGCACCAGGCCCGTGACGACGCCGATCGTCCCCTGCACGGCGCCTTCGACCTTCGGGCCGAGATAGCGCCGGCACGGGCCGATGCTCATGATCAGCGTCGCGGCGCAGAGCAGCATCAGGACGAGCGAGATCGGCCGGTTGAGATAGAACGTGAAATCGCCGTCGTGGATCACCCAGGAGCGCCGGAAGCTCTTGTCGAAGATGTCGCCCAGCACGATGCCGAGCACCAGCGGCGCCATCGGGTACTTCATCTCGCGCAGCACGAAGCCGACGATGCCGAACACGACCATGACCCACACGTCGAACATCCGCTGCTGGATCGCGTAGGAGCCGATCACGCACAGCACGAACACGATCGGCATCAGTCGCTCGCGCGGAATGGCGAGGACCTTGAGCAGGAGCGGCGTGAGCGCGATGCCGAGCACCAGGATCGCGAAGGCCGCGAGCAGCATCATCACCACGACCTCGTAGACGAAGCTCGGGAACTCGATCATGATCATCGGTCCCGGCCGCACGCCGTGCAGCACCATGGCGGCGAGCAGCACGGCCGCCGGCGCCGAGCCCGGGATGCCGAGCGTGATCACCGGGATCAGCGCGCCGGGCGCCGCCGCGCTGTTGCCGGTCTCCGCCGCCATCAGGCCCTCGACCGATCCCTTGCCGAACTTCTCCTTCTCCCGGGAGGCGCGCCGCGCGGCCGCATAGGACACCCAGGCGCCGATGTCCTCGCCGACGCCGGGGATGACGCCGATCAGCGTCCCGATCACCCCGGAGCGGCCGATCGTGCGCCAGTAGCGCAGCACCTCGCGCGGGTCGGGAACGACGTCGAGCAGTCGAACCGAGGCACGCACGATCTCGGCGCGGCGGTTGTACATGACGGCGATCACCTCGGAGAACCCGAAGGCGCCCACCATCGCCGGGATCAGGCCGATGCCGCCCTGCATCTCCGTGAATCCGAAGGTGAAGCGGTCGGTCATGTAGAGGCCTTCCTGGCCGATCATGGCGATCGCGAGCCCGAGGAAGCCCGCGATCCAGCCCTTGAGCGGGTCGTCCATCGCGGTGAGCTGGCCCGAGATCAGGACACCGAAGATCGCGAGCCAGAGGAACTCGTGCGTCTGGAACTCGAGCGCATAGTCGGCGAGCTTCGGCGCGATGGTCGCCAGGAACACCATGCCGATCAGCGTGCCGAGGAACGAGCCGGTCGTCGCCGTGCCCATGGCCGGGCCGGCCCGGCCCATGCGGGCGAGCGGATAGCCGTCGAGGGTGGTGGCGGCGTTCGCGGGCGTGCCCGGGATGTTGAGCAGGATGGCGGTGCGGCTTCCGCCGTAGATGGCGCCGACATAGAGGCAGACGAGGACCAGCAGCGCGGCTTCCGCCTCGAGCCGGTAGGTGAGCGTCGTCAGCAGTGCGACGCCCATGGTCGCGGTCAGGCCCGGCATCACGCCGATCGTGATGCCGAGCAGCGTCCCGCCGAACACATAGGCGAGGACCGTGGGGCTGCTGAACTTGCCGAAAGCGTCGCCGACCAGGCCGACCGTCTGGCCGAGATACGCGATGACGTCCTGGAGCGTGGCGAGCATTGCGGACCGATCGTCAGGGAAGCGTCACGTAGAACTGCTGCTCGAACACGTAGGTCACGACCGCGGCGACGGCTGCGGCCTGCAGCGTCGCCGTGAGCGCGAGCCACGCATAGGGCCCCCACGCGGCCGGGACGAAGGCGAGGCGCGGCGCGATCCGCGCGGCCGCGGCCGGCGCGCGGCTTTCGATCGCCCGCCGGCGCCGCGCGCTGATCTCGGGCGCCAGGTCCCACTCGGCGATCACGATGAAGACGAGGATGAAGCCGAAGGTCAGCCAGCCGTAGCCGAGGCTGATGCCGAAGATGCTGCGGCCGAGCAGGCCGACCGCATAGAAGGCGCAGCCCGCGGCCGTCGCCACCGCGCGCACCAGCATGCGCCGGCGCTCGGGCGCGAGCGGCTCGCCCGCGAACAACCGGTGTCCCCCCTGGCCGACGGCGCGCACGAGGAGCACGAGCGCGAGCGCCGCGATGACGAGGCCGAGGAAGATCGGCACGCGGCCCGGCTCGCCGCCCTCCTCGATCAGCCCGCCCGCGCCCGGCAGCCTCCAGCCCTCGGCGACGAGGCCGAGCGCGACCAGCAGGAGCACGAGGGCCGTCAGGAAATCGGCTCGCGGCATGAGGCCTCCGGCGGCACGAGGGACGGCGGGCCGGCGCGCGGCCCGCCGCGTGGTGCCTCAGTTCGGGCGCGGAATGCCGACCTTGTCGGGGGCGGTCGCCGACTTGCCGCCGTCGTGGATCTGCCAGGCGTTCATCTGCACCACCGGGAAGGCGGCATCGTAGGCCTTCTGGCCGCGCATGACGAGCGTCGTGAGACCCTTCGAGGTCGAGTAGTCCTGCAGGCGCTTCGACTTGGCGATCTTCTCGTCCCAGATCTTGTCGAGCGTCTGCAGCACCTCGGCCGGCACGTCCTTCGGCACGAACAGGCCGAAATGGACGGGACCGACCTGCGCCTTCGGCAGGGACGCCTTGATCGACGGAAGCTCGCCGATGCCGTCGATGGTCACCTTCTCGCTCGTGAAGGCGGCGAGCGGCTTCAGCTTCTTGGCGCGCAGCATCTCGTACTGCTCGGCGATGAGCTGGGTCGTGACCTCCGTCTCGTGGGCGACGGCGGCCTGCACGGCCGGATTGCCGCCGTCATAGGTGACCATCTTGTAGTCGCCGCCGACCGCCGCCTTGAGCGCCTCGGCCGACGCGCCGCCGGCCGAATTGATGCCGCCGGTCGCGATCGTCACCGACGCGGGGTTCGACTTCATCGCCTTGGCGATGTCGTCGACCGTCTTGAACTTGGAATTGGGATGGACCGACAGCACCGTGAAGTTCACGTTGGCGAGATAGAGGTTCCAGTCGGAGAGCTTGGTGTTCACGGCGCCGGTCACGACATAGGTGCCGAGGTCCTTGGTGGCTCCCGCCGACCAGGTGTAGCCGTCGTGCGGCGCATCCAGCACCGCCTTGGTGCCGACCGCGCCGGCGCCACCCGGCTGGTTGACGATGACGACCTTCTGTCCGAGCGCCTCTTCGAGGTCGACCGCGAGCGTGCGGGCGAGCTGGTCGGTCGATCCGCCGGCGCCCCAGGGGACGATGATGCGGATCGGCTTGGTGGGCTTCCATTGCGCGTCGGCCGGCACGGCGGAAAGGCCGATCGCCGCCGCGGCTGCGAGCATCACGATTTTCGACATGGGTCTCCTCCGAGGTTGCTCTTGGCTCTGTTGCATCGTGCCGGGGTCTCGCGCCCGGCTTGGCGGCGCCGGCTCACGCGAGCCCGTGCACCGCGAGCAGCTTGGACATGCGGCTCGCCGCGAGCTCGGGATCGTGCAGCACCCGCGCCCGGTCGGCGAGACGGAACAGCTCGGCGAGGTGGGCGAGCGAGCGCGCGCTCTCCTGGCCGCCCACCATGACGAAATGGTCCTGCAGGCCGTTGAGCCAGGCCAGGAACACGACGCCGGTCTTGTAGAAGCGCGTCGGCGCCCTGAAGATGTGGCGCGACAGCGGCACCGTCGGCTCGAGGATGCCGTGGAAGCCCTGCGTGTCGCCCGCCGCGAGGCGCGCGAGGCCCGCCGAGGCGGCGGGCGCGATCGCGTCGAAGATGCCGAGCAGGGCGTCCGAATGGCCCTCCTCGTCGCCCGCGATCAGCTCCGCATAGTTGAAGTCGTCGCCCGTATACATGCGCACGCCCGCCGGCAGCCGGCGCCGCATGGCGATCTCCTTCTCCTTCGAGAGGAGCGAGATCTTGATGCCGTCGATCTTCGCGGCATTGTCCGCGATGATCGAAAGGCAGGTCTCCATCGCGGCCGCGTGGTCGGCCGCGCCCCAATAGCCCGCGAGCGCCGGGTCGAACATCTCGCCGAGCCAGTGCAGGATCACGGGTTGCTTCACCTGGCGCAGGATGCGCCCGTAGACGCGCGCATAGTCCGCCGGTCCCGCGGCGGCACGGGCGAGCGCGCGGCTCGCCATCACGATCAGCCGGCCGTCCATGGCCTCGATCGCCGCGATCTGCTCCTCGTAGGCGCGGATCACGTCGTCGACGCCGATGTCGGGGCCCGGCGGCAGGTGGTCGGTGCCGACGCCGCAGGCGATCTTCACCCCGGGGCGCGCCCTGGCGGCGTCGAGCGCACGCCGGATCAGCTCCTGCGCCCCCGCCCAGTCGAGCCCCATGCCGCGCTGCGCCGTATCCATGGCCTCGGCGACGCCGAGCCCGAGGTCCCAGAGATACTCGCGGAACGCGATCGTCCTCTCCCAGTCGACTGCGGTATCGAGCCAGGGGTCGATGTCGGCGAGCGGATCGGCGACCACGTGGGCGGCCGCGAAGGCGACGCGGTTGAAGGCCGGCGCGCTCCCTGTCGCGGGCAGCACGATCGGCTCGCCGGTCGTGTAGGCCTCGAGCCGGCGCGCTGCGGTCGGAAGTGTCAGCGTGGCCACGCTCGCCCCTCCCTAGATCTTCAACTCGGGGACGTCGATCCAACGCCGCTCGGCCCAGCTCTTCAAGCCCAATTCGGCGAGCTGGACGCCCTTGGCGCCTTCCAGCAGGTCGTTCTTCCACGGCGTGTCCGCGACCACGTGGCGGATGAAATCCTCCCACTGGATCTTGAAGCCGTTCTCGTAGGTGAAGTTCTCGGGGACCTCTTCCCACTGCTCGAAGAAGTCGATGGTCTGCGGCACGTCCGGGTTCCAGACCGGCCGCGGCGTGTTCACCCGGTGCTGGGTGAAGCAGCGCGTGAGCCCGGCGACCGCCGAGCCGTGGGTGCCGTCGACGTGGAAGGTCACCAGGTCGTCGCGCCGCACCCGCACGGCCCAGGACGAGTTGATATGGGCGATCACGCCGCCTTCGAGCTGGAAGGTCGCATAGGCGGCGTCGTCGGCGTCGGCCGGATAGGTCTTGCCGGCCTCGTCGACGCGGCTCGGGATGTGGGTGGCGCCGAGGCAGCTCACCGACTTGACGGCGCCGAACAGGTTGTCGAGCACGTAGCGCCAGTGGCACAGCATGTCGAGGATGATGCCGCCGCCTTCGGCGGTCTTGTAGTTCCAGCTCGGCCGCTGCGCCGGCTGGCCCCAGTCGCCTTCGAACACCCAGTAGCCGAACTCGCCGCGCACCGCGAACATGCGGCCGAAGAAGCCGGCCTCGCGCAGCATCCTGAGCTTGCGCAGCCCGGGCAGGAACAGCTTGTCCTGCACCACCCCGTTCTTCAGCCCCTTGGCCTTGGCGAGCCTGGCGATGGCGAGAGCCTTGTCGAGCGAGTCGGCGACCGGCTTCTCGCAATAGACGTGCTTGCCGGCCTCCAGCGCCCGCGTCACCAGGTCGGCGCGCGCCTGCGTGGTGGCGGCGTCGAAGAAGATCGTGTCGTCCGGGTTCTTCAGCGCGCCCGCGAGGTCGGCGGTCGCGCGCGCGATGCCGTGCTCGCGAGCGAGCGCCTGCACCTTCTCGGCGTTGCGGCCGACCAGGATCGGGTCGGGCATCACGCGGTCTCCGTTCGGCAGCGTGACGCCGCCCTGCGCGCGGATCGCCACGATCGAGCGCACCAGGTGCTGGTTGAGCCCCATGCGTCCCGTGACGCCATGCATCACGATGCCGAGCCTGCGCGTCGCCACTCCGGTTCCTCCTCGTCTCCCGCCCGCGCCTTCCCACGGGCGCTTAAGTAACCAATTAGTTACTACGGGCCCGCGGGGCGACGCAACTGATTTTCGGCGTCATCCCGGCCGAGCACGCAGGTCGGATGTTTCCGACCTGCGCACCTGTCATTGCCCATCTCGGGTAAACCCGAGAGGGGTGCGGGAGCCGGGATCCAGAGCGCCGGTCGTCGAGATCCGGTCAGGCCGCGGTCATGGATCCGGAGCGCGCGAGCCTTGCTCGCTCGGCCGGGAGGAGCTCCGGATTCCCGGCTGACCCCGCAGCCGCGCCAGCCGCGTGGCGGCCTCCGCATTCACGGCCCCCGGCGGCACGCGGCCGGCGACCAGCTCCGCCACCTGTCTGACGCTGTCGAAGGCCTGGTGCTCGATCGCCTCGGGGGTGAGGCCGGCGGCATGCGGCGTCGCGATCACGTCGCGGCGGGAGGCGAGGGCGAGCGACGGCATCTGGTCGGGCGCGCGCCCCACGTCCATGGCGGCGCCGGCGATGCGCTTCTCGTCCAGCGCCGCCGCCAGCGCGTCCTCGTCCACCAGGTTGCCGCGCGAGAGGTTGATGAACCAGGCGCTCGGCTTCATGCGCGCGAAGGCGGCGGCGTTCATCAGGTTCTCGGTCTCCGCATCGGCGACCGCGAGGCAGACCACGTAGTCGGACTCCGCGAGCAGCGTGTCGAGCTCGACCTGGCGCAGCGCCGGATCCGCGACCGTCTGGTAGGGATCGGCCACCAGCACCCGCATGCCGAGCGCGACGCCGAGCGGCGCGAGATAGCGCCCGATCACGCCGTAGCCGATGATGCCCATGACCGCGCCCTGGAGCTGGCGCCCCAGGCGGGGCTCCGCGGCATGGCCGCCGCGATAGGCGATCACGGCGTCCGAGATGCCGCGCGCGCAGTCGACCATCAGGCCCAGCGCCATCTCGGCGACCGAGGCCGCGAAGCCCGGCGTCGCCCGCGTCACCAGCACGCCGGCCGCGCTCGCGGCCGCGACATCGATGTTGCGGATGTCGACCGCCACCCGCAGGAACGCGACCGCGTCCGGCGCGCGCTGGAAGAACGCGGCCGGCCCCGGCGTCTGCCGGTCCGAGACGATGATCTCGCAGCCTCGCGCGGCCTCCGCCAGCGCGGCGGCGTCGAGCACCCGCCCGGTCTCGTTGACGCGCACCTCGCCGAGCTCGCGCAGCGCGGCGAGCGCCCGCGCGCCGTAGTAGTTCGTCAGCATGTCGGGGACGTGGGTCAGGAAGATGCGGGGCATCGGAGGGTCTCGAGATGCGTCACGGCCGCAGATAGGACAGCACCACGTCGACGATGTGCCGTCCGCGCACCTCGAGCCGCTCGGGGGCGCTCAGGTCGACGCCGAAGATGGTCGAGAGCGTGTGCCGGTTGGACATGTAGAAGAAGCCGAGCGAGGCGATCGTGATGTAGAGCTCCACCGGATCGACGCCCTTGCGGAACAGCTTCGCCTTGGCGCCGCGCTCCAGCAGCCCCGAGATCATGTCCACCAGCGGATTGTGCAGGTTGCGGATGCGCTTCGACTTCTTCAGGTGCACGGCGCGGTGCAGGTTCTCGGTGCCGAGCAGGCTGAGGAATTCCGGGTGCTCGATGAAGTAGCGCCAGGTGAACAGCACCAGCTCGCGCATGCCGTCCACCGGGTCGCGGTGGCCGAGGTCGAGGCCGATCTCGGCGCGCCGGATCGCCGCATAGGTGTCCTCCAGCACCGCGATGTAGAGACCCTCCTTGTCGCCGAAATAGTGGTAGATCATCCGCTTGTTGGCGCCGGCGCGGCGCGCGATCGCGTCGACGCGCGCGCCGGTCAGGCCCTTGGCCGTGAATTCGCGGGTCGCCGCCGCGAGGATCGCGGCGCGCGTGCGCTCCGGGTCGCGTCCCACCGCGCGCCGCGCAATCTTCTCGATTCCCTCGTGCACGCGTGGCGCTCCAAGTCCATGGGCGCGCGGAGCATCCCGCAATCGCGCCACAAAAGCCAGTGTCCGGCTCCGCGAAAATGGGTCGGGCCGGGGCGCCCGCCCACAGCCGCACGCGCAACCACCGCGCGGCGTCCCGCGACGTCGATTGCGAAGCGCGCGGGTTTCGTCTCATAAACGGCGTGCGAGCAACAGGGGAGCGATATGAAGATCGTCGGATTCGAAAGTGACGCGGGCCTGCGGCTGGGGCTGGTCGAGGGCGACGGGGTCGTCGACCTCAATGCCGCCGATCCGAAACTGCCTAACGATCTCGGCGCCGTCCTCGCCGCGACCAACGGTGACCTGGGCGCGCTCGGCGAGATCGCGAAGCGCGCGCCGGCCTCGGCGCGCCGGCCGCTCGCGGGACTCCCGTATGCGCTGCCGGTGGCGCGTCCCGGCAAGATCATCTGCCTCGGCCTCAACTATCTCGACCACGTGAAGGAGGGGCCGCAGCGCGACAACATCCCGCAATTCCCGACCATCTTCATGCGCGGCCTCACCTCCATGGTGCCGCACGAGAGCCCGATCCTGCGCCCCCAGGTGTCGGAGCAGCTCGACTACGAGGCCGAGCTGATCCTGGTGGTCGGCCGGCGCGCCAAGCATCTCACGCTGGACAACGCGCTCTCCTGCATCGCCGGCTATGCCTGCGGCAACGAGGGCTCGGTGCGCGAGTTCCAGCGCAAGACCACGCAGTGGGACATGGGCAAGAACTTCGACCGCACCGGCGGCTTCGGCCCCTGGATGGTGACGGCCGACGAGCTGCCGCCCGCCGCCAAGGGCCTGAAGATCGAGAGCCGCCTCAACGGCAAGGTCATGCAGTCGGACGACACCGCCAACATGATGTTCCCGATCCCCGAGATGCTGGTCTACGTCACCCAGGGCATGACGCTCGAGCCGGGCGACATCGTCTTCACGGGCACGCCCTCCGGCGTCGGCCACGCCCGCAAGCCCCCCGCCTGGATGCGCGCCGGCGATGTCTGCGAGATCGAGATCGAGGGCATCGGCGTGCTGCGCAACCCGATCGCGGATGAGGGGTGAGGGAGTAGTCGGGGCCGGGTCAGCCTTGCTTCGTCAAGCGCCGCAGTCTGAGCGTCATCCCGGCCAAGCGAGCGCAGCGAGCGCGAGCCGGGATCCATTATCCCGGTGGCCGCGATACGGAAAGACAGGGGATATGGATCCCGGCTCTCGCTTCGCTCGGCCGGGACGACGCCGAGAAGATTCATCCGACACAGCAGGACCAACGCACCCTACTTCGCCACCGAGAACCGCACGTTGAGCCCGAGCGTGACCCAGTGCGCATTCTCGCCCGTGATGTTGCGGCCCCAGATCACGTCGATGTCGAAGCTCTCGGCGGGCGTCACGCGCAGGCCCGCCTGGAGCCGGGGGTCGGTGACGCTGCGCGGATCGACGCGCTCGCCCGCGAGGCCGAACACCTCGGCGATCAGCGTCAGAGGCTTCGCCGGCGACCATTCGACGCCGGCGCCGTAGGTCGCGTGGTCGAGCCGCGCGATGCGGTCGTGGAACCAGCCGCCGTTGAGATTGATGCGGAAGTCCTCGGTGAGCGCGAAGGTGACGGGCACGTTCACCGCGATGCCCGTGGTCTCGCCGGTGACCAGGTCGAAGCTCGGGCTCGCCGATGCGGCGAGCCCGAGCTTGCCGGTCTCGACCGGGAGCAGGTTGATCTTGGCCTTGGGCGCGAGGCTCGCGCCCCATTCGCGGTCGGCGCGGCTGCGCGCGAGCTGCACGCCGATCTCGATCGGCCGCAGGATCTCGACCGCGCAGGCCGGCGTCACCGCGGCGATGAAGTCGCTGTTGCTCGCGAAGGAGAGCCAGGACTCGACCTTGCAGGCGCCCGCGCCGTCGACCGCCGCATCGTCGACCGCATAGGCGCCTCCGGCCGCCACCGCGATCCGCGGACACGACAGCGCCAGGATCGCCAGAAGGATGGCCGGCCCCGGCCGGGCCCATGTGGATAAGGTCATCGCCGCCCCGGATCTTCTGGGGAGCATGGTGCGTAGCTGCAAATCTTCGCAACGGGCCGGGGGCGATTATCCCGGGACGATGCAGAACGGCCACAGGCTGGAAGACGGGACCGCAAAAGAGTTGACCCGCCCGGAGGGGACATCCGGGCGGGTCGAGACGATCGGCGCGGGGGTGGAAGGGGGGGCGGACGCGCCGATCAAGCCCTTGAAACTCAGTAGACGTAGCAGACCTTCTTGGCGCCCATGTAGTTGCCCCAGTAGTCGTAGCGGGGCACGAACTTGCACTTGGAGTAGCCGGGGCCGACATAGTAGCCGTGGCCGTAGGCGTGGGAGGCAGCCGCCCCCGCGATCAGCGCGCCCGCGGCGATGCCGGCCGCGATGCCCCAGCCGCGACGGGCCTGGGCTTCCGTGGAGGTCGCGGCGACGCCGGCGACCAGGGTGAGAGCGGCAAGCGAAGCGGCAGCGAACTTGGTGAACTTGCGCGACATTGGGTCTTCCCCCTGGGATGTTTCGGTGGGCCAGCGTGGCCCGGATGCTCATTGGTCGCAGCCTCGCGGGAAGCGGTTCAAGCTCCCTCGAGAAATTTGATTCCGACAATGATTCGAGGATCTTGGCTGCGGTTCCCCGCGTGCGGCGCGCGGCTCGCATGCGGCCGGCGGATGGCGCCGCCCCGCGCCCATGGCGTATCGTGGCGCCGACCCGGATCCGGAAAACCCGAAGGAGGCCGCCCATGCTGCAGAAGCTCGAATACAAGCGCGAAGCCAACCTGATCGGGGGCGAATGGGTCGGCGCCGATTCCAGGAAGACGATCGAGGTCACCGATCCGGCGACCGGCGAGGTGATCGGCACGGTGCCGAGCTGCGGCCGCGCCGAGACCAGGCGCGCCATCGAGGCGGCGGCCGCCGCCTTCCCGCTCTGGCGCGGCAAGCTCGCGGCCGAGCGCGCCGACGCGCTGCGCCGGCTCGCGGCGCTGATCGAGGAGAACAAGGAGGAGCTCGCCATGCTTCTCACCGTGGAGCAGGGCAAGCCGCTCGCCGAGTCGCGCGGCGAGGTCGGCGGCAGCGCCGCCTATGTGCTGTGGTTCGCCGAGGAGGCGCGCCGCATCTACGGCGACGTGATCCCGACGCCGTGGCAGGGCCGCCGCATCCTGGTCACCAAGGAGCCGGTCGGCGTGGTCGGCGCCATCACGCCCTGGAACTTCCCGTCCTCGATGATCGCCCGCAAGCTCGGCGCCGCGCTCGCCACCGGCTGCACCATGGTGATCAAGCCGGCCTCGCAGACGCCCTATTCGGGCATCGCCTGGGGCGTGCTCGCCGAGAAGGCCGGCATCCCGCCCGGCGTGGTCAATGTCGTCACCGGCTCGGCCGCCGAGATCGGCGCCGAGCTCACCTCCAACCCGATCGTGAAGAAGATCACCTTCACGGGCTCGACCGAGGTCGGCAAGAAGCTGATGGCCCAGGCCTCCACGACGATGAAGCGCGTCTCCATGGAGCTCGGCGGCAATGCGCCGTTCCTGGTCTTCGACGATGCCGATCTCGACGCCGCGGTCGAGGGCGCCCTCCAGTCCAAGTACCGCAACTCGGGCCAGACCTGCGTCTGCGCCAACCGCTTCATCGTCCAGGCCGGCATCTACGACGCCTTCGCGAAGAAGCTCGCCGAGGCCTCGGCCGGGCTCAAGGTCGGCAACGGCCGCGACGCCGGCGTGCAGCAGGGCCCGCTGATCGACGACAAGGCGATCGCGAAGGTGCAGGAGCACATCACCGACGCGGTCACCAAGGGGGCGCGCGTGGTCGCGGGCGGCAAGCGCCATTCGCTCGGCGGCACCTTCTTCGAGCCGACCGTGCTCGCCGACGTGACGCCCGCCATGGCGGTCGCGCGCGAGGAGACCTTCGGCCCTGTGGCGCCCTTGTTCAAGTTCACGACAGAGGAGGAGGGCGTGCGCATGGCCAACGACACCGAGTACGGCCTCGCCTGCTACTTCTTCACCCGCGACCTCGGCCGCGCCTTCCGCGTCGCCGAGGGCCTCGAATACGGCCAGGTCGGCGTCAATGCCGGCGTCATCACCACCGAGATGGCCCCCTTCGGCGGCGTCAAGGAATCCGGCATCGGCCGCGAGCTCTCCAAGTACGGCTGCGACGACTACCTCAACATCAAGTACGTCTGCGTCGGCGGCATTTGATCGCAGCGCCGTAGGGCGGGTTAGCGCGAAGCGCGTAACCCGCCGCAGGCCTTACGGCATGCGCATGCGTGACACGGCGGCTCAGCCGGCGGGTTACGCGACCTGCGGTCGCTAACCCGCCCTACGGCTCGGAGACTCACATCAGCATCTGCACGTCGCCGCAGATCGAGAGCGGCTGGCCCGAGATCGTCTTCCCGCGCGACGAGCAGATGAACAGGATCGCGTCGGCGAGCTGCTGCGCCGTCACGGTGGAGCGCATCGAGACGTAGGAGAGGGCTTCCTCGCGCATCTTCTCGTAGGGGATGCCGCGCGCCTTGGCCTTGGCGGTGAGCACCCGCTCGATCCGCTCGCCCTCGACGATGCCGGGCAGGATCGCGTTCACCCGGATCCCCTCCGGCCCGAGCTCCACCGCCAGCGACTTGGTGAAGCCCACCACCGCCCATTTCGAGGCCGCATAGGGCGTGCGCAGCGCGAAGCCGAGCCGGCCCGCCACCGAGGCGAGGTTGACGATCGAGGGATTCCTGCTCTTGCGCAGGTGCGGCACCGCGAGCCGCGCGCAGTTGAACTGGCCCGTGATGTTGATCGCGAGGGTCCGGTCCCATTCCTCCGGCACCATTTCCTCGACCCGGGCCGTCGGACCCGCGATGCCGGCATTGTTGACCAGCACGTCGAGCCCGCCCAGCGCCTTGAGCGCGTCCCTGAACAGGCGCGCCACTTGCGCGCGGTCCGACACGTCGGCCCGCGTGCGCGTGATCTTCGGGTCGCTGCGCGCCAGCGCCCGCAGTGCCTTCTGGTCGACGTCGCAGACGTGCACCTTGGCGCCTTCGCCCACGAAGGCGCGCGCCACCTCGCGCCCGATTCCGCCCGCTCCCGCGGTCACCAGCACGCGCAGTCCCTTGAGTCCGAGATCCATGGTCCCCCTCCGTTGCGGGATCATCTTGCCGGGGAATGCGGCGCCCGTCATCCTCCCCGCCGGTCAACAGGGAGGTGCTGCATGCCGCGCGTGGCCATCATCGGATCGGGACTGATCGGCCGGGCCTGGGCGATCGTGTTCGCGCGCGCCGGCTGGGAGGTCGCGCTCCAGGATTCGGCCGACGGCGCCGCCGCGCGCGCCCGCGCGCTGGTGGGGGAGGGCCTCGCCGAGCTCGCGGCCCACGGCCTCGCCGAGGATCCGGAGGGCGCGGCCGCGCGGGTGCGCGTCGCCCGCGACCTCGCCGACGCGCTCGCGGGCGCGGGCTTCGTGCAGGAGAACGTCGCCGAGACCGTCGAGGCCAAGCGCGAGGTGTTCGCCCGCCTCGACGCGCTCGCCGCCCCGGACGCGATCCTCGCCTCGTCGACCTCGGCGATCGTCGCGAGCCGCTTCACCGAGGCGCTGAAGGGACGCCACCGCTGCCTGGTGGCCCATCCCGTCAACCCGCCGCATCTCGTGCCCCTGGTCGAGCTGGTCGGCGCGCCTTGGACCGCCCCCGAGACCGTCGCGCGCGCGCGGGCGATCTACGAACAGGTCGGGCAGGTGCCGATCGTCGTCCACCGCGAGATCGAGGGCTTCGTCCTCAACCGCCTGCAGGGCGCGCTGATCGCCGAGGCCATGCGGCTCGCCGGCGAGGGCGTGGTCTCGCCCCAGGATCTCGACAAGACGCTGAAGGACGGGCTCGGCCTGCGCTGGTCCTTCATGGGCCCGTTCGCGACCATCGAGCTCAATGCGCCGGGCGGCATCCCGGACTATTGCGCGCGTTATACCGGCTTCTATCGGCGCCTCCAGGCCGACCCGGCGACGCCCGCGGTCTACGACGACGCCAATGTGGCGCGCATCCTGGCGGCCTGGGGCGGCACGCCGTCGGCCGAGAAGCTCGCCGAACGCACCCGCTGGCGCGACCAGCGCCTCGCCGCGCTGCGCGCCCACAAGCGCGAGCAGCCGGAGATGTGATTCCGGCGTCATCCCGGCTCGCGCGACCTGCGGTCGCTTGGCCGGGATGACTGCCGGTATGCGGCTGTCGGCCTACAGCGGCCGGTGCAGCAGCGGCACGCGGGCGCCGTCGATCTCGACGCTCGCGATCTCGACCCCGAACACCGCGGCGACCCGCTCGCCCGCGAGCGCCATGTCGGGCGCGCCGTCGGCGACCAGGCGCCCGCGCTCCATCACGACCACCCGGTCCGCGAAGCGCGCCGCCAGCGTCAGGTCGTGCAGGATCGCCAGCACCGCATTGCCGCCATGCGCGGCCTCGCGCAGCAGCCCCATGACCACGAGCTGGTGACGCGGGTCGAGCGCGGCGGTCGGCTCGTCGGCGAACAATAGCGGCGCCTCGGTCGCGAGCGCGCGGGCGAGCGCGACTCGCGCCCGCTCGCCGCCCGAGAGCGTGGTCACGGGCCGCGCCGCGAACGCTTCCGTGCCGGTGGCGGCGAGCGCCCGCGCCACGGCCGCGCGGTCCTGCGCGGTGCGCCGCGCGAAGGGATCGCTGTGCGGCTCGCGGCCGAGCGCGACGATGCTCGCGACCGGCATCGGCCAGTGGAACAGGTGGCCCTGCGGCAGGTAGGCGACGAGGCGCGCCCGCTCGCGCGGTCCGATCACGTCGATCGGCTTGCCGTCGAAGGCGATCGCGCCCTGCGCCGGCAGCAGGCCCGCGAGCGCGCGCATCAGCGTGGTCTTGCCGGCCCCGTTCGGTCCGACCAGCGCGACCAGCTCGCCGCGGTCGAGGGAGAGACTGGCCTGCGCGACCACGGTCCGCTGGGCGAGCCGCACCGACACGTTCTCGGCGACCATCAGCGTCACGTCGGCGCTCCTTCCAGCATGCGCCGCTCGGAGAAGATCATGGCGAGGAAGAACGGCACGCCGATCAGCGCCGTGACCACGCCCACCTTCAGCTCGATCGCGGCCGGAATCGCCCGCACCGCGATGTCGGCGGCCGCGAGCAGCGCCGCGCCGGTGAGCGCCGCCGGCAAGAGCACGCGCGCCGGGTCCGCGTTGACGAAGCGCCGCACCAGGTGCGGCGCCACCAGCCCGACGAAGCCGATCGAGCCCGCCACGGCCACGGCGGCGCCGACGCCGACCGCGACCCCGGTCACCACCAGCGTGCGCACGCGCGCGATGTCGACGCCGAGCGAGGCGGCCGCGTCCTCGCCGAGCGTGAGCGCCCGGAACGCGCGCGCCTGGGAGGCGAGCAGGACCCAGCTTGCGACGCAGAACGGCGCCGCCACCACCAGGTGGTCGACGCTGCGGTCCTCGAGCGAGCCGAGCAGCCAGAACGCCACCTCCAGCGCGATGAACGGGTTGGGCGCGAGGTTGAGCACCAGCGCGGTCGCGGCGCCCGCGAAGCTCGCCAGCGCCAGTCCGGCGAGCAGCGTCACGGTCAGGCTCGCGCGCCGCCCCGCGATCGCGACCAGCCCGCCGATCGAGATCAGCGCGCCCGCGATGCCCGCGAACGGCACCGCGAACGAGGTCGCCGGCGCGAAACGGAAGGCGATCACCAGCGAGGCCGCGGCCGCGGCGGCCTGCGGCGCGCCGAACAGCGCCGGCTCGGCCAGTGGGTTGCGCAGCAGCCCCTGCAATGCCGCGCCCGCGAGCCCGAGCGTGGCGCCGATCAGGATCGCGAGCAGCGTGCGCGGCAGGCGGATCTCCCGCACGATGATGCCGGCCGGGCCCTCGCCGCCGAGGAGGCCCGCGAGCGCCGTGCGCGGCGAGAGGCCCGCCGGGCCGACCGTCAGCGAGACGAGCGCGAGCACGAGGACGATCGCGGCGAGCGCTGCGGCGAGGCGAAAGCTGTGGGACAACGGTTCCTCCGGGCGCTGTTCCTACAGGCTTCCGTGCCCGGGTCCAATGCACTATCGCTGCACCATGACGTGCCGCGCCGTGCTCCTCGCTTTGTCGGCCCTGGTCTTGCTGGCTGCGCCGGCCGGCGCGGAGCCGCGCCGCGTGGTCTCCTTCAACCTGTGCGCCGATCAGCTCGTCCTGGCGCTCGCCGATCCGGAGCAGATCGCCGGGCTCTCGCCCTATGCGGCGGATCCCGCTCTCTCGATCGTGGCCGACAAGGCGAAGCCGCATCGCCGCCTCGACTGGCAGTCCGAATCGACCATCGCGCTCGCGCCCGATCTGGTCCTGGTCGGACCCAACGACAGGTCCGTCACGCGGCGCATGCTGGCCGCCCAGGGCCTGCGCGTGGTCGAGGTCGCCCTCGTCAGCGATCTCGATGCCGCGCGCAGCCAGATCCTCGACCTCGCCGCCCTGCTCGGCCGCCCCGCGCGC
>PQAH01000087.1 GCA_003105195.1 Bradyrhizobiaceae bacterium
CGCGGCGGTCGGCAATTTTTTCCGCAACACCGCGGCAGCGTCGCGCGCGCGACTGCCGGATCTCGCACGGCACCGGCCGTCTGACCCCGTCGCCTCAGCCGGGGAGCCGGGACAGCCAATGGAACGCCGCCGCGATCAATCCCGCGGCCGGCAGCGTGATCACCCACGCATAGACGATGCTGCCGGCCACGTTCCAGCGCACCGCCGAGACCTTGCGTGCGGCCCCGACGCCGACGATCGAGCCCGTGATCGTGTGGGTGGTCGAGACCGGAATGCCGAGCCAGGTGGCGCCAAAAAGAGTGATGGCGCCGCCGGTCTCGGCGCAGAAGCCCTGCATCGGGGTGAGCCGCGTGATCTTCGAGCCCATGGTGTGGACGATGCGCCAGCCGCCCATCAGGGTGCCGAGCCCCATGGCGGCCTGGCAGGTGATCACCACCCAGAACGGCACGTAGAACGTCTCGCCGAGCTGGCCCTGCGAGAACAGCAGCACCGCGATGATCCCCATGGTCTTCTGGGCGTCGTTGCCGCCGTGGCCGAGGGAATAGAGCGAGGCCGAGACGAACTGCAGCGAGCGGAAGATGCCGTCCACGGCACTCGGCGCGAACCGCACGAAGGTCCAGGACGTCATCAGCACCAGGAGCAGCGCCAGGAAGAAGCCGGTCATCGGCGAGAGCACGATGGCGGCCGCCGTCTTGGTCACGCCGCCCCACACGATCGCGACGCCGCCCGCCTTGGTGAGCGCCGCGCCGAGCAGGCCGCCGATCAGCGCATGCGAGCTCGAGGAGGGAATGCCGCCCCACCAGGTGATCAGGTTCCAGGAGATGGCGCCCATCAGGGCCGCGAAGATCACGCGCGCGTCGACGAGATCCGCGGACACGATTCCGGTGCCGATGGTCTGCGCGACATGCAGGCCGAAGAACAGGAAGGCGATGAAGTTGAAGAACGCCGCCCATATCACGGCATAGCGCGGCCGCAGCACGCGGGTCGACACGATGGTCGCGATCGAGTTCGCCGCGTCGTGCAGGCCGTTGAGGAAATCGAAGGCGAGCGCGACGAGGATCAGCGCGACCAGGACCGGGAAGCTGACGAGCTCCATCCGGGCACCGCTAGAGGTGGTCGACCACGAGGGCGCTGATCTCCTTCGAGACGTCCTCCAGCCGGTCCATCACCTTCTCCAGGTGGTCGTAGATCTCGGTGCCGATCACGAAGCGCATGGGGTCGTGCCCCTCCCGGCTCGCGAGGAAGAGCGCGCGGCGACCCTGCTCGTGGAGATGGTCGGACTCCTCCTCGAGGCGAATGACCTCGGCCGTGAGATCGTTCAGCCGCCCGGCGTTCTTGCCGATATTGGCGAGCAGCGGCATGGCGTCGTGCACGAGCCGCGCGGCCAGCAGCGTGAGCTCGCCCATGTCGCGCATCTGCGGCTCGAAGCCCTTCACCTCGAACAAGGTGACGATCTTGGCGGTTTTGTTCATCTGGTCGATCGCGTCGTCGAGCGACGTCACCAGATCCTGGATGTCGCCGCGGTCGAAGGGCGTGATGAAGGTGCGCCTGACCGCGACGAGCACCTCGCGGGTCACGTCGTCCGCCTCGGTCTCCCGCTCGCTGATTTCGCGGCAATAGCGCTCGATGTGCTCGCCGCCCTGGAGCATCGAGCGCAGCGCCTCGGCGCCGGCCACCACGAGGGCGGAATGCCGCTCGAACAGGCCGAAGAAGCGTGTCTCCTTCGGCATCAAGGCCTGGAACCACCCGAGCATGACCACCGTCCCCGATCCGGCGAATCGCCGAGCGATCCTAGGGGCTGCGGGGGGCCCCTCAACGTGCGGGCCCGCAATGTCGGTGGATAAACCCGCTCCGAGGGGCCTGGTGCCGCTATTCGGCCGGTACCCGGCTCGGCCGGTCGCGGCGCGGGGCGAGCTCGATATGCACGGCCTCGCCGTGGCGCTTGAGCGGCCGGTTGCCGGTCGCGGCCCGCAGCAGCACGTAGAACACCGGGGTGAGGAACAGGCCGAACACGGTGACGCCGATCATGCCGGCGAACACGGCGACGCCCATGGCGTGGCGCATCTCGGCGCCGGCGCCGGTCGAGGTGACGAGCGGCAGCACGCCCATGATGAAGGCGAGCGAGGTCATCAGGATCGGGCGGAGCCGCAGCCGGCTCGCCTCGATCGCGGCCTCCACGGGGTTGCGGCCCGAGAACTCGAGCTCGCGGGCGAACTCCACGATCAGGATCGCGTTCTTGGCCGAGAGGCCGACCAGCACGATCAGCCCGATCTGGGTGAAGATGTTGTTGTCGCCGCCCGAGAGCCAGACGCCGCCCATGGCCGCGAACAGCCCCATGGGCACGATCATGATGATCGAGAGCGGCAGCACCAGGCTCTCGTAGAGCGCGGCGAGCGCGAGGAACACGAGCAATATCGCGAGCGGATAGACCCAGAGCGCGGAATTGCCGGCGAGGATCTCCTGGTAGGTGAGGTCCGTCCACTCGAAGCCGAAGCCGTTCGGCAGCGCCTCCGCGGCGATGCGCGCGACGGCGGCCTGCGCCTCGCCGCTCGAGAAGCCGCGCGCCGGCGCGCCGTTCACGTCCGTCGTGAGATAGCCGTTGTAGCGCATGGCGCGCTCGGGGCCCGCGACGGCCTTCACGTCCAGCAGCGCCGAGAGCGGCACCATCTCGCCGGCGGCGGAACGCACCTGCAGCTGGCCGACGTCGTCGGCCCGCGCGCGGAACCGGGCGTCGGCCTGCACGCGCACCGAGTAGGTGCGGCCGAACTTGTTGAAGTCGTTCACATAGACCGAGCCGAGATAGATCTGCATGGTCTCGAACACGTCGGCCACCGCGACGCCGAGCTGGCGCGCCTTGGTGCGGTCGAGATCGGCATAGAGCTGCGGCACGTTCACCTGGAAGCCGGAGAACAGGCCGGCGAGCTCGGGCGCCTTCTGGGCGCGGGCGAGAAACGCCTTGGTGGCCTCGTCGAGCGCCTCGTAGCCGCGCCCGAGCCGGTCCTGGATCTGCAGCTTGAAGCCGCCGATGGTGCCGAGCCCGAGCACGGGCGGCGGCGGGAAGATCGCCACGAAGGCCTCCTTGATGGAGGCGAACCTGCCGTTGAGCGCGCCCGCGATGCCCATGCCGCTCAGCGCCGGGGTGCGGCGCTCGGCGAAGGGCTTGAGCGTGACGAAGACGATGCCGGCATTGGCGCTGTTGGTGAAGCCGTTGATCGACAGGCCCGGGAAGGCGACCGCGCTCTCCACGCCCGGCTGGGCGAGCGCGAGCTCGCTCATGCGGCGGATCACCTCCTCGGTGCGGTCGAGGGTGGCGCCGTCGGGAAGCTGGGCGAAGCCGACCAGGTACTGCTTGTCCTGGCCCGGGACGAAGCCGCCCGGCACGGTCTTGAACAGGCCGAAGGTGACGCCGACCAGGACCAGATAGACGCCCATCATCAGCGCCTTGCGCGAGACCACGCGGCGCACGCCGCCGCGATAGGCCGCGGTGCCGCGGCCGAACAGCGCGTTGAAGCCGCGGAACAGCCAGCCGAGCGCCCGGTCCATCACCCGGGTGAGCAGGTCCTTGGGTGCGCCGTGGCCCTCGAGCAGCAGCGCCGAGAGCGCCGGCGACAGCGTGAGCGAGTTGATCGCCGAGATCACGGTCGAGATCGCGATGGTCAGCGCGAACTGCTTGTAGAACTGGCCCGTGAGTCCGCTGATGAAGCCGAGAGGCACGAACACGGCGATCAGCACCAGTGCGATCGCGATGATCGGGCCGGAGACCTCGCGCATGGCCTGGTAGGTCGCCTCGCGCGGCGAGAGGCCGGCCTCGATGTTGCGCTCCACATTCTCGACCACGACGATGGCGTCGTCGACCACGATGCCGATCGACAGAACCAGGCCGAACAGGCTGAGCGCGTTGATCGAGAAGCCGAACACGTACATCACCGCGAAGGTGCCGATGACCGACACCGGCACGGCGAGCAGTGGGATGATCGAGGCGCGCCAGGTCTGCAGGAACAGGATCACGACCAGCACCACCAGCGCCACCGCCTCGAGCAGCGTGTGCACCACCGCCTCGATCGAGGCGCGCACGAACTGGGTCGGGTCGTAGACGATCCGGAAGTCGACGCCCTCGGGCATGTTGCGCTTGAGGTCCGCCATGGCGGCGCGGACATTGTCGGAAATCGCGAGCGCATTGGAGCCCGGGGCCTGGAAGATCGCGACCGCCACCGCCTGCTTGTTGTCGAGCAGCGAGCGCAGCGCGTATTCCGAGGAGCCGAGCTCGATGCGGGCGATGTCGCGCAGCCGCGTCACCTCGCCGTTCCGGCCCGACTTGACCACGATCTCGCCGAACTCCTCCTCGCTCTGCAGCCGCCCCTGGGCGTTGACCGAGAGCTGGAGGTCGACGCCCGGGACGCTCGGCGAGGCGCCGACCACGCCGGCCGCGGCCTGGACGTTCTGGCCGCGGATCTCGCGCACCACGTCGCTCGCCGAGAGCCCGCGCTCGGCGACCTTCTGCGGATCGAGCCAGACCCGCATCGAATAGTCGCCGCCGCCGAACAGCTGCACCTGGCCGACGCCCTCGATGCGCGCCACGCGGTCCTTGACGTAGAGCAGGCCGTAGTTGCGCAGGTAGGTGACGTCGTAGCGGTCGTTGGGCGAGAGCAGGTGCACGACCATGGTGAGGTCGGGCGAGCTCTTGACCGTGGTGACGCCGAGCCGGCGCACCTCCTCGGGCAGGCGCGGCTCGGCCTGCGCGACCCGATTCTGCACCAGCTGCTGGGCCTTGTCGGGATCGGTGCCGAGACGGAACGTGACGGTGAGCGTCATCAGGCCGTCGGTGGTGGCCTGGCTGCTCATGTAGAGCATGTTCTCGACGCCGTTCACGGCCTCCTCGATCGGCGTCGCCACGGTCTCGGCGATCACCTTGGGATTGGCGCCCGGGTACTGCGCGCGCACCACCACCGAGGGCGGCACCACCTCGGGGTATTCGGAGATCGGCATCACGCGCAGCGCCAGCAGGCCGGCGACGAAGATCAGGATCGAGATGACGCCGGCGAAGATCGGCCGGTCGATGAAGAACTTGGAGAAGTTCATGTTGCCCTCCCCGCGCTCCGCGCGGGATCCGAGATCACTTCGGCTGGTTCTGCGCCTGGACGCCCGGATTGGCCGCCATCGGCACCAGTTCGGGCGCGACCAGGGCGCCCGGACGGACGCGCTGCAGCCCGTTCACGACGATGCGCTCGCCGGGCGCGAGCCCGCTCGTCACCACGCGCAATCCCTCCGCGRCRGGCCCGAGATCGACGGCGCGGTAGACCGCCTTGTTCTCGGCGTCCACCACCAGCACGAACTTCTTGTTCTGGTCGGTGCCGACCGCGCGCTCGCTCACGAGCAGCGCCGGCTCCGGCTTCGGCTGCCCCATGCGCAGGCGCACGAACTGCCCCGGCATCAGCAGGCCCTCCGGGTTGGCGAAGACCGCGCGGGCGCGCACGGTGCCGCTGCGGGCGTCGACCTGGTTGTCGATCAGCTGCATGCGGCCGGTCACGCGTCGGTCGGCGGCCGTCGCCATCTCGACCGGGATCTCCTCGATCCGGCCGCGCGCGCCGTTCGCGGAGCCGAGCGCGCGTAGCGCCCGCATCACGACCTGCTCGTCGGCACTGAAGCCGGCATAGATCGGGTCGACCGAGACCAGCGTGGTCAGCACCGGCGCTCCCGGCCCGGCGGAGACGAGATTGCCCACCGTGATCTCGAGCTTGCCGACGCGGCCCGCCACCGGCGCGCGGATCTCGGTGTAGCCGAGATTGAGGCGCGCCACCTGCAGGGCGGCCTCGGCGGCGCGCAGGTTCGCGTCCGCCTCGCGCTCCGCATTGAGCCGCTGGTCGATGTCGCGCTGCGAGACCGCGCGCGAATCCCAGAGCTGGCGGCCGCGCTCGGATTCGCTGCGGGCGAGCGCAAGCCGCGCCCGCGCGGCCGCGACCTGCGCCTCGGCACGCGCCACCTCCGCCGCATAGGGCGCCGGATCGATGGAGATCAGGAGCTCGCCCGGCTTGACCAGCGCGCCTTCGCGGAAATGCACGGCCTGCACGGCGCCGGCGACGCGCGAGCGCACCTCGACGCGCTCGACCGCCTCGAGCCGGCCCGAGAACTCGTCCCAGATCGCGACGTCGCGGCTCTCCACGACGGCGACCGAGACCGGCATGGCGCGCGGCGCCTGGCTCGCCGGGCCCTCGGCCTGCGCGGCCCCGCCGCGCAGGTTGGCGGCCACCACGGCGCCTGCAGCGATGCTCGCGAGCATCGCGGCGGCGAGCATTAAACGCTTGGACGGTTTCGACATCTGGCACTCCATGACCGCAGCGGGCGGCGCCCTTCGCGGTCCCGTTCGGGGGCTAGGCTTCTCCCGCGGGGGCGGGACGGGATTTGGCAGCAGTGCGTTTCAGCGCTGTTTCGGCGAGGAACACATTGAATTGATCGCGCAGTGAAGGTGCCCAGGCGGATCGGC
>PQAH01000088.1 GCA_003105195.1 Bradyrhizobiaceae bacterium
ACCAGCAGTTCGACGAGCGTGAAGCCCCGCAGTCCCATCGATGCATCCCTCCCGGCACGGATGACAACGCGACGCGGCGCTTCCCGGCCGCCCGCTGCGCTCGATCAAGGCGATGCGCAGAGCCCCGCGTTGGGAGCAAGTGTGTGCGGATCCGGTGGAGCGTTCGAGCCCGACAGGTGTCGGGCGCGCGCCGGAGGCGCGCGATGGCGCGTCGCTATTCGGCGTCGAGACGCGGCGCGTGCGCGCGGCGGCACTCGGCAGCGGCGCGGAAGACCGCCTCGAGAGCGTCGCCGTCACCGGCTTCGAGGGCCGTCTGAAGACGCGCCAGCAGCGCGCGGTACTCGTGCAGTTCGCCGGCGAGCGCGTCCCGGTTCGCGAGGCACACGTCGCGCCACATGGTCGGGTCGGAGGCCGCGATGCGCGTGAAATCGCGGAAGCCGCCGGCCGAGAACTTCATGACCTCGGAGCGGGTCACCAGCTTCTCGACGTCGTCGGCCATGCCGACCACCGTGTAGGCGATCAGGTGCGGCAGGTGGCTCGTCACCGCGAGCACGATGTCGTGGTGGGCGACCGACATCGTCTCGACATTGGCGCCGAGCTTGCGCCAGAAGGCGGCGAGCCGCTCGACCGCGGCCGGATCCGTGCCCTCGGGCGGGGTGAGGATGCACCAGCGGTTGATGAACAGCTCGGCGAAGCCCGCATCCGGGCCGGAATGCTCGGTGCCGGCCACGGGATGCGCGGGCACGAAATGCACGTGCGGCGGCAGATGCGGGGCCATGTCGCGCACCACCGAGCCCTTGACCGAGCCGACGTCGGAGACGACGGCGCCGGGTGCGAGGCGCGGAGCGATCTCGGCCGCGACCGGCCCGCACTGGCCGACCGGGATGCAGACGATGACCAGGTCGGCGCCGTCGACGGCGGCCGCATTGCTCTCGGCGACCTCGTCGACGATGCCGAGCTCGGCGACGCGGGCGCGGGTCGCCTGCGAGCGCGCGCTCGCGACGATCGAGCGGACCGCGCCGGTGGCGCGCGCCGCCCGCGCGATCGACGAGCCGATCAGCCCGACACCCACCAGCGCGAGGCGCTCGAACAGCGGCGCCGTCATGGCACGGCCGCGCGCGGAGCCGGCCGCGCCATCACGCGCTCTTTCCCAGGAGCTCGGCGAGCGTCGCCACCACCTGCCGGTTCGCCTCCTCGCTGCCGACCGTCATGCGCAGCGCGTTCGGGAGCCGGTAGGGCTCGAGCCGCCGCAGGATCAGCCCGCGCGAGGTGAGCAGGGCGTCGGCGTCCTTCGCGGTCCGGCCCTTGGCCTCGGGAAAATGGATCAGCAGGAAGTTGCCGACGCTCGGCGTCACCGCGAGACCGAGCCGGCCGATCTCCTCGGTGAGCCAGGCGAGCCAGCGCTCGTTGTGGGCGCGCGAGCGCTCGACATGGGCGGCGTCGCCCATGGCGGCGACGCCTGCCGCGATCGCCGGCGCATTGACGTTGAACGGGCCGCGGATGCGGTTGAGCGCGTCGACGATGTGGGGCGGGCCGTAGAGCCAGCCGAGACGCAGCGCCGCGAGGCCGTGGATCTTGGAGAAGGTGCGGCACATCACGACGTTCTCGGATGTCGCCACCAGCTCGATGCCGGCCTCGTAGTCGTTGCGGCGCACATACTCGGCATAGGCGGCGTCGAGCATGAGCACGACATGCGGCGGCAGCGCGCGGTGCAGGCGCTTGACCTCGTCGAACGGCACATAGGTGCCGGTCGGATTGTTGGGATTGGCCAGGAACACGACCTTGGTGCGCTCGGAGACGGCCGCGAGGATCGTGTCCACGTCGGCCGTGTAATTGGTCTCGGGCGCCACCACCGGGGTCGCGCCGGCGGCGAGCGTCGCGATCGGATAGACCAGGAAGCCGTGGGTCGTGTGGATCGCCTCGTCGCCCGGGCCCAGATAGGCGTGCGCGACCAGGTTGAGGAGCTCGTCGGAGCCGGCGCCGCAGACGATGCGGGCGGGATCGAGCCCGAAGGCGCGCCCGATCGCCTCGCGCAGCGCGGTCGCGGCCCCGTCCGGATAGTCGTGCAGGCGTTCGGCTTCCCCGATATAGGCGGCGACCGCCTGCGGGCTCGGGCCGAGCGGGGTCTCGTTGGACGAGAGCTTGTGGACCTTCGCGACGCCGGGCGCGCTGCTCTTGCCCGGCACATAGGCCTGGATCTTGAGCACGCCGGCACGCGGTTCGGGTCGCTGCAACGCGGGCATTCCTGTGGGCTCCGGAGGGACGTGATCAGCGCCCGGTCGGGACCGGCCGGGCGCCTTCGCTGATCGTATAGCGGGTCGCGTGGCTGCCGACGAGGGCTTCACCGCGCACCGAGGCGCCCGCGCCGACCAGGGCCGCCGTCACGTCGGCGAGCCGCCGGCCTTGCGGCACCGAGACCAGCAGGGCCGCGCCGTCGAAGGCCCGGTCCGGCACCGCGATCACCTCGACGATCGGGTCGATGGCGCGGGCGACCCCGGGTCCCCAGCCCGCGACCCTGACGCTCCAGACCTCCACCTCGCGCACCAGGGCGTCCGGATTGGGCCGCGCGACCGCGAACACCGGCAGGCCGGCCGGATGGTCGGCGCGCTCGACGAAGGGCAGCCGGGCGATGATCTTCGGCGCCGCGTCGGCCTCGAGCGCGGTCCACCAGGGGCCGGCGCCGGCCACCGCGGTCGCGGGCACGAGGCCGAGGTCGCCCTTGGAAGCGGCGACCGCGGCCACCACGCCGCCGGCGCCGAGATGGGTGACGAACGGCACCGTGAAGCCGAAATGGAAGCGCGCCGAGTCGCGCATCGCGGCGTCGCCGGGCGTCAGGTCGGCATGCAGCACGAACGGCGCCTGCACATAGGTGAAGGTCGCGATGATCACGCGCCAGATGCTCTCGGCGGTGTCGAGCGGCAGGATGCCGCGATGCCGCTCGACCAGGCGGCGCATCATGTCGGCCTCGCGCGCCGGGCGGAAGGCGGAGCCGGACTCGGCCGTGCGCTTGGTCGCGATCAGCCGGTCGATGATCTCGCCCCGCTCCATCAGCAGGCGGTGCATGGCCTCGTCGATGCGGTCGATCTCGCGGCGGAGATCGGCGAGCGAAGGCGGATCGGCGCGCGCGGGCGTGGACATGTTTCGTTTCGGGACCCGGCCCAAGCGGGGGCTATCGAGGAGCGACATTGATAGTGCCAAGGGCGGCGAAATCAAAGAAAACGTTGACTCTTTGCCCGGCGGACCTATCTAACCCGTTCCCGGCGCAACCCTCAGCCGTGTTTCGGGCGAGAGGCCCGGTCGCATGCTAGGATCGCCGGGCCCGGGGAGCCAGATGGTCGAGGCTCAGCTGAACGTCAAACCCGATTTCTCGGCGCGCGTGCAGGAATCCGAGCAGCCGCGCTCCCAGGTCGTGCGCTTCGGCCCCGAGCAGCCGTTCCGGCTCGACGCCGGCGTGGAGCTCGCTCCCTTCCAGATCGCCTACCAGACCTACGGCACGCTCAATCCCGAGCGGACCAATGCGGTGCTGATCTGCCACGCCCTCACGGGCGACCAGCACGTCGCCAACACCCATCCGGTCACCGGCAAGCCCGGCTGGTGGGAGACCATGGTCGGGCCGGGCCGGCCGATCGACACCGAGCGCTATTTCGTGATCTGCGCCAACGTGGTCGGCGGCTGCATGGGCACCACCGGCCCGAGCTCGATCGATCCGGCCAGCGGGCTGCCCTACGGCCTCGGCTTCCCGGGGGTGACGGTCCGCGACATGGTGCGCGCGCAGGCCGTGCTGCTCGACCATCTCGGCATCGGCATGCTGCTCGCGGTCGCGGGCGGCTCGATGGGCGGCATGCAGGTGCTGCAGTGGGCCGCGAGCTATCCGGAGCGGGTGTTCGCGGCGCTGCCGATCGCCACCGCCACCCGGCACTCGGCGCAGAACATCGCGTTCCACGAGGTCGGCCGCCAGGCCGTGATGGCGGATCCCGACTGGCGGCAGGGACGCTACCTGCTCGAGGGCACGAGCCCGCGGCGCGGCCTCGCGGTGGCGCGCATGGGCGCGCACATCACCTACCTGTCGGACGCGGCGCTGCACCGCAAGTTCGGCCGTCGCTTCCAGGATCGCGACAACCCGACCTTCTCGTTCGACGCGGATTTCCAGGTCGAGAGCTACCTGCGCCACCAGGGCATCACCTTCGTCGAGCGCTTCGACGCCAACTCCTATCTCTACCTCACCCGCGCGATGGACTATTTCGATCTCGCGGCCGATTACGACGGGGTGCTCGCCAACGCCTTCAAGGGGACGAAGACGCGCTTCTGCGTGATCTCGTTCACCAGCGACTGGCTGTTCCCGACGCCGGAATCGCGCGCCATCGTGCACGCGCTCAATGCCGCGGCGGCGCGCGTGTCGTTCGCCGAGATCGACACCGACAAGGGACACGACGCCTTCCTGCTCGACGAGCCCGAGCTGTTCGCGATCGTGCGCGGCTTCCTGGAATCGGCCGCGGCCGCACGCGGCCTCGCGGCGGCGAGGCGCTGATGCTGGCGCGGCTGAAGCGGGACCTCACCATGGCGGAGGCCGCGCGCGGCCCGGGCGGCACGCGCGTCGACCACCTGGTGGTGGCCCAGATGGTGGAGCGCGGATCGCGCGTGCTGGACGTCGGCTGCGGCGACGGCGAGCTGCTGCGGCTGCTCGAGCAGCGCGGCGTCGACGGCCGCGGCATCGAGCTCTCGCGCGAGGGCGTGAACGAGGGCGTCGCCAAGGGGCTCGCCGTGGTGCAGGGCGACGCCGACACCGACCTCGCGGCCTATCCGGACGACGCCTTCGACTACGTGATCCTGTCGCAGACCCTGCAGGCGACGCGCCGGCCGCGCGAGGTGCTCGAGCACATGCTGCGGATCGGCCGGCGCGCCGTGGTCTCGTTCCCGAATTTCGGGCACTGGCGCATCCGCATCGGCCTGCTGCTCGGCGGCCGCATGCCGGTCACCGCGAACCTGCCGGACACCTGGTACGACACGCCCAACATCCATTTCTGCACCATCAAGGACTTCCGCGACCTCTGCGAGGCGGTCGGCGCCCGGATGGAGAAGGGGGTCGCGCTCAATGCCTGGGGCGCGCCGCTGCGGCTGAACGCCCCGTGGTGGTTCTGGAACCTGTTCGGCGAGCAGGCCGTGTTCCTGCTCACCCGCAAGAACGCCGGCCCGAACGGTCGGACGCGGGCCCGTTGAGCGCGCCGGACCGGCCTTCGTAACGCTTCATCAACCATGACGTGGTGGACTGGGACCGGGATCATGACCGACACCAGCCGCACCATCGCCGAGACCTTCTACGCGGCGTCGGCCGCCCGCGACGTGGAGACGATCGCGCGGCTGCTGGCCGACGACGTCGACTGGATGGTCCAGGGCCCGATCGACCTGTTCCCGTTCCTCGGCCAGCGCCGGGGCCGCGAGGCGGTGCTGGCGGGCTATCGCGAGATGGGGCGGATGATGACGGTCACGCGCTACGAGGTCGAGACGCTGCTGGTCGACGGCGACCGTTCGGCCGCGCTCCTGCGGATCACGACCATCATGGGCGACCGCGGGCGCGTGCTCTCCTGCCGGACGTCGCAATTCCTGCGCTTCCGCGCCGGCAAGATCTGCGAGATGCGGGGAATCATCGACACCTTCGACATGGTCGAGCAGACGATCGGCCGCCCGCTCGAGGTGCCGCTGGCGCCGAGCAACTAAGCCCGGACCTATTGGAAGCTGACGCAGGACGGCCGCATCAGCACGCCGACGGCCTGCTGCCTGAACCTCCGCTTGTAGGCCGCGACGATCGCGTCGATGTGCTCCTGGGTCCCGGGCTCGTCGGGCGCCGCGATCATCACGAGCTTGCTCGGCTCGCGGATCACGGTCTTGCGCCGGGCGTCGCGCCAGCGCCCGTGGGCGTCGAGCACGGTGAGCCCCTCGGGAAAGCGCGTCGCGATCTCGCGGTCGACGAAGCGCGACCAGGCGGTCTCGCTGACGCCGATGCGGCCGCCGATCTTGCGCCCGAACAGGAGCTCGACCACCACCATCTGCTTGCCGCGGCATTCGAGCGCGAATGCCGCGTGGCCGCTCGACAACCAGGCGAGGCCGATCAGAAGCACGAGACGTCCCGCCATCCGGTCCTCCCTTGCCATCACGGGCGGAGCGATGAGAATCGGCGCCGCGGCGGCCAGCATAGAGCGAGATCTGATCGGGCGCCGCAGCGGCGGGGTCGCGGCGAACGAAACCCTTCCCCCCGCGTTGGGATGCGGGCACGCGCGGAGCCAGCATGGCGGCAGACCCCCAACCGGTCGCACGGGCCGGGACACCGGGCGAGGTGGTCGAGACGGACATCCCGGCGCGGCTCGACCGGCTGCCCTGGGGACGCTTCCACACGCTGGTGGTGGCGGCGCTCGGCATCACCTGGATCCTCGACGGGCTCGAGGTCACGCTCGCCGGCACGGTGGCGGGCGCGCTCAAGGCGAGCCCGGTGCTGCAGTTCTCCAACACCGATGTCGGGCTCGCGGGCAGCGCCTATATCGCGGGCGCCGTGCTGGGCGCGCTGTTCTTCGGCTGGCTCACCGACCGCCTCGGCCGCAAGAAGCTGTTCTTCATCACGCTCGCCGTCTACCTCGTCGCCACGGCGGCGACCGCGTTCTCCTGGAACCTGTGGAGCTTCATGCTGTTCCGCTTTCTCACCGGCGCGGGCATCGGCGGAGAATATGCGGCGATCAACTCGACGATCCAGGAGCTGATCCCGGCGCGGGTGCGCGGCTGGACCGACCTCGTGATCAACGGCAGCTTCTGGGTCGGCGCGGCGCTGGGCGCGCTCGGCGCCGTGGTCCTGCTCGATCCGCAGGTCATCGACCCCGAGATCGGCTGGCGCCTCGCCTTCCTGATCGGCGCCCTGCTCGCGCTCGCGATCTTCTTCATGCGGATGTGGCTGCCGGAAAGCCCGCGCTGGCTGATGACCCATGGCCGCGCCGCCGAGGCGGAGGCGATCGTCGCCGGCATCGAGGCGCGGCTCTGCGCGCAGGGACACGCGCTGCCGGCCGGCACGCTGCCGCGCGTGCGCCTGCTCAGTCGGCGCACGACCCCGCTCCCGGAGGTCGCCCACACGCTCACGCGCGCGCAACGCCAGCGCACCCTGGTCGGCCTCGCGCTGATGTCGGCCCAGGCCTTCTTCTACAACGCGATCTTCTTCACCTATGCGCTGGTGCTGACCGAGTTCTACGGCATCGCCAGCGCGCATGTGGGCTGGTACCTGCTCCCGTTCGCGGCGGGCAATTTCCTGGGGCCCGTCCTGCTCGGGCGACTTTTCGACACCGTCGGGCGCCGGCCGATGATCACCTTCACCTATGTCGTGTCGGGGCTGTTCCTCGCCGGCAGCGGCTACCTGTTCCAGCAGGGCCTGCTCACGGCGAGCGGGCAGACGGTCGCCTGGATGGTGATCTTCTTCTTCGCCTCGGCGGCGGCGAGCTCGGCCTACCTGACGGTGAGCGAGACCTTCCCGCTCGAGATCCGGGCGCTGGCGATCGCGTTCTTCTATGCGATCGGCACCGGCGTCGGCGGCGTGATCGGGCCGCTGCTGTTCGGGGCGCTGATCGATACCGGCTCGCGCACGAGCCTGTTCGGCGGCTACCTGCTCGGGGCGGTGCTGATGGTCGCGGCCGCGGCCGTCATGTGGCGCTGGGGCGTGGCGGCGGAGCGAAAGCCGCTGGAATCGGTCGCGCCGCCGCTCTCGACGCTGCACCCGCCGACCTGAGCCTCACACCCCGAGCGCGGCCCGCTCCGGCACGACCGAGATCGAGTCGCCGGCCGCGATCTCGCCGCCGGTCATGACCTCGGCATAGACCCCGCAATCCATGTGGCCGAAGCTCTGCATCAGCGACTTCGGAAGCGCGAGATCGCGCATTCCGGTGTCGGGGTCCACATTGGTGGCGGCGCAGCGCACGATGCGCTTCACGACCTTGAGCCGGGCCTCGCGCCCGACCGCGAGCTCGCGCTCGACGAGGTCGAACTCGCGCCAAGCGGGCCAGCCCGCCAGGTAGAGGTTGCCGCGGAAGCGCAAGGGATGGACGGGGGCGCCCACCGCGGTCTCGATCGCGGCGACGCTCGCGAGATTGATGATCGAGACCACCTTGCGGGCCACGTCCGAGAAGCTGTGGCCCTCGGCCGCCAGGAGGCGCGGGGCGCCGCGCAGCTCGTCGGCGCTGTAGCGCGCGAAGAAGTCCTCGATCGCTCGACGGCCCTCGGGGGTCGAAAGGTCGCCGCGCGCCACCTCCCGCCCCTCGTGGCGCAGGGTGAGCACATGGCTCGCATCGTCGTAGCGGGCATCGAGCCGGGCGAGCCGCTCGTTCCTCATCAGCATCAGGAAATGGGTCTTGGCCAGATAGGCGGGCGCGGCCGGATCGAAGCCGCTCGGGCCGTTCTCGACGGCGTAGCGGCGATCGCCCGGAATGGTCTCGCCGACCGCGAGGCGCGTGCGCGCGAGGCGCTCGGGCGTGAGCCCCTTCACGGGATAGCGATAGAGGGCCTCGATCGTTCCGTCCGGCATTGCGCCTCCTCATGCTGGCAGAGGACCGGCAAGAAACCACAAAGCTCCCGACTTGGCGAGCCGCGGGCGGCCAGGAAAAAGTGCAGCTCTGTGATGGCGGTCACACAAGCGGGCGCCGGCGGGTCCTAGGGAAGGCGGTACGTCCTCGGAGGTACCGATGTCCCAGTCCGCCGCGTCCACGCCCCGCCTGTCCGACGAGGCCCTCGTCGTGCGCATCGCCGCAGGCGATGCGGCCGCGATGCGCGCCCTGTTCCAGCGCCACCACGACCGCGTGTTCCGGCTCGCCTACCGGATCGGCCGGGACACGACGCTCGCCGAGGACCTGGTGAGCGAGGTGTTTCTCGAGATCTGGCGCCATGCCGGACGCTTCGAGGGCCGCTCGGCGGTCGCGACCTGGATGCTCGCCATCACCAAGTACAAGGCCCTGTCCAGGATCCGGCGGCGGCGCGAGCAGGAGACGCTCGACATCGAGGCCGCCGCCGAGCTCGCCGATCCGGGGCGGGACCCGGAGGCCGAGCTCGCGCGCCGGCAAGGCGCGATCGCGATCCGCAACTGCATCGACGCCCTCACCCCCGAGCATCGCAACATCATCGACCTGATCTACTACCGGGGGCGCTCCGTGAAGGACGTGGCGCGGATGACCGGCGTCCCGGAGAGCACCGCCAAGACGCGCATGTTCTATGCGCGCAAGCGGCTCTCGGAGCTGCTCCGCCGCTCGGGCTTCGACCGGGCGCTGCTGCCCGCCTCGTAGGGCGGGGCAGCCCTCCGAGCCGACCGAAAATCCCGGCCCGGCCCGAGGCCGGCCCCCTTCCGCTCCCCGGGAGCCCCACCCATATCCGTTGCGGCGGCGCAACAGGGCCGCCGGAGCACGCCCCGGCTTTGACCCAGGTCAGGGCCGCGGTTGACCCCATGACGATGCTCCGACCGTGCCGAACGGGCGGGCGGAGCAGGCCGAGGGAGCGAGAGCCTCATGAATTTCGAGAAATATACCGACCGCGCGCGCGGGTTCGTGCAATCGGCCCAATCTCTGGCGCTGCGCGAGGGGCACCAGCAGTTCGCCCCCGAGCACCTTCTCAAGGTCCTGCTCGACGACCCCGAGGGCCTCGCGGCCGGGCTGATCGACCGCTCGGGCGGGCGCTCGCGCGAGGCGCTCGACGCGGTCGAGGCGGCGCTGAAGAAGCGGCCGCGCGTGGAAGGCGCGGCGGCCGGCCAGCTCTACCTCGAGCCCGCGCTCGCCCGCGTGTTCGATGCCGCCGGGAAGGCGGCCGAGAAGGCGGGCGACAGCTTCGTCACGGTCGAGCGGCTCCTGCTCGCGCTCGCGCTCGAGAAGGACAACGAGGCGGGCCGGATCCTCGCCAAGGCCGGTGTCACGCCGCAGAACCTCAACACCGCCATCAACGCGCTGCGCAAGGGCCGCACCGCCGATTCGAGCTCGGCCGAGAACGCCTATGACGCGCTCAAGAAATACGCGCGCGACCTCACCCAGGCGGCGCGCGACGGCAAGCTCGACCCGGTGATCGGCCGCGACGAGGAGATCCGCCGTACCGTCCAGGTGCTCTCCCGGCGCACCAAGAACAATCCGGTGCTGATCGGCGAGCCCGGCGTCGGCAAGACCGCGATCGCCGAAGGCCTCGCGCTGCGCATCGTCAACGGCGACGTGCCGGAGAGCCTCCAGGACAAGAAGCTGCTCGCGCTCGACATGGGCGCGCTGATCGCCGGCGCCAAGTACCGCGGCGAGTTCGAGGAGCGGCTCAAGGCCGTGCTGAAGGAGGTGACCGCCTCGGACGGCGGCATCATCCTGTTCATCGACGAGATGCACACCCTGGTCGGCGCCGGCAAGGCCGACGGCGCCATGGACGCCTCGAACCTCCTGAAGCCCGCGCTCGCGCGCGGCGAGCTGCATTGCATCGGCGCCACCACGCTGGACGAGTACAAGAAGCACGTCGAGAAGGACGCGGCGCTCGCCCGGCGCTTCCAGCCGGTGTTCGTCTCCGAGCCCTCGGTCGAGGACACGGTCTCGATCCTGCGCGGGCTGAAGGAGAAGTACGAGGTGCACCACGGCGTGCGCATCACCGACGGCGCGCTGGTCGCCGCCGCGACGCTCTCGAACCGCTACATCACGGACCGCTTCCTGCCCGACAAGGCGATCGACCTGGTCGACGAGGCGGCGGCGCGGCTGAAGATGCAGGTGGATTCCAAGCCCGAGGAGCTCGACTCCATCGACCGCGAGGCCGTGCGCCTGAAGATCGAGCAGGAGGCGCTCAAGAAGGAGAGCGATCCGGGCTCGCGCGAGCGGCTGAAGCGGCTCGAGGGCGAGCTCGCCGAGCTCGAGAAGCAGTCGGCCGACCTCACGGCGCGCTGGAAGGCCGAGAAGGAGAAGCTCTCGGAGGGCCAGCGGCTCAAGAGCGAGCTCGACCAGGCGCGCGTGGAACTCGCCAATGCCCAGCGCCGCGGCGAATACCAGCGCGCGGGCGAGCTCGCCTATGGCAGGATTCCGGAGCTCGAGAAGAAGCTTCTCGCGGTCGAGGCCGGCGACGGCAAGGGCGCCATGGTCGAGGAGGCGGTGACCCCCGACCACGTGGCGCAAGTGGTGTCGCGCTGGACCGGCGTGCCGGTCGACCGGATGCTGGAAGGCGAGAGGGAGAAGCTCCTGCGCATGGAGGCGCAGATCGCCAAGCGCGTCGTCGGCCAGACCGAGGCCGTGCAGGCGGTCTCGACCGCGGTGCGGCGCGCACGCGCCGGGCTGCAGGACCCGAACCGGCCGATCGGCTCGTTCATGTTCCTGGGGCCCACCGGCGTCGGCAAGACCGAGCTCACCAAGGCGCTCGCCGAGTTCCTGTTCGACGACGAGACGGCGCTCGTGCGCATCGACATGTCCGAATACATGGAGAAGCACTCGGTCGCGCGCCTGATCGGCGCGCCGCCCGGCTATGTGGGCTACGAGGAGGGCGGGGCGCTCACCGAGGCGGTGCGCCGGCGGCCCTACCAGGTCGTGCTGTTCGACGAGATCGA
>PQAH01000089.1 GCA_003105195.1 Bradyrhizobiaceae bacterium
TCGCTCGGCAGCGCCGTGGCGGTCGCGCTCGCGGCCGAGCGGCCGGTCGGGCGTATCGCGCTGCAGGCGCCGTTCACCTCGGCGGCCGACGTCGGCGCCGCGCATTATCCGTACCTGCCGGTGCGGTGGCTGATCAAGGACCCGTTCCGGTCGGACCAACGCATCGCGCGGGTGACGGCGCCGGTGCTGGTCGTGCACGGCGAATGGGACAACGTGGTGCCGATCCGCTTCGGCGAGCGGCTCTACGCGCTCGTGCAGGCGCCGAAGCGCTTCGTCCGGCTCCCGCGCGCCAACCACAACGACCTCGACGCCTTCGGTGCGACCGGGATCGTCCTGAAGTTTTTCGACGAGTAGGGCGGCTCAGAACGCCTGGTAGGCCTGGCCGAGGCGGCCGCCGACGCGGGCGAAGCCCTGCTTGGCGGGCTCGTGGCTCTGGCTGATGTTCATGGCGCGCGCATAGGAGCCGGCCGCCTTCTCCTTGTCGCCGAGGCGCTCGTAGGCGAGGCCGCGGCTGGTCCAGGCCGTGAGGCTCTGCGGCTCGAGCTGCACGGCCTCGTCGAGGTCGCTCGCCGCCGACTTGACGTCGCCGATCGCCAGATAGCTCAGCCCGCGCGCCACATAGGGCTCGGCCTTCTGCTGCGAGACGCCGAGCGCGGTCGTGAAGTCGTCGATCGCGTACTGGTGCTGGTTCTGGGCCTGATAGAGCAGGCCGCGGTTGTAGTAGGCCTGGGCATTGTCGGGGCGGATCTGGATCGCCCGGTTGAAGTCCTCGAGCGCGGGAAGCGCCTGGCGCTGCTGGCGGTAGACGATGCCGCGGCCCAGATAGGCGACCGCGTAATTCGGATCGATCGCTATCGCGCGGTTGTAGTCGGCGAGCGCGAGCTCGAGCCGGTTCATCTGGCGATGCACCAGCCCGCGGTTCGCATAGGCCTGGGCGTAATTCGGATCGAGCGCGACCGCCCTGTTGAAGTCGGCGAGCGCCTCCTCGCGCTTGCCGGCGCGACCGAGCACGCTGCCGCGCACGTTGTAGGCCTGCGGATCGTTCGGGTTGCGCTGGATCACCTCGGAGAGCGAGGCGATGTTGGCCGGGGAGGCGGCCTGCGCCGCGTCCTCGTCCTCGGAGATCGCGGTCTGGACGGTCTTGCAGGCGGCGAGCGAGGCCGCGAACGCGAGCAGGAGAAGCGCGCGGCGGACCGGCCGCTCACGCCTGGGCAGGGTCTGCGTTCCGAGGGTCACGGGTCTTTGCGCCGCTCTCGTGCAGGGGCCGGGGCCATCCCGGCCGGCCGCCATTCTGTCGCGTCGCAGCCCCGAAATACAGCGGCGCGGGACCATGCCCGCGCCCGCGGTCGTGTCGCCCGGGAGAGGATCAGCGCGGCGGGCGGGCCGGGGCGCCGGGACGGCCGCCCGGGCCGGGGCGGGCCACCTTGGGCTTGCCCGGGATCAGGCCTTCGCGCTGGGCGCGCTTGCGGGCGAGCTTGCGGGCGCGGCGGATCGCTTCGGCCCGCTCGCGGGCCTTCTTCTCGGACGGCTTCTCGTAGTGGTTCCGCAGCTTCATTTCGCGGAAAATGCCCTCGCGCTGCATCTTCTTCTTCAGCGCCTTCAGGGCTTGGTCGACATTATTGTCGCGGACGAGAACCTGCATTGTTCCTCTTCGATCTATTCAGTCTGGACCTCGAAATGGGGTGTCCGGCGCCGAGGCGGCCACGTCGCGAGCGGTCGAATCCTGCCGGGACGCGGGCCTGTACCAGAAGCGGGGAAAAAAGTCCACCGCCCGGGGTGTCGCGGAAGCTCAGTCGGGAAGGAGGCGGGTGACATGGCCCATCTTGCGGCCCGGGCGCACCGTTCCCTTGCCGTAAAGATGGACCGCGGCGCCCGGGACCTCGAGCCAGGCCGCGGCCTCCGCGACCTCCTCGCCGATCAGGTTCACCATCTCGATGCGGCCGTGCCGGCGCGGGACCGCGATCGGCCAGCCGGCGACCGCGCGGATGTGCTGCTCGAACTGGGACGCCGAGGCGCCGTCCAGGGTCCAGTGGCCGGAATTGTGCACCCGCGGGGCGATCTCGTTGACCAGCACCGCGTGGCCGGCTCCCTCCGCGACGACGAACATCTCGACCGCGAGCACGCCCACATAACCGAAGGCGGCCGCGATCTTGCCGGCGATCGCCAGCGCCTCGGCCTCCACGGCCGGCGAGACCGCGGCCGGTACGCGGGAGATCTTGAGGATGTGGTCGCGGTGCTCGTTCTCGGTGACGTCGAAGCAGGCGACCCGGCCCGCGCGGTCGCGGGCGGCCACCACCGAGATCTCGCGCTCGAATCGGACGAAGGCCTCGAGGATGCAGGGCTGGTGGCCGACCTCGTCCCACGCGCGCGCCGGGTCGGCCGCCTCGCGCAGCAGCACCTGGCCCTTGCCGTCATAGCCGAAGCGGCGGGTCTTGAGCACCGCCGGCCGGCCGATGGCGGCGAGGGCGGGCGCGAGCATCGCGGGGTCGTCGACCTCGGCGAAGCGCGCGGTCGCGATGCCGAGGTCCTGCACGAAACGCTTCTCGGCGAGCCGGTCCTGGGTCACGGCGAGCACGTGCGGGTCCGGCAGCACCGGCCGGCGCGCCGAAAGGAAGGCGGCGCTCTCGGCCGGCACGTTCTCGAACTCGTAGGTGACGACATCGACGTCCTCGGCGAAGCGGTCGAGGGCGCTCGTATCCGCGTAGTCCGCGCAGGTGACGCGATGCACCACGTCGAAGGCCGGCGAGGCCGGGTCGGGAGAGAACACGTGGCATTTGAGGCCGAGCCGCGCGGCGGCGAGCGCCAACATGCGTCCGAGCTGGCCGCCGCCGAGGATGCCGATGGTGGCGTCGGAGCCGAGCGGACCCGGCAACTGCGGGGTCATGGGCCGGCGTCCGCGGGATGCTCTGCGACGGCGTCGGTCTGCGACTTGCGCCAGGCCTCGAGGCGGGCCGTCAGCGCCGGGTCGGCGAGGGCGAGCACGCTCGCGGCGAGCAGCGCCGCATTGATCGCGCCCGCCCGGCCGATGGCGAGCGTGCCGACCGGCACGCCGGGTGGCATCTGCACGATGGAATAGAGCGAATCGACCCCGGACAGGGCCTTGGACTCGACCGGCACGCCGAGTACCGGCAGGGTGGTCAGGGATGCCGTCATGCCGGGCAGATGCGCGGCGCCGCCGGCGCCCGCGATGATCACCCGGAAGCCCGCGGCCCTGGCCCCCTTGGCGAAGGCATAGAGGCGCTCTGGGGTACGGTGCGCCGAGACGATGCACGTCTCGTAGCCCACCCCGAGGGCGTCGAGGGTCTCGGCGGCGTGCTTCATGGTCGCCCAGTCCGACTGGCTGCCCATGATGATGGCGACCGACTTGRTCGCGGACCTCTTGTCCGACCTGGCCGCCATGCGCGTCCGAACCCCCGGAAAAAGAAGGCGCGGATTATAGGTGCGGGCTTTGCACTGGCAAGACGATCCGCCTCGTTTATTCTCGGCGCTGCGCGAGGGGAATCGTCAGCAGGGGGTGTTCATGGCGAAACAGCAGCCGCGCTCCGCGAAGCCCGCCCGGGGCGGACCCGTTCGGCCGCAGCCGCCCGCGCGCCGCGCGGGTGAGGAGCCGCCGGCCGCGCCGACGGGGGTGCCGCGCCCGGACCCGTCGCGGCTGGTCGCGGAGGTCGAGCTGCTCCGGGCCGAACTCGCCGTCACCCGCGCCCAGGTGAAGGAGCTCGAGGCCAAGGTCGAAAGCGATCCGCTGCTCGGCATCTTCAACCGGCGCGGCTTCGAGCGCGAGCTCGCCCGCTCGCTCGCCTATGTGCGCCGCTACGGTACCCCGGCGGCGCTGCTCTATGTCGATCTCGACGGCTTCAAGGCGGTCAACGATCGCTACGGCCATGCGGCCGGCGACGCGCTGCTGCGGGCCGTGGCGGCGGCGCTCCAGCGCAATGTGCGCGCGTCGGACGTGCTGGCGCGGCTCGGGGGCGACGAGTTCGCGCTGATCCTGTGGAACCTCGGCGAGGCGGAGGCCCGCGCCAAGGCCGAGGCGCTGGAGGCGGCGGTGGCGGCCGTCGGGGTCCCGGCCGGGGAGTCGGTGCTTTCGGTCGGGGCCTCGGTCGGGGTCGCCCCGCTCGGCGCCCTCGACGGGCCGGCCGATGCGCTCGCCCATGCCGACCAGGCCATGTATGCCCGCAAGGCGGCGCGCCGAGGCTGAATTCGGCCCCCGCTCAGGCAATGATGTCCGGGGTCAGCTGGTCCTCGATGAAGGTCATCCGGTCGCGCAGGGCCAGCTTGCGCTTCTTGAGGCGCTGGATCTGCAGGATGTCCGAGCCGGGAGCGTTCTGGAGGGCCTCGATGGCGGCGTCGAGGTCGCGGTGCTCCTGCTGCATGCGCGCAAGGGTCGCGCGGAGCTCGCGTTCTTCCTCTTGGGTCATCGTCGGGTGCGGTTCCGCATGCCGGCCGACGCCGCCGATGGACGTCGAAACGTCAACAAGTATCGCGCTTTAACCCGGTGCCAGCAAGCCGCGCGTGACCAACCGCTTACGCCCCGGGGGATTTGCTGCATCGCACAATCGAAGCTCGATCGACTTGCCATAATGCTTCTGTCACAATGCAAAATGTCGGTGAATCTGACCTAGGAGGCATGCCACATGTCCATCCAATCGCATCTTGCGGAACTGGAGCGGAAGCACCGGGCGCTGGAGGATGAAATCTCCGACGCGCTCACGCATCTTTCGACCGACGATCTCAAGATCGCCGAGCTCAAGCGACGCAAGCTGCAAGTGAAGGACGAGATCGAGCGCCTGAAGCACGACACCAGCATGAGCGTGCACTGACGGTCGATCTGACGCACGTTCGTCGCAATCGCGACATCAACCTCCGGCTCGAACCGCCGGTCCTCTCCGAGGCCGGCGGTTTTGCTGTCCATGGCGCCGGTGTCGGCTCATGGGTGAGGCGCCGCCGGGTCCGCGACGGCACCGCGGCTGCGCATCGTGAAAGGATCGGCGGGGCTCGGCCCCCCCTGCACGGCAGGCTGTCCCAATCCTCATTCCCAACTTCCGCGCACATGCGATAGCCTTCGGGTGAAGCGGCAACTCGACGGCCGCGCGCGGCGGCAAGACCGCGAGCTCGGGAGGAAAAGCATGGCCTCGAAGCCGGTTCGGGCGGCGCTGATAGCGGCCGCATGGATGGCTGCCTGCGCGGTGCAGGCGCGCGCCGACGATTATCCGATCCGACCCATCACCCTGGTGGTGCCGTTCGCGCCCGGCGGCAGCACCACGATCATGGCCCGCATCGTCGCCGACAAGATGGCGGCCACGCTCGGCCAGCAGGTCGTGGTCGACAATCGCGGCGGCGCCGGCGGGACCATCGGCGCGCGCCAGGTCGCGAGGAGCGCGCCCGACGGCTACACCTTGCTGCTCGGCTACACGGGCACGCTCGCCATCGCCCCGACCGTCTACCGGGATCCGGGTTTCGACGTGCGCAAGGATTTCGTGGCGGTCGGCCGCATCGGCACGGCGCCGAGCGTGCTGGTCGTGCATCCGTCGTTCCCGGCGAGGACGATCGCCGAGCTGATCGCGCTCGCGAAGGAGCGGCCCGGCAAAATCGACTTCGCCTCCGCGGGCGTCGGCACCCTCGGCCACGTCTCGGCGGAGCTGTTCGCGCATCGCGCCGGCATCAAGCTCAACCACATTCCCTACAAGGGCACGGGCCCCGGCCTCAACGACGTGCTCGGCGGCCACGTGCCCGTGATGGTGGCGCCCCTGCCGGTGGTGCTCGGCAACGTGCAGGGCGGGAAGCTGCGCGCCCTCGGCGTCACGGCGGCCAATCGCTCGAAGCTCCTGCCGGACGTACCGACCATCGCGGAGTCGGGCCTGCCGGGCTACGAGGCGGCGCTGCGCTACGGCCTGGTGGCGCCGGCCGGCACGCCGCGCCCGATCGTCGAGCGCCTCAACAGGGAGCTGCGTAGCGCGCTCGGCTCCGACGACGTGATCAAGCGGCTCGATCACGAAGGCGCCGATCCGCTGCCGAGCACGCCCGAGGAATATGCCGCCGATCTCGATCGCGAGGAGACCCAGTGGTCCGCGATCGTGAAGGCCGCCGGCGCCGGCGCCCGGTAGATCGCACGCGGAGCCGGTCCCGCAGTCCATGTCCCCGCCAGTCCCTCCCTCGGCCGCGCGCTCCCGCGCGGCCCGTCTGATCGGCCGCTTCGATCGCGCCTACATGCGCGCCAACGCGGCGCTGATCGTCGCCATGATGAGCGCCATGGTGGCGCTGGTCTTCGCCAACGTGGTCGGGCGCTACGCCTTCAACCGCTCGCTGATCTGGGCCGAGGAACTGTCCCAGTATCTCATGGTCTGGGTGACCTTCCTGGGCGCCGGGCTCGCGCTGCGCTACGGCCGGCATGTCGCGATGGAGATGCTGCAGGCCCTGCTGCCGGCCGCGCTCGCGCAGGCGCTGCGCGCCGGCCTGGCGCTGGTGATGGTCGGGTTCTTCCTCATCGTCGCCGTGCTCGGCTTCCAGCTCGCCGCCTTCGCCTGGCCGCAGGAGACGCCGGCCATGAACATTTCGGCCGGCATCCCCTATCTCGCGGTGCCGATCGGCGCGCTCGCCTTCCTGCTGCACGTCCTCCTGATGTTCGGCGGCTACGTGGCGCAGCGCTACGAGGTCGCGGAGAGCCTCGATCCGGGGGTCGAGTGATGGGGCTCGTCCTCGGCCTCGCCTTCGTGATCGGGCTCGCGGTCGGCCTGCCGATTGCGGTCACCATGGGTCTCGCGGGACTTCTCGCCCTCGTGGTCGACGGCAAGCTGTCGCTGCTCTCCGTGCCGCAGCGCTTCTTCAACGGCATCAATTCGTTCGCGCTGCTCGCGATTCCGTTCTTCATCCTGGCGGCGGACCTGATGACGGCCTGCGGGATCACGACCTCGATCCTGCGCTTCACCAACACCATGGTGGGGCACATCCGCGGGGGGCTCGGCCACGTCAACGTCATGACCAACATGATCTTCGCGGGCATTTCGGGCTCGGCGCTCGCCGACGCGGCGGGGCCGGGCGCCGTGCTGATGCGCATGATGCAGCGCGCCGGCTACGAGAGGCACTACGCGGCGGCGCTCTCGGCCGCGGCCGCCACCATCGGACCGATCATCCCGCCCTCGATCATCATGGTGATCTATGCGCTCACCGACGCGCGGGTGACGGTCGCGGGCCTGTTCATGGCCGGCATCGTGCCGGGCCTGATGCTGGGGGCGGCGCTGGCGCTCGCCAATCACGCGATATCGCTGCGGCGCGGTTACGGTGCCGCGCATCCGCGGATGCCCTGGCGCGAGCGGGGGATCGCTTTCCTCCAGGCCGTGCCCGCGCTGCTGATGCCGGTCATGATCATCGGCGGCATCGTCGGCGGCGTGTTCACGGTGACCGAGTCGGCGGCCGTCGCGGTGGTCTACGCGCTGCTGATCGGGTTCCTCGTCACGCGGCGCCTCACGCCCGCGCTGGTCTACCAGGCCATGCTGCAGACCGGCCTCGTCACCTCGGCGGCGCTCCTGATCGTGGCGACGGCCTCGCTGTTCGCCTGGCTCCTGACCCTGCTGCAGGTGCCGCAGACGATCGGCGCCTGGATCGGAACCCTGACCACGGACCCGCTGGCGGTGCTGTTCCTGGTCGCGGTTTTCGTGCTGGTCTGCGGCTTCTTTCTCGACGTGCTGCCGGCCGTGATCGTGCTGGTGCCGGTGCTGGCGCCGCTCGCCGACCAGTTCGGCATCGATCCTCTGCATTTCGCGATGACGATCGTGCTCAACCTCACGATCGGGCTGATCACGCCGCCGGTCGGCGGCGTGCTCTATATCGTGGCCTCGGTGAGCGGGCTGCGCTTCGAGCGGATCGCGGCCGCCGTGCTGCCCCTGGTGCTGGCCGAGCTTTTCGTACTGACGCTGATCATCCTGTTTCCCCAGCTTTCGACCGCGGTTCCCGCGTGGTTCGGCTATACTCGATGACAACGAGACCAAGGAGGACGCTCATGACGACCAGACTCGCCCTCGCTGCCCTCGCGGCGTTCGTCGCGCTGGCGGCGCCGCCGCCGGCGCTCGCGCAGGAGAAGGTGCTCAAATACGCGCACTTCCAGCCGGCGCGCGACGACCAGCCGAAGCACCGCGCCGCGCTCGCCTTCAAGGAGCATGTCGAGCGCGCCACCAACGGGCAGGTGAAGGTCCAGATCTTCCCGGCCGGCCAGTTCGGCAAGGACCAGGAGACGATGGAAGGCCTGCGGCTCGGCACGCTCGAGATGGCGGTCGCCCACGACGGCGCCATCGCGACGGTCCACAAGCCGATCGGCGTGCTCGGAATCCCCTTCCTGTTCAACGATCATGCCCATGCCTGGCGCGTCTACGACTCGAAATGGGGCGCCGACTTCGCCGAGGACATGCGCAAGAAGACCGGCATCCGCATGCTGGCGCTCGCGGACAACGGCATCCGCCATTTCACCAACAATGCGCGGCCGATCAGGTCGCCCGACGACATGAAGGGCCTGAAGATCCGCATCCAGCCGTCGCCGGTGTTCAAGGCGCTGGTGGAATCGCTCGGCGCCTCGGCCTCGGCGATCCCCTGGGCGGAGCTGCCGACCGCGCTGCAGGGGCGGGTGGTCGACGGGCAGGAGAACAGCGTGACCAACATCCTGGCCGCGAGCCTGTTCCAGTACCAGAAGCACATCACGCTCAACGGCCACGTCTATTCGGTGCATGCCTACCTGATCAACGACCGCTTCTTCGCCGGGCTGACGCCCGACCAGCAGCGCGCGGTGCTCGACGGCGCGAAGATCGCGCGCGACATCCACCGCAAGATGACCTCGGACCAGGATCTCGCCGCCAAGAAGATCCTGAGCGAGAAGGGCATGCAGGTGACCGAGATCGATGCCGCGACCGTCGCCGCCTTCCGCAAGCTCGCGCAGCCGCCGGTCGTGGCCTGGGCCAACCAGGAGATCGGCAAGGACTACGTGGACGCGCTGCTCGCCGCCGTGAAGCAGGGCGGCAGCTGACGGGCAGGGCGCGAACGCGGGTGCGCGGCGCGCGGCCGCGCTCCCCGGTTCGTCTCGTGTGAGGAAGGGTGGATCGTGCAGGACAACGAATTCGACTACATCATCGTCGGCGCCGGCAGCGCGGGCTGCGTGCTCGCCAACCGTCTCTCGGCGTCGGGGCGGCACCGCGTATTGCTGCTCGAGGCGGGCGGCAAGGACCGCCATCCCTGGATCCACATCCCGCTCGGCTACGGCAAGCTGTTCACCAATGCCAGGGTGAACTGGCTCTACAATTCGGAGCCCGAGCCCGAGCTCAACAACCGGCAGATCATCCAGCCGCGCGGGAAGGTGCTGGGCGGGTCGAGCTCGATCAACGGGCTGCTCTACGTGCGCGGGCAGGCGCAGGATTTCGACCACTGGCGCCAGCTCGGCAATGCGGGCTGGAGCCACGAGGACGTGCTGCCCTATTTCCGCAAGGCGGAGGACCAGGCGCGCGGCGCCGACGCCTTCCACGGGGTCGGCGGGCCGCTCGCGGTCTCCGACGTGCCGGATTCGCATCCGCTCTGCGACGCCTTCATCGAGGCCGCGCAGCAGGCCGGGTTCCCGCGGAACGACGACTTCAACGGCGCCGACCAGGAGGGCGCGGGCTATTTCCAGGTCACCTCGCGCAACGGGCGGCGCTGCTCGACCGCGGTCGGCTATTTGCGGCCGGCGCGTAGGCGGTCCAATCTCGCGGTGGTGGCGAACGCGCTCACGACGCGCATCCTCATCGAGGGGCGGCGCGCCACCGGCGTCGAGTACCGCGTCGGCCGCGAGGCGCGCCTCGCGCGCGCGGGGGGCGAAGTGATCGTGGCGGCCGGGGCGATCAACTCGCCGCAGCTCCTGCAGCTCTCGGGGCTCGGGCCGGCGGCGCTGCTGCAGTCGCACGGCGTGCCGGTCGTCGCCGACATCCCGGGCGTCGGCAGCGACCTGCAGGACCACTTCCAGGTCCGCTTCGCCTATCGCTGCACCGAGCCGATCACCATGAACGACGTGCTCGGCAGCCTGCGCAACCGGCTCGCGGCGGGCCTGCGCTACGTGCTGACCCGCAAGGGCCTGCTGGCGATCTCGGCCGGCTATGCGGGCGGCTTCTTCCGGACCGATCCTTCGGTCGCCACGCCGGACGTGCAGGTGCACGTGATCATGTTCAGCGCCGACAAGATCGGCGCCAGATTCCATCCGTTCCCGGGCTTCATCGTCTCGGTGTGCCAGCTGCGGCCCGAGAGCCGCGGCCACGTCCACATCAAGTCGGCGGACCCCGCGGCCGCCCCCGCGATCCAGCCGCGCTATCTCACGGCCATGCGCGACCGCGACGTCATGGTGGCCGGGATGAAGCTGATCCGTCGGATCATGGGGCAGCCGGCGATCAACCGCTATGTCGCGGAGGAGCGGCTGCCCGGGCCGGCCTGCCAGAGCGACGCGGACTTCCTCGCCT
>PQAH01000090.1 GCA_003105195.1 Bradyrhizobiaceae bacterium
AACAAGTTCCTCGAGCCCTATGCGGGCGCGGTGCTCGGCAAGATCGCGATCCTGGTGCTGATCATCCTGTTCATCCAGAAGCGTCCGCGCGGGCTGTTCGCCCTCAAGGGCCGGGCGGTCGAGGCATGAACGGCGCCGCGCAGGACCGCGCGCTCTCGAGAGGCGCGCTGGTCTTCCTCCTGCTCCTCGCGACGATCGCCGTGGTCGTGCCGGCGCTCAACCTGCTGCTGCCGCCGTCGAGCCCCTGGCACGTGCCGACCTACCTGGTCTCGCTGTTCGGCAAGTACATCTGCTATGCGCTGCTCGCGCTCTCGATCGACCTGATCTGGGGCTATTGCGGCATCCTCTCGCTCGGCCACGGCGCGTTCTTCGCGCTCGGCGGCTACGCCATGGGAATGTACCTGATGCGCCAGATCGGGACGCGCGGGGTCTACGCCCATCCGGTGCTGCCGGACTTCATGGTGTTCCTGAACTGGCCGGAGCTGCCGGTCTACTGGTACGGCTTCCAGCACTTCCCCTATGCGGCGCTGATGGTCGTGCTGGTGCCGGGCGCGCTCGCCTTCGTGTTCGGCTGGTTCGCGTTCCGCTCGCGCGTCACCGGCGTCTACCTCTCGATCATCACCCAGGCGCTCACCTTCGCGCTGATGCTCGGCTTCTTCCGCAACAATTTCGGGTTCGGCGGCAACAACGGCCTCACCGATTTCAAGGACATCCTCGGCTTCAACGTGCAGGCGCAGGGCACGCGGGCGGCGCTGTTCGCGGTCTCGGTCGCGGCGCTGATGCTCGGCTTCCTGGTCTGCCGGGTGATCGTCGCCTCCAAGTTCGGCAAGGTGCTGGTGGCGATCCGCGACGCGGAATCGCGCACGCGCTTCCTCGGCTACCGGGTCGAGTCCTACAAGCTGCTCGTGTTCACGCTCTCGGCCTGCATGGCCGGCGTCGCGGGCGCGCTGTACGTGCCGCAGGTCGGCATCATCAATCCGGGCGAGTTCGCGCCCGCGAACTCGATCGAGGCGGTGATCTGGGTCGCGGTCGGCGGCCGCGGCACGCTCGTGGGCGCGGTGCTCGGCGCGATCCTGGTCAACTACGGCAAGACGACGTTCACGACCGGCGTCCTCGCGCCCTACTGGCTGTTCGTGCTCGGCGGGCTGTTCGTCGCCGTGACGCTGCTGCTGCCGCGCGGCATCGTCGGCACCGCGCAGCACTGGTGGGCCGAACGGCGCGCGCGCGGCGCGGCCGCGGAAGCGGCCGCCGTCGCGCCGGCCGCGCCGGCGCCGAAGCCGGCCGAGTAGGGGAGAGACCATGGACGCACCGCGCACCACGTCCGCGCTGCTCTACCTCGACGCGGTCCGGGTCTCCTTCGACGGCTTCCGCGCGCTCAACAACCTGTCGCTGACGGTCGAGCCCGGCGAGATGCGCGCCATCATCGGCCCGAACGGCGCCGGCAAGACCACCATGATGGACGTGGTCACGGGCAAGACCCGGCCCGACAACGGCGACGTGCTGTTCGACGGCAGCCACGACCTGACACGCCTCGACGAGGCCGAGATCGCCGAGCTCGGCATCGGCCGCAAGTTCCAGAAGCCGACGGTGTTCGACATGCACACCGTGGAGGACAACCTGCGGCTCGCCCTCAAGGCGGACCGGCGCGCGCGCAAGGCCCTGTTCTGGCGCGAGACGACGGAAGAGTGGGAGCGCATCGACCGGATCCTGCGGATCACCCGGCTCGACCCGATGCGCGGGCGCGTCGCCGGCGGGCTCTCGCACGGCCAGAAGCAGTGGCTGGAGATCGGCATGCTGCTCGCCCAGGACCCGAAGCTGCTGCTGGTCGACGAGCCGGTCGCCGGCATGACCGACGAGGAGACGCAGCAGACCGCGGAGCTGCTCAAGGCGATCAACCGCACCCATACCGTGGTGGTGGTCGAGCACGACATGGCCTTCGTGCGCGAGCTCGGCGTGAAGGTGACGGTGCTGCACGAAGGAACCGTGATCGCGGAAGGCTCGATCGACCAGGTGTCGGAGAACGAGCGGGTGATCGAAGTGTACTTGGGGCGCTAGCGCATGTTCCGGCAAAGTGGGCACCGGTTTGCCGACAAGAACATGCGCCAACAGGAACAGTCCATGCTGGAAGCGGACCGCATCAGCCTGCACTACGGCGCCGCCCAGGCGCTGCGCGACGTCTCGCTCCAGGCCGAGCCCGGCAAGGTCACCTGCGTGCTCGGCCGCAACGGCGTCGGCAAGACCAGCCTGCTGCGCGCCCTGGTCGGGCACCACCCGATCAGCTCGGGAACCATCCGGCTCGACGGCGCCGACCTGACCGGGCTCAGGCCTTATGAGCGGGCGCGGCGCGGCGTCGCCTATGTGCCGCAGGGCCGCGAGATCTTCCCGCTGCTCACCGTCGAGGAGAACCTGCAGACCGGCTTCGCGCCGCTCAAGCGGTCGGAACGCGAGATCCCGAACGACGTCTATTCGCTGTTCCCGGTGCTCGAGAGCATGCTGCGCCGGCGCGGCGGCGACCTCTCGGGCGGCCAGCAGCAGCAGCTCGCCATCGGCCGCGCGCTGGTGATGCGGCCGCGCCTGCTGCTGCTGGACGAGCCGACCGAGGGCATCCAGCCCTCGATCATCAAGGACATCGGCCGCGCGATCGCGTATCTGCGCAATCTCGGCGGGATCGCCATCGTGCTGGTCGAGCAGTATCTCGACTTCGCGCGCGAGCTCGGCGACCATTTCGCGGTCATGGATCGGGGGCAGGTCGTCTATTCCTGCACGCGCGAGACGATCGACGCGGAGGCGCTGCGGCGGGCGATGTCCTTGTGACTCGTCGTGCCCGCGGATGCGGGCCCGGCCGTGACCGGGAAGGTTGGCGCCGGCCTCGAAGGCCGGCCCCTTCGGAAGGGGGACGCATGACCGCTGCGAGCGCAGCAGACCGGGATATCTTCGCCGCGAACCGGGCGCGCGGGACGCTCGCGCTCGAGGTCGGGCTGACGGCGGGCGCCTCGCGCGCCGCGCGCCTGCACGAGGACGGCTCGCTGCGCGTGCGCTTTCCGGGCGCGCGCGGGGCCGAGCTCGATGCGGTGCTGGTCAATACCGCGGGCGGCGTCGCCGGCGGCGACCGCTTCGACCTCGACATCGCGGTCGATGCCGGGGCGCAGCTCACGGTCTCGACCGCCGCGGCCGAGAAGGTCTATCGCGCCCTCGATGCGGCCGCGGCCGTCGACGTGAAGCTGCGGGTCGGCGCCGGCGCCGCGCTCGCCTGGCTGCCGCAGGAGACGATTCTGTTCGACCAGTCGCGGCTCGCGCGCAGCATCGAGGTGGAGCTGGCGGGGGATGCGCGGCTGATGCTGGCGGAGGCCCTGGTGTTCGGCCGCACCGGCATGGGCGAGCGGCTGGAACGGGGCACGCTCACCGACCGCTGGCGGGTGCGGCGCGAGGGCCGGCTGGTCTATGCCGAGACCGTGCGGCTCGACGGGGAGATCGCCGGGAAGCTGGCGCTGCCGGCGATCGGCAAGGGCGCGGCCGCGGTCGCGACCGTGATCCTGGTGCCGGGCGACGAGAAGATCCCCGAGACCGTGCGCGCGCTCGAAGGAGGCTTCCGCGGCGAGGTCGGCGCCTCGGCCTGGAACGGCGGCGCGGTGGTCCGCTTCGTCGCGGCCGATGGCGCCGCCATGCGGCACGACCTGATGCGGGTGCTCGCGGCGCTGCGCGCGCGCGCACTGCCGCGGCTGTGGCTGAACTGAGAACGGATCGGATCCATGAACCTCACACCTCGCGAGAAGGACAAGCTGCTGGTCGCCATGGCCGCCATGGTGGCGCGGCGCCGGCTCGAGCGCGGCGTCAAGCTCAACCATCCGGAGGCGGTGGCACTGATCACCGACTTCATCCTGGAAGGCGCGCGCGACGGACGCACCGTCGCCGAGCTGATGGAGGCGGGCGCGCACGTGATCCGGCGCGGCCAGGTGATGGACGGCATCGCCGAGATGATCCACGACGTGCAGGTGGAGGCGACGTTCCCGGACGGGACCAAGCTCGTCACCGTGCACGATCCGATTCGATGAGGGGCAAGCATGCGCACGATCCTGACGACGATCCTCACTTTCGCGGCCGGCGCCGCGCTCGCCCACCCCTCGGTGGTCGCGCACGAACATCCGCACGGAGCGAGCCTGCTGCCGGAGGCGGCGGCGCTCGCCATCGGCGGGCTGCTGGTGGCGGGCGGCCTCGCGCTGCTGCGCCGCATGCGCCGGCGGTGACGCCATGATCCCGGGCGAGACCTTCATCCAGGACGGCACGATCGAGCTCAATGCCGGCCGCAGGACCGTGACGCTGACGGTCACCAACACGGGCGACCGGCCGATCCAGGTCGGCAGCCACTACCACTTCTTCGAGACCAACCCGGCCCTGAAGTTCGAGCGCCGGAGGGCGCGCGGCATGCGGCTCGACATCGCGGCCGGCACCGCCGTGCGCTTCGAGCCCGGGCAGACCCGCGAGGTGACGCTGGTCGCGCTCGCCGGCAAGCGGGTGGTCTACGGATTCCGCCAGGACGTGATGGGCAAACTCTAATCCCGAGAGGGTCGCATGCCGGTCAGGATGGAGCGCCGCGCCTACGCGGACATGTTCGGGCCCACCACGGGCGACAAGGTCCGGCTCGCCGACACGGACCTGATCGTGGAGGTCGAGAAGGACTTCACGACCTATGGCGAGGAGGTGAAGTTCGGCGGCGGCAAGGTGATCCGCGACGGCATGGGGCAGGGCCAGGCGACCAGCCGGCAGGGCGCGGTCGACACCGTGATCACCAATGCGCTGATCCTCGACCACTGGGGGATCGTGAAGGCCGATGTCGGCATCAAGGACGGCCGCATCGTGGCGATCGGCAAGGCCGGCAACCCCGACGTCCAGCCGAACGTGACCATCGTGATCGGCCCGGGCACCGAGGCGATCGCGGGCGAGGGCAAGATCCTCACGGCCGGCGGCTTCGACGCCCACATCCATTTCATCTGCCCGCAGCAGATCGACGACGCGCTGATGTCCGGCGTCACCACGCTGCTCGGCGGCGGCACCGGACCCGCCACCGGCACCAACGCGACGACCTGCACGCCGGGCCCCTGGCACATCGCGCGCATGATCCAGGCCTCCGATGCCTTCCCGGTGAACCTCGGCTTCGCCGGCAAGGGCAATGCGGCGCGTCCGGCGGCGCTGGTGGAGCAGGTCGAGGCCGGCGCCTGCGCGCTGAAGCTGCACGAGGACTGGGGCACGACGCCGGCCGCGATCGACTGCTGCCTCTCGGTCGCCGACGCCACCGACGTGCAGGTGATGATCCACACCGACACGCTCAACGAGTCGGGCTTCGTCGAGGACACGATCGAGGCCTTCAAGGGCCGCACCATCCACGCGTTCCACACGGAAGGCGCGGGCGGCGGGCACGCGCCCGACATCATGAAGGTCGCCGGCCTGAAGAACGTGCTGCCGTCCTCCACCAACCCGACGCGGCCGTTCACGCGCAACACCATCGACGAGCATCTCGACATGCTGATGGTGTGCCACCATCTCGATCCGGCGATCGCCGAGGACATCGCCTTCGCGGAGAGCCGGATCCGCAAGGAGACGATCGCGGCCGAGGACATCCTGCACGACCTCGGCGCGCTCTCGATGATCTCGTCCGACAGCCAGGCCATGGGTCGCGTGGGCGAGGTGATCATCCGCACCTGGCAGACCGCCGACAAGATGAAGAAGCAGCGCGGCCGGCTCGAGCAGGAGACGGGCGACAACGACAATGTCCGGGTGAAGCGCTACGTCGCGAAATACACCATCAACCCGGCGATCGCCCACGGCATGGCCAAGCACATCGGCTCGGTCGAGACCGGCAAGCTCGCCGACCTGGTGCTCTGGTCGCCGGCCTTCTTCGGCGTCAAGCCCGACATGGTCATCAAGGGCGGCAGCATCGTGGCGGCGCTGATGGGCGATCCCAACGCCTCGATCCCGACGCCGCAGCCCGTGCACTACCGCCCGATGTTCGGCGCCTTCGGCCGCGCGCTCACGGCCTCCTCGGTGGTGTTCGTCTCCAAGGCGGCGGCGCGCGCGGGGCTGGCCAGGAAGCTCGGCGTCGCCAAGCAGCTCGTGCCGGTCGCCAACACGCGCAAGATCGGCAAGCGCGACATGATCCACAACGGCGCCACGCCGAAGATCGAGATCGATCCCGAGACCTACGAGGTGCGCGCCGACGGCGAGCTCCTCACCTGCGCCCCGGCCGACGTGCTGCCGATGGCGCAGCGGTACTTCCTGTTCTGAGTGGTCGGCGCCGCCGTAGGGTGGGCATCGCGCCATTCCGGGCCGTTCCGCGGGCGCGGGCGCTTCCGTGCGATGCCCACGCGCGGGCGCGGCGGCACAGGCGCGCCCTCGCGCATGAGGCGCAGCGGCCGCCTTCGCGCAGCTGCGGGCTTCACATCGCGCGGATCGCGGATATGATCCCGGCATCGAGATCAGCGAGGCGCCCGATGCCCCCGTTCGCGCCGACCGGCATCGACCACATCGTGTTCCGCGTCCGCGACGTCGCCACCATGCTGGCGTTCTATCGCGACGTGCTCGGCTGCGTGCTGGAGCGCCGGCAGGAGGAGCTCGGCCTCTACCAGCTTCGCGCCGGGCGCGCGCTGATCGACCTCGTCGACGTGACCGGCAGGCTCGGCCGCGCCGGCGGTGCGGCTCCCGGCGTGGAGGGGCGCAACGTGGATCACGTCTGCCTCGGCGTCACGCCCTTCGACGAGGCGGCGCTGCGCGCGCATCTCGCCCGCCACGGCGTCGCCGTGGTCGAGGCGGGCGCACGCTACGGCGCCGACGGGGAGGGGCCGGCGCTCTACATCCGCGATCCGGAAGGCAACACGGTGGAGCTCAAGGGCGGCGCGAGCTGACGCTCAGGCCTTCATCTCCACGGCGCGCATCGTGGCGGTGCCGAAGGCACAGCGCCGCTCCGTGCCGTTCGCCTCGGTGACCACGTCCACGGTGACGACGCTGAGGGTGCCGCCGGCCTGCAGCACCTCGGCACGCGCCAGGATCCAAGCCCCGTCCGCGGGCGTGAGGAAGTTGATCTTGAGCTCCACCGTGACGGCGACCTTGCCGGGCGGCATCACGGTCGAGGCGGCGCCGCCGGCCGCATGGTCGGCGAGGCCCGCGATCACCCCTCCGTGGAAGAAGCCGTTGAACTGGAGCAGGTCGGGGCGCCGCGCGACGCGCAGGTGCACGCGCCCCTTCTCGACCAGCAGCACCTCGGTGCCGATCGCGCCCGGGAAGCCCGGGCGCGAGGTGACGAACTCGACGAGCTGCTTGAGATGATCCATGGGGCCCCGCGGATTGCGGCCCATCACAACCACAGGATCTGCTTGCGGTACTTGAGATCGGTCAAGAGGGGCTCCGCCGGGCCGTGGTGGAAGACGGCGCCGCGCTCGAGCACGAAGACGCGGTCGGCGAGCGCCAGCACGAGGTCGAGATTGTGCTCGACGATGACGATGGCGGCGTGGCGGCGCAACCGGTCGAACACGCCGAACAGCTCGAGCACCACCGCGGGCGCGAGGCCCTCGAAGGGCTCGTCGAGGAGCAGCAGCTTGACGTTGGCCGAGAGCGCGCGGGCGACCGCGACCATCTGCTGCTCGCCGCCCGAGAGATAGTCGGCCGGCACCTGCATGCGTTCCTTCAGGCGCGGGAAGTGATCGAGGATCTGCGCCTCGCTCCAGACCACGCCGTCCCGGCCGTCGGTCGGGCGGGCGAGACGGCCGAGCTCCAGGTTCTCGCGCACCGTCATGCCGGCGAACAGGCCGCGTCCCTGCGGCACGTAGCCGACGCCGAGGCGGGCGATCTCGGGGGCGGGCATCCCGGCGACATCGCGACCCGCATAGCGGATCGCGCCGGAGGCGGGCGGCACCAGCCCGGCGATGGACTTCAGCAGCGTCGACTTGCCGGCGCCGTTGCGGCCGAGCAGGCCGACGATCTCGCCGGCGCGCACGTCGAGGCTCACGTCGGCGAGGATGTGGCTCTTGCCGTAGAAGGTGTTCACGGTCTCGACGCGCAGCACCTCGGCCTGCGGCATGCCCGCGGCGCTGCGGCCGGTGACGGGCGGCGTGCCGGTGCCGGTATAGACCTCCTGCACGCGGCGGTCGCTGCGGACCTCGTCGGGCGAGCCCGCCATCAGCACCTCGCCCTGGTTCATCACGGTGACGCGCCGGGAGAAGCCGAGCACGCGGTCGATGTCGTGCTCGACGATCAGCACGGGCACGCTCGCCGCGACGGTCTTGACCAGGTTGGCGACACGCTCGCGCTCGGCGGCGGCGAGCCCGGCGAGCGGCTCGTCGAGGAGCAGCACCTGCGGCTTCGATCCGAGCGCGATGCCGAGATCGACCAGGCGCTGGCCGCCATAGGAGAGCTCGCCGCCCTCGATCCGCTCGATGCCTTCCAGGCCGAGGAAGCGCACCAGCTCGGCGGTCTCGGCGTGCAGCTCGGGAAAGCTGTCGACGTCGCGCCAGAGGTCGAAGCGCGCCGGATGGCAGGCCTGCAGCGACAGCCGAAGGTTCTCGTAGATCGTGAGGTTGCGGAACAGGTTGGTGATCTGGAAGGAGCGGGCGAGGCCGTGGCGGCAGATCTCGTGGGCGGGCACGCCGCCGAGATCGCGGCCGTGGAGGCGCACGGTGCCGCCGTCCGGCGCGTAGAGGCCGGAGACGAGGTTGAACAGCGTGGTCTTGCCGGCGCCGTTCGGGCCGATCAGGGCGTGGATCTCGCCGGCGGTCACGGCGAGGCTCGCGTTCTCGACCGCGCGGATGCCGCCGAAGCGCTTGGAGACGCCCTCGACCTCGAGCACGGTGCCCTCGTGCGGCGCGGGGTGCAGGAAGGCCGGCAGCGGCAGCCCCTGGTAGATCCGGCGGCCGCTCATGGCCGCGTCCTCCTCCGGCGGCGGGCGCCAGCGGCGCTCGAGCTGCGCCCAGATGCCGACCAGCCCGCCCGGCGAGAACAGCACGAAGCCGACGAAGACGAGACCGAACCAGAGCAGCCAGTTCGCCGTCCAGATCGAGAACAGCTCGCGGAACAGGATGTAGAAGAGGACGCCGAGGGCGGGCCCGAGGATGTTGTGCATCCCGCCGATGACCACCATGGCGAGGAGCTCGCCCGAGAGGGCGACCGAGGTCGATTCCGCCGAGATGAGATAGTTCTGGAACGCCACCAGCGCGCCGGCGAGCCCGGTGATCGACGCGGAGAGCACGAAGGCGACCAGCCGGTAGCGGTCGACCGGGTAGCCCTGGAACGTGGCGCGGAGCTGGTTCTCGCGGATCGCCACCAGGACGTGGCCGAACGGCGAGCGCGCGACGCGCTGCAGCGTGTAGAGCACGCCGAAGCCGATCACCGCCACCACGACGTAGAAGGCGAGCGCGTCGTCGAGGCTCCAGGGTCCGAGCTTGCCGCGCGCGAGGCCGCCGAGCCCGTCCTCGCCGCCGGTGACCTCGGTCCAGCGGAAGCAGACCGCATAGGTCAGCGCCACCAGCGCCAGCGTCATCAGCGAGAAGTAGACGCCGCGGCGGCGCAGGATGAGCACGCCGACGATCGTCGAAAGGGCGGCGACGAAGACGACCGCGAACAGGACCGGCAGGGCGATCTGGCCGTCGAACCAGTGGCGCTGGGCGAGCGCGGCGGCGTAGCCGCCGATGCCGAACCAGGCGCTGTGGCCGAAGGAGACGAGGCCCGTGTATCCGACGAGCAGGTTCAGCCCCATGGCCGCCATGGCGAGGATCACCACCCAGGTGGCGGTGGTGAGCGTGAGCCCCAGCACCGGCATCGCCAAAGGCAGCACGATCAGGCCCGCGAGGCCGATCCAGAGCGGGCGGTGCCTGGGATGCGACAGGAGCGCCGTCATTCGAACTTCTCGATCCGCTCGCCGAGCAGCCCGCGCGGCCGGAACAGCAGCACCAGGATCATCAGCACGTACATCGAGGCTTCGCCGGCGGCCGGGACGAAGTGGATCGTGACGCCGCGCACCACGCCGACCAGCAGGGCGGCGAGCACCACGCCCCAGAAGCTGCCGAGCCCGCCGATCACGACGACGACGAACGCGACCGTGATGATCTCGGCCCCCATCGCGGGATGCACGATGGTGATGGGCGCGAACAGCGCGCCGCCGAGCGCCGCCATGCCGACGCCGAGGACCACGACGGTCGTCATGTAGGGCTGCAGGCGGATGCCGAGGGCGGCCACCATGTCGGGCCTCTGGATGCCGGCGCGCACCACGCGGCCGAACGACGTCTTGTGCAGCAGGAGCCAGATGCCCACGAGAACCATCGCGACGATCGCGAGCAGGAGCAGCCGGTAGCGCGAGAACAGGAAATCCCCGAGCACGACGGCGCCCTTGAGGCCCTGCGGCAGGGTGGCGGAGAGCGGCGCGGCGCCCCAGAGGATGCGGATGAGCTGCTCGGCGACCAGGGCGAGGCCGAAGGTCACGAGCAGGCTCAGGATCGGATCGGCCGTGTAGAAGCGGCGCAGGATGAAGCGCTCGAACAGGATCCCGAGCAGGCCGACCGCGACCGGCGAGAGCACGATCGCCGGCGCGAAGCCGAGATGCCGGGTGATCTCGACGGACGCGTAGGCGCCGAAGGCATAGAAGGCGCCGTGGGCGAGGTTGACGATGCCGCCGACGCTGAAGATCAGCGACAGCCCGAGCGCGATCAGCAGGTAGTACCCGCCGAGCACCAGGCCGTTCACCACCTGCTCGAGCAGGAACATGAGCTGCATCGGGTCGCCTTGCGGACGGCCGAAGGCATCTCCGTCGGCCGGATGTTTCCTGCTGCGTCGGGCGTCATCTCGGCCGAGCCAGGCGAGAGCCGGGATCCATGACCCCGGTATCGCCAACAGCAGCGACCACCGGGGTCATGGATCCCGGCTCGCGCTCGCTTCGCTCGCTCGGCCGGGACGACTGGGAGAATGTTTCGGCATCTGAGAACTTGTCGTGGATCCCGGATCGCGGCCTCGCCGCGTCCGGGATCACGCGGAGTGTGGATCACGCGCCGCGCATGATCACGCCATCTTGCAGGCGCTCTGTTGCTTGGTCGGCGCGAGCACCTCCAGCGGCTGATCGGGGGCCGGCACGGCGGCGCCCAGCTTCAGGAAGTCCCACTTGTCCTTGGCCTCGCCCTTCGCCTTGACGGTGAACGGATAGGCCTCCTGCATCAGCTGGTGGTCCCAGGAGCGGAAATAGCCCTTGCGCGCCTTCAGGATGTCAAACTGCGTCTCCTTCTCGAAATACCCGATCAGCGCCTCGGTCTCGGTCGACTTGGTCTCGCTCATGGCCTGCGCCATCATCTTCAGCGAGACGTACTCGATCCAGGCGTGGTTCTCGGGCGGCTTGCCGTGCTTCTTGGTGAAGGCGGCGGCGAAGGCCTTCGAGGCCGGGACATCGAGATCGTGGTGCCAGACGGTCGGCCAGATGCCGGTCAGGTTGCCCTCGCCGGCGGCCCAGGCGTCGGCGGTGTTGAGGTTGAAGCCGGCGACCGCGAAGGGGAGGCCGAACTCCGCATACTGCTTCACGAAGTTGGTCACCTGGTTGCCCGCGAGGTTGGTCGCCACGAGGTCGGGGCGCGCCTGGCGGATCTTCAGGAGATAGGGGCTGAAGTCGGTGGCGTCGGTCGGCACCAGCTCGTCGCCGACATGCGTGCCGCCGTTCGCCGCGAAGAAGGCCTTCGCGGCCTTCGAGAGATCGTGGCCGAACAGGTAGTCCGCGGTCAGGCTGTAGATGCGCTTGCCCTTCACCAGGCCCTCGCGCATGAGCGCCTGGCCGGCCGCGTTGACCATCACGGTGACCGGGATGTCGACGTGGAAGGTGTAGCGGTTGCAGTTCGCGCCGCGCAGCACGTCGGAGCGCGCGCCGATGCTCATGAACAGGCGCTTCGTGCGCGCCGCCACCTGCATGATGGTCTGCGCGGAGGCGGAGTTGATCTCGCCCATCAGGACGGTGGCGCCGTTCTGGTCGAGCATGCGCTGCGCCTTGACGGCGGCGGTCGCGGGATTGACCGAGTCCTCGGACATGACCTCGAGCGGCCGGCCCATCACGCCGCCCGCCTTGTTGATCTCCTCCTCCGCCATCTTGATGCCCATGACGGCATAGCCGCCGAGGGCGCCGAGGAAGCCGGTGAGCGGCGTGAGATGGCCGATCTTGATGGCCCCGGCCTGGGCGCGGACGATGCCCGGAAAGCCGATGACGGCGGCGCCCGCGAGAGCGCCCTTCACCACGCTGCGACGATTCATTGCGGTTCCTCCCTTGGTTCCGGCGATATTCTCATATCGTAAGAGATGATTTCAAGACTTGAGAATCCCTGGCGCCGGGGACGGACGACACATTCCGACAAGGTGAAAGGCCGAAACAGCGCCGTCAGGGCCGGCCGGCGTGGCGCTCGCCGCACCGGCGCGCCCAGCGCCCGGACCGATGGAGGATTTTATGTTTCATATCGCTGTACTGAGATTTATAATGTGATAATGACGCCTCCCGGCGCGAGCCGTGCGATGCTCGCGCACCCCCGGCCAGCCAGTGGAACGAGACCCATGCCGCGAATGAAGGGCGCCGACCTGATCACCGAGTACCTGATCGACAGCGGGATCCCCTACGTGTTCGGGATCTGCGGGCACGGCAATGTCGGCATGCTCGACTCGCTGCATGCGGCGCGCGACCGCATCCGGCTGGTCTCGCCGCGCCACGAGCAGGTGGCCGCGCACATGGCCGACGCCTATTTCCGCGTGCGCCACGAGGCGGTGGCGACGCTCACCTCGTGCGGGCCGGGCTCGTGCAACATCGTGATGCCGCTCGCCACCGCGCTCGCCGATTCCTCGGCGATGCTCGCGATCACGGCCAACGTGCCGACCTCGCAGTTCAACCGCAGCCCGTTCCAGGAGATCAACAAGCATTTCCAGGCGGACTTCCCGAACATCATCCGGCCGGTGGTCAAGCGCAGCTTCCAGCCGACCCGGGTCGACATGCTGCCGCTGGCGCTGCGCCAGGCCACCACCGCGATGCTGTCCGGCCGCCCCGGCCCCGTGAACCTGGACGTGCCGTTCAACGTGTTCCAGGAGGAGGACGAGGTGGAGGTGCCGCCGCCGGCGCCGCGGCTCAACGCCCAGCGCAGCGGCGCGGCGCCGGAGGAGATCGCGGCCGCGCTGGACATGATCCTCGCGGCCAGGCGCCCCGTGATCTTCATCGGCCACGGCGTCACGCTCTCGGAGGCGGGCCCCGAGCTCACCGAATTCGTGCACCGCCTCGGCATCCCGGTGATCTCCTCGCCGAACGGCATGGGCGCTCTCGACATGGCGGATCCGCTCTCGCTCGGCTTCATCGGCCGCAACGGCGCCTATCCGGCGAACGAGGCCGGCCGGCGCGCCGACCTCGTGATCGCGATCGGCGCGCGCTTCGACGACCGCTCGGCCTCGTCCTGGCTGCCCGGCTATTCCTGGAACTTCCCGCACTCGCGGCTGATCCACGTCGACGTCGATCCGGCCGAGCTCGGCCGCAACTATCCGCCGGATCTCGGCCTGCTCGCGGACGCGCGCACCTTCCTGCGCCAGCTGCTCGCCGAGCTCGAACGGCGCGGTGCGAAGCGCGACGCGCTTTCGGCCTGGCACGCCGACATCCGCAAATGGCAGGCCGACTGGGACGCCTTCACGCGGCCGAACTTCGACATCCATGCCGCGCCGATCCGGCCCGAGCGGATCGTCGCCGACTGCCAGGCCGTGATGCCGGACGACGCGATCCTCGCCTGCGACGTCGGGGTCAATCACAACTGGTACATGCAGTTCTGGAAGGCGCGGCGGCCGCAGACCATGCTCAACTCCTGGGGCTTCTCGGGCATGGGCTTCGGCACCGCCGGCGCGCTCGGCGCCAAGCTCGCGGCGCCCGACCGGCCGGTGGTCGCGATCGCGGGCGACGGCTGCTTCACCATGGTGCCGCACGTGCTGTGCACCGCGGTCGAATACGACATTCCGGTGGTGTGGGTGATCTGGAACAATTTCGGCTGGGTCTCGATCCGCGACATCCAGCTCGGCATGTTCGGCGGCCGCGAGCTCGGCACCATGTTCCACCAGGGCGCCAACAACAAGCCCTACAATCCCGACTTCGCGGCCTGGGCGCGCGCGACCGGCGTCGAGGCGCTCACGGTGACGAAGTCCGAGGACTTCAAGGGCGCGCTCGCGCACGCCATCGCGGCGAACAAGCCGTTCCTGATCGACGCCCATGTCGACGCCGAGATCCGTCCGCCGGCGACCGGCGCCTGGGAGCTGCCGCCGACGCCCTACAAGGAGCCGGTGTTCGGCAAGCGCTTCCTGCCCGACGCGGCGCCGGCGAAGTGATCGACACGCAAGGACAGAGCAGGGGCAACGCCATGGCCGCAGAGCGCCGCGCCTTCATCCGCAACATCGCCGAGGTGCCGTGGCGGGAGTTTCCCGACCATCACGGCGGCGCGCTGTCGAAGCCGCTGGTGATGCCCGAGAGCGCGGGCGCGCGGCAGCTCGACTACCGCATCTCCATGTACCAGCCGATGGCGCATGTGAAGCTGCACAAGCACAAGGTCCAGGAGCAGGTCTACCACGTGCTCGAGGGCGAGGGCCTGATGGAGATCGACGGCAAGAAGCACGTCGTGCGCAAGCACGACTTCATCTTCCTGCCGCCCGGCGTCGAGCATTCGATCGAGAACACCGGCCTCGTCGACCTGGTGTTCATCGTCGTGACCGCGCCGGTGCGCGACAACGCAGACTGAGCCGTCATCCCGGCCAAGCGAGCGCGAGCCGGGATGACGCTCTCACGGGCGGCCAGACACGGCATCCATCGCGGCGTTGCGGCCCGCGCGGCGGCCGGAGGCGAAGGCCCAGGCGAGATGGTGGCCGTGGCCCTTGAGCAGCAGGCCGCCCTGGCCGGTGGAGCCCGCCGCGTAGAGGCCGCCGATCGCCCGGTCGCCGGGGCCGAGCACGCGGTGGGCGTCGTCGACCGCGAGCCCGCCCTCGGCATGCACGAACACGGCGCGCACGGGGCCGAGCGCCACGTAGGGGCCGGCGCCGAGCTTCGGCCGGAACCCGGCGGTGGCATTGTGGTCGTCGATGGTGGCGCGCAGCGCCTCGGGCGGCATGGCGAGCTTGCGCGCCAGCGCGCCGCGGCCCGGCGCCGTCGCGAACACGTCGCCGCGGTTGCGGCGATAGTCGGCGAGATACGCATAGGCGACGCCGGGCGCGGTCGAGATGAAATGCGGCCAGGCCGAGAAGGCCTCGGCGATGCGCGCGTCGAGCACGATATAGGCCACCTTGCCGGGCTGGTCCGGCACCGCATAGGCGGGGCGGTCGAGCTCGTCGGCGAAGCGGCGGCCCTCGCGGTTCACCAGGATCGCGCCCTCGCGGAACAGGTCGGGGGAGGGCGCCAGCGCGGTGGTGACGAAGCTCATCACGAAGGGGCGCAGCAGCGCGCTCGGCATGTGGTCGAGCGACCAGGCCATCAGGTTGGCGAGCGCGCGCCAGGGCGGCAGCAGCGTGAGCAGGTTGCGCCGCTGCGGCGGCACGAAGCGCAGCTCCGGGCCGAGCGCGACGTCGCCGTTGAGGATGCGCGCGCCGAGCGCGCGCGCGAGGCGCTGGCCGTCGCCGGTCGCGGTCTCGTTCACGCCCTCGACCTTCGCCTCCTGCGGCCCCATGAACTCGGCCTTGAAGGCGGGGTCGTTGGTGA
>PQAH01000091.1 GCA_003105195.1 Bradyrhizobiaceae bacterium
GGTGGCGGAGCGGCTGAAGCGCGGCGCCTGACCGCCAGGCGCCTTTACACAACTTTACAAAGCGGACAATCGGGGGAAACGGCGGGCTCCTAGCTTTGCCATGGACGGGCCGCGTGCCCGCTTCGCTCAACCCAGGAGCCCGCCATGAGCACGACCGACACCGCCTCTCCCACGCCCCAGCCGCCGAAGCGCCGCCGGCTGCGCGGCTTCCTCTATGCCTCCGCCCTGCTGGTCGGCGGCGGCCTGATCGGCGCCATGGTGGCGGCGCCGTCCACCGTGCTCGGCTGGCAGGACGGCTACGGCTGGCATCGCGGCGACGGTCCGCGCGGCTGGCATCGCGGCGATGACGACGGTCCGCGCGGCTGGCGCGGCGGCTGGCACGGGCCGCGCCACCACGGCTTCTTCCCGGGCCGGATCGAGCGCATGGTCGACCGCGTGCTCGACCGCGTGGACGCGAGCAGCGAGCAGCGCCAGAAGATCACCCGCATCGCCGAGCGCACCGCCGACGAGCTGTTCGCGCTGCGCGACAAGCACATCGAGGGCCGGCGCCAGCTGCGCGAGGCGCTGGCGGCGCAGACCATCGACCGCGCCAAGCTCGAGGCCCTGCGCAGCGAGCAGATGCAGCTCGCGGAGGCCGCCTCCAAGCGCATCACCGACGCGGTCGCCGAGGCCGCCGAGGCGCTCAACCCGGCGCAACGCGCCGAGCTCTCGCGCCAGATCGAGCGCTGGCAGCGCTGGCGGCGCGGCTGATCCCCGGCGGGCGGACGGACACGCTATAGTCGCGCCATGTCCGCCCGAATCCTCGTCATCGACGATGATGCGCGGCTCGCCGGGATGGTCGCCGACTATCTCGGCGCGGCCGGCTTCCGCGTCGCCACCAGCGGCACCGCGCGCGAGGGCGAGCAGCGCCTCAGGCGCGAGAGCTTCGACGCCCTGGTGCTCGACCTGATGCTGCCCGACGGCGACGGGCTCGAGGTCTGCCGCCGCATCCGCCAGGGCTCCGACGTGCCGATCCTGATGCTCACGGCGCGCGGCGACGCCATGGACCGGGTGGTCGGCCTGGAGGTCGGCGCCGACGACTACCTGCCGAAGCCGTTCGAGCCGCGCGAGCTGCTCGCGCGGCTGCGCGCGATCCTCCGGCGCCGTGGCGGCGCGCCCGCGGACGTGCTCCGCTTCGGCCGCCTGGAGATCGACCGCGGCGCGCGCCGCGTGCTGGTCGACGGCGAGGCGCGTTCCCTCACCTCCTACCAGTACGCGCTCCTCGAGGCGCTCGCCCAGCACGCCGGCCGGGTGATGTCGCGCGACGCCCTCATGGATCTCACCAAAGGCGAGCCGCTGGAGGCCTTCGACCGCTCGGTGGACGTGCACGTCTCCCGCATCCGCGCCGCGATCGAGGACGATCCCAGGAAGCCGCAGCGCATCATCACGGTGCGCGGCGCCGGCTACGTCTTCGCCAAGGAGCAGAGCTGATGGGCGGGACATCGCCGTGATGCGCCGGCTCTACCTCCAGGTCTATCTCACGATCATCGCCATCCTGGTGATCTTCGCGATCGCGGCCGCCATCGTCTGGCGCGCGAGCGACGTCACGCATGTCGACGACACCTTCGAGATGGTGACCGAATATGCCGGCACCGTGCTGCCGCCCGTGCATGCGCCGGCCGCACAACAGCGCGAGGCGCTCGAGCGGCTGCACCGGCGCCTGCGGGTCGATCTCGCGCTCTACGGGCCGGACGGGCGCCTGACCGCGGCGACCGGCCGGCCGCTCCCGCCCCTCGACATCCGCCGCGCCGAGCCGGGATTCTTCCCGGGCCCGGGCGGGCCGGCCTGGCTGCTGCGGCTCGACGACGGACGCTGGCTCGCCGCGCGGCTTCCGCGCGGACGCCTGCGACCCGGGGCCTGGGTACTGGCCTCGCTGCTCGTCGTCGGTTTCGCGGTGGCGATCGGCGCCTGGCCGCTGGCGCGACGGCTGACCCGGCGCCTGGAGCGCCTGAAGGGCGGCGTCGATCGGCTCGGCCAGGGCGACCTCGCGGCGCGCGTGCCGGTGGAGGGCAAGGACGAGATCGCGGCGCTCGCCGAGAGCTTCAACCGCTCGGCGGCGCGCATCGAGGAGCTGGTGCACGCCCACAAGATGCTGCTCGCCAATGCCTCGCACGAGTTGCGCACCCCGCTCACGCGCATCAACATGGCGCTGGCGCTGATCGGCGCGGAGGCCGACCCGCAGCGCCGCGCTCAGCTCAAGGCCGACATCGCCGAGCTCGACCAGCTGATCGAGGAGCTGCTGCTGGCGAGCCGGCTCGACGCCGTGGCGCCGGAGCGCAGCGAGGAGGTCGATCTGCTGGCGCTTGCCGCCGAGGAGGCCGCGCGCGACGGGCTCGGCGCCGAGGGCGATGCCGCGACGGTGCGTGGCGAGCCGACCTTGCTGCGTCGCATGATCCGCAACCTGATCGAGAACGCGCGCCGCCACGGCGGCGACAATGCGCCGGAGGTGCGCCTGGCGCGGATCGCACCGGGCCAGGTGCGGCTCTCGGTGCGCGATCATGGGCCGGGAATCCCGGAAAGCGAGCGCGAGAAGATCTTCGCGCCCTTCTACCGCCTCGCCGGCTCGGCCGAGACCGGCAAGGGCAGCGGGCTCGGCCTCGCCTTGGTGCGCCAGATCGCCCGGCACCACGGCGGCGAGGTGTCCTGCCAGGCCGCGGACGGCAGCGGCAGCCTGTTCGCGGTCACGCTCCCGACTGTGCACGAGACGCCGAAGCCCAGGACACGGCAGTAGCGGCCGGGCCGCCGAGGGAGTAGATTGCGGACCCGCGGATCGCGGGACCGCCCGGTCCTGCGAGCGCGATGTGCCGCGAGACGTCGGCGATGGCGTACGACGAGATTCGCAGGAGGCGTCGGCCTTCGGTGCTGCCGAAGCTGCTGCTCGGCGGATTCGCCGTTTTCATCGCGCTCGGCTCCTTCTGGGGCATGATCTGGTTCGTCCGCTCCTTGGCCGAGCCGCCGCGCGTCGCCGTGCTCAAGCCGGCGCTGCTGGCCTCGAGCGAGAGCCGGCCCGTCCCGCCCGCGCCCGCCGAGCCCGCGC
>PQAH01000092.1 GCA_003105195.1 Bradyrhizobiaceae bacterium
TCGCGAAAGGCGAACACAGCCTGCGCCCCCACGGCGCCCTCGTTGCCAGCCGCCTTCTCGACATCGTCGTTCGCCGACAGCCAGCCGTCATTGGGCGCCAGCAGCAGAACCCCGCCGTTCTTCTGCGAGATCAGGTTGAACCGCGCGGGAGGCGGGGACGGCTTGGAGATCGTTTCCTGGACCTGCGCAAGCGTGGTCTGGAGCGCGCGAGCGTCGCGCGCGTCGTAGTAGCGGCCGCCGGTGATGTCCGGCACGCATTGGATAAGCTTGCGCTGCACCTCGGTGAGCGTGAAGCCCACGACGTCCACTTTCAGGTCGACGCCGAGCCCGACCAGGTTTCGCGCCGCCGCGCAGGGATCGCCGCGGCATTCCTCGATGCCGTCGGTGACCAGGACGATGCGGTTCGACTGACCCTTGAACGCCGCGAACGACTTTCCGGCCCTCGTCAACGCCTCGGCGATGGGCGTCTCGCCCTTGGCCTCGAGCGCGCCGACATAGCGCGCCAGGGTCCCGGCGTCCTCGGAGGCGATCGGCGAGACCAGCTCGATGTCGGTGCAATCCTTGCTGCGCCGGTGTCCATAGACCATGAGCCCCAGCCGCGACGCCGCAGGCAGGCTGCGCAGGGTGTCGGCGATCGCGCGCTTGGCCGCGACCATCCGGCTCTCGCCGCCGCCGGCGTCGCGCTTCATCGAGCCGGACGCGTCGAAGATGAACAGGACATTCGTCTGTGCCTGCACCGCGGTCGCGCCGGCCATTGCAACTGCGAGAACGAGTCCACCCAGCAAGGCCTGGATCCGCATGACGGTCCTCGTCTGTTGTGCAACGGAGCGTCCGTCGCGTTGAATTCCCAGTCCCGCCGACTAGTCGCCGCCTCCGATGTAACCGGAGATGCGCCACACGCCGCGCGTGTCCTTTCGCAGGCAAAGCCGTTCCGGCGCCAATGTCTGGATGTGGCGTCCGTCGACGTACCCTTTGGCGCCCGACGGCATGACAACCTGCACCCAGCGTTGCCGCCCTTGCGGCGCGTCGAAGGCCCAGTCGACGACCCTGACGAGCTCGCCCGAGAGCTGCCCCACCACGGCGGCGGACGTATCTCCGGCGGCACGCACCGGCTGCCGCTCCGAAATGACGACGCCCCAATCGAAGAACGTGTCCGTCTTCAGTTGCTCCGCCACGCGCTCGAACTGCCTTTCGTCGCGAGGACGTGTCCGGGCCGGCAGGCAATAGTCCGCGCTTCCATCGCGACGTGGCGTCGCGGCGTCGGACGAGAGCATGGATCGGAGGCTTTTCCACGAGGTCGCCGCCGCGAGATTTGCGGCAGCGGACCGCTTGGAATTGAACATGCCGCCGTGGTCACGATCCCAGAACAAGGCCTTCTCCAGGCGCTTGTTGAGCGCGGCACGATCGGCGCGCACCACGACAGCGAGGAGTTCGTCGCGCGCCGCGTACAGCGTGGCGTCGGCGCTCGGCGCTCCATCGAGAACCGCGGGAATTCTCTCGTAGGCTTGCGCGCGGGCAGCGTGCGTTCCGGCGATCAGTCCGATGACGATGGCAGCGACCGCTCCGCCCAGGAAGCGGCCCGGAGCAATGCCGAACGCCTTCCCCTCACGAGGATCCGGATTGCGGACATGGTTCGAGCTTCCGGCGCACGGAGAGCTCCTCCAACCGCAATGCATTTGCGCCTCGCGTCGGGGCCGAGCACGTACACGCTCTGGCATGTCAGCCGGGACAGCTCCGGGCCTCCGATCATGCGCTCATCAGCCCCCCGAAAAGGCCGCGCATCCACGAAGAACATCATCTTGCCCAAGCTTCCCAGGCATTGCAATGGCGATGTCTCCCCTGCGCGCCGCCGCAGGGCGCGTGGATTCCGGACACGCTGCGAGATCCCGACCGCCTCTTCTCCGGTGAAAAAGGGCGTCGCCGCCCCTTGCCTCCCCGGGCCGCGGCGGCTACCGACGCGGCATGGACGGCCGCCCATGAACATCCTGCTGATCGGCTCCGGCGCGCGCGAGCATGCGCTGGCGTGGAAGATCGCCGCGAGCCCGCTGACCACGCGGCTCTGGTGCGCGCCCGGCAATGCCGGCATCGCCCAGGAGGCGGAATGCGTCGCGCTCGACATCACGGACCACGCGGCCGTGATCGCGTTCTGCCAGGCGAACGGGGTCGACTTCGTGGTGGTCGGGCCGGAGGGACCGCTGGTCGCCGGCATCGTCGACGACCTCGAGGCGGCCGGCATCAAGGCGTTCGGGCCGAGCCGGGCCGCGGCGCGGCTCGAGGGCTCGAAGGGCTTCACCCGCGACCTGTGCCGGGCGCACGGCATCCCGAGCCCGGCCTATGAGCGGTTCGCCGATGCGGCGACCGCCAAGGCCTATATTCGCGCGCGCGGCGCGCCGATCGTGGTCAAGCTCGACGGGCTCGCGGCCGGCAAGGGCGTGGTGGTGGCCGCCACGGTCGCCGAGGCCGAGGCCGCCGTCGACAGCCTCGCGGGCGGCGGCGAGCTCGTGATCGAGGACTTCCTCGAAGGCGAGGAGGCCTCGTTCTTCGCGCTGGTCGACGGCGAGACCGCGCTGCCGCTCGCCTCGGCGCAGGACCACAAGCGCGCCTTCGACGGCGACGAGGGGCCGAACACCGGCGGCATGGGCGCCTACTCGCCGGCCCCGGTGATGAGCGAGGCCATGACCCGCCGGGTGATGGCCGAGATCGTCACCCCCACCGTGCGCGCCATGGCGGCCATGGGCTGCCCCTTCAAAGGCGTGCTCTTCGCGGGCCTCATGATCGGCCCCGAGGGGCCGCAACTCATCGAATACAATGTGCGGTTCGGCGACCCCGAGTGCCAGGTGCTGATGCTGCGGCTCAAGTCGGACCTCGTCCCGGCCCTGGTCGCGGCGCGCGACGGGATGCTCCGGAGCTTCGACCTGCGCTGGCACCGCGAGACGGCGCTCACGGTCGTGATGGCGGCCGAGGGCTATCCGGGAAGCTACCGCAAGGGCTCGGAGATCAAGGGGCTCGCCGCGGCGGCCGCGCTCGACAATGTCGAGATCTTCCACGCTGGCACGACGGCAGAGGGCGGCCGCATCCTCGCGAGCGGCGGACGGGTGCTCAGCGTGTGCGGCCTCGGCGACTCGGTCGCGGCGGCGCAGCGCGCCGCCTATGCGGCGGTCGACCGGATCGACTGGCCGCAGGGCTTCTGCCGCCGCGACATCGGCTGGCGCGCGATCGCGCGCGAGCGCACCGTCTCCGCAGGGAGCTGACCCATGGGCGATCTCGCCGACCTCTACCCGGGCTTCGAGTCGCACTGGATCGACACGTCGAGCGGCAGGATGTTCGCGCGCACGGGCGGCAAGGGGCCGCCGCTCCTGCTCGTGCACGGCTACGCCCAGACCAACGTGATGTGGCACAAGGTGGCGCCGGCGCTCGCCGAGCACTTCACGCTGTTCATCCCCGACCTGCCGGGCTACGGCTGGTCGGCGGTGCCCGCGCCGCAGGCGAACCACGAGCCCTACAGCAAGCGCGCCATGGCCAAGGTGATGGTCGAGCTGATGGAGAAGCTCGGCCATGTGCGCTTCCGGCTCGCCGGCCACGACCGCGGCGGGCGCGTCGCCTACCGCCTCGCGCTCGATCATCCGGGCCGCGTCGAGCGGCTCGCGGTGCTCGACATCGTGCCGACGCACGCGATGTGGCACGGCATGGACCGCAAGCTCGCGATGAAGGTCTGGCACTGGACCTTCCTGGCGCAGCCCTATCCGATTCCCGAGGCCCTGATCTCCAAGGACCCGGTCGGCTATCTCGACCGCAAGATGGCGAGCTGGACCAAGGCCAGGGACCTCTCGGCCTTCGATCCGCGCGCGCTCGCGCATTACCACGCCTTCTTCTCCGACCCGCTGCGGATCCGCGCGACCTGCGAGGACTACCGCGCCGGTCAGACGAGCGACCTCGCGGCGGACGAGGCCGACCGGGCGCAGGGAAAGAAGATCACCTGCCCGGTGTTCGCCCTGTGGGGCGGCGCCGGGATCCCGAGCGAGACCTCCGGGCCGCTCGCGATCTGGCGCGAATGGGCCACGGACGTGAGCGGCACGGCGGTCGACTCCGGGCACTTCGTTCCCGAGGAGAACCCGGAAGCGACCGCGGCCGCGCTCACCGCCTTCTTCAAGGCATGAGCGGGCTCGTCCTGCGCGACGCGCGGCGCGACGAGGTCACGGCGATCGTGCGCATGCTGGCGGACGACGCGCTCGGCGCCGCGCGCGAGCGCCTGGACGACCCGCAGCCCTATCTCGCCGCGTTCGACCGGATCGCGCAGGATGCCAACAACCGCCTGCTGGTCGCGGAGCAGGACGGCGAATTGGTCGGGACCCTGCAGCTCACCGTCCTGCACGGGCTGTCGCGCCGCGGCGCCACGCGCGCGCTGATCGAGGCGGTGCGGGTCGCCGCGCCCTGGCGCGGCAAGGGTGTCGGCCGCCGCATGATCGAGGGCGCGATCGAGATCGCCCGCGCGGAGGGCTGCGCCATGGTGCAGCTCACCTCGGACAAGAGCCGCAGCGACGCGCACCGCTTCTACGAGTCCCTCGGCTTCGTCGCCTCGCACGAGGGCATGAAGCTCGCCTTGCGCTGAGCAGCCGGTTGCGGATCTTCCGGCTTTCCCCTTTGATGGACGCTCATCCAACCCGGGAACACACGATCCAGATGGACCGACAGACCGCCTATTCGGGTACCAAGGAGGTTTCCGCCCCGCTGCGCTTCGATATCGGGAGGCTCGAGCAGCACCTGCGCGCGCAGGTCCCGGGCTTCGCGGGGCCGCTCGAGGTGCGCCAGTTCCGCGGCGGCCAGTCGAACCCGACCTACCTGCTGGTCACGCCGGCGCGGCGCTACGTGCTGCGACGCAAGCCGCCCGGCAAGCTGCTGCCCTCGGCGCACGCGGTCGACCGCGAGTTCCGTGCCATCAGCGCGCTCCACGCCCAGGGCTTCCCGGTGGCCGAGCCGGTGCTCTACTGCGCGGACGAGAGCGTGGTCGGCACGCCGTTCTACGTGATGGGTTTCGTGGAGGGGCGCGTGTTCTGGGAGCCCGACATGCCGGGCTCCGATCCGGCCGAGCGGGCCGCGATCTACGACGCCATGAACGCGACGCTGGCGCGGCTGCACAATTTCGAGCCTGCCGCGATCGGCCTTTCCGACTACGGCAAGGGCGAGAATTACGTGGCGCGCCAGACCGAGCGCTGGTCGAAGCAGTACCGTGCCTCGGAGACCGAGACGATCGAGGACATGGAGCGGCTGATGGACTGGCTGCCCGCGCACCTGCCGCCGCCGGGCCCGGTGCGCATCGTCCACGGCGACTACCGGCTCGACAACATGATCATCGCGGCGGACGCGCCCAAGGTGATCGCGGTGCTCGACTGGGAGCTCTCCACGCTGGGCGATCCGCTCGCCGATTTCGCCTACCACCTGATGCAGTGGCACATGCCCGCGATGGAAGCGGGCGCCGGCACCGGCTCGCTGGTCGGGCTCGACCTCGACGCGCTCGGCATCCCGTCGCTTTCGGCCTATGCGGACGCCTATGTGGCGCGCACCGGGCTCGACCCGCGGCCGCACATGCCGGTCTACCTCGCCTACAACTTCTTCCGCCTCGCCGCGATCCTGCAGGGCATCGTCGGGCGCGTGCGCGACGGCACCGCGACCAACGAGAACGCGCCGGCGCGCGCCCAGATGGTGCGGCCGCTCGCCGCCCGGGCGTGGGAGTTCGCGCGCGAGGCCGGGGCGCGCTGAGCATGGCACGCGGCGCGGCGTCGCTGCCCGGAACGCGCCGGAGCTTCGCGCTGGCGCTCGGCGGCGGCGGGGCGCGCGCGCTGGCGCAGATCGCGGTGATCGAGGCGCTGGACGAGATGGGCGTGCGGCCGGCCGCGATCGCGGGGACCTCCATGGGCGCGGCGATCGGCGCCGCCTATGCGGCCGGGATGACGGGCCGGGCGATCCGGCGGCACGTGATCGCCCTCGCCCACAACCGCGGCGAGACGCTGGCGCGGCTCGCCGGCGCGCGCATCGGCAAGCTCGCCGACCTGTGGCCGGCGGCGCTCGGCAACCCGCTGCTGGTCGACGGCGAGCGGTTCGCGGCCGCGATCCTGCCCGCGGAGCTGCCGGAGAGCTTCGCGGCGCTCGAAATCCCGCTGACCGTGGTGGCGACCGACCTGCACGGCCGCGGCGAGGCGGCCTTCTCGGACGGACCGCTGCGGCAGGCGCTCGCCGCCTCCATGGCGGTGCCGGGGCTGGTCCGGCCGGTGCGGATCGGCGAGCGGATCTGCGTCGACGGCGGCGCCGTCAATCCCCTGCCCTTCGACCATCTCCACGGGCGCGCCGACGTGCTTGTGGCGGTCGATTCCTCGGCCGGACCGCTCGACGCCGGCGTGATCCCGAACCCGTTCGAATGCGTCTTCGCCACCATCACGACCATCGGCCACACCCTCATGGCGGACAGGCTGGCGCAGCGCGCGCCCGACCTGGTGATCCGCCCCAATATCGGCATCTTCCGCCTGCTCGACGTCTTCCAGGCGAGCGCCATCCTTCGCGCCGCCGAGCCCGTGAAGGCCGAGGTGAAAGAGAAGCTCGGGGCGCTGCTGGCATAGCGAGCCCGGTCACTGCGCTGCCGCACACCGCTCGAACTTCGCGGCTGCGGTCGCTCTTGCGGATGCTAGACTATAGACTATAGCTTATGAGTCCACGACCTAGTTGAAGCATGGTTTCCGAGCAAGAATGGGTAACATGCACATCCACAAGGTCACACTCAGAAACTTCCGGCTTTTGGCGAACGTGGAGTTGGCGCTCGAGGACCAAACGACTCTCATCGTCGGCCGAAACAACAGCGGCAAGACATCACTTTCGGAGGCCATTCGTCGATTTCTGGTGGACCAAAACCCCAAGTTCCAGATCGAAGACTTTTCGAACGCCTGCTATGATGGCTTTTGCCAAGCGCTCATGGCCAAGAACGGCGGTCAACAAGACGATGAGGTTCGCGCTCTGATTCCGAGTATCGAGCTGCGACTCCTGTTCCGATACGATTCCGAACAGCCCGATCTTGGCCCCCTCAGTGATTTTGTGATCGACCTCAATCCCCATTGCAATGAGGCTCTTGTCGTGGCGCGCTATGAGTTGCGTGACGGCGCCATCGAGTCGCTCTTTGCCGACCAGCCGACAGGCGAACTGACCCATGAAGCCCGGCTCGCATTTTTCCAGGTACTCCGCGAGCGCATACCCGCTCTGTTCGTTGCCAGCGTATGGGCCGAAGACCCCAATGACCCCACTAACCGCAAGCAGACGACCGTGAACGCGCTCCGATCTCTCTTGAGCACGGGGTTCGTGAATGCTCAGCGCGGGCTTGACGACAACACCTCGAGAGACACCGACGTTCTGGCGAAAATCCTGGAAGGTCTTTTCAATGCGGCGAAATCGCCAACCGCCGATCAGGCCGACCAAGCTATTGCTAGAGCCCTGCAGAACGCCGTGCGCGATATTCAGCAAACGATTCAAGGCGGCTTCAAGACAGAGCTGCGGAAGCTGATGCCCACGCTGCAAACTTTCGGCTATCCCGGCCTTGACGGTTCTGAATTGGAGACCGAGACGACGCTTGACGTGGGACGGCTCCTCTCACGCCACACTAAAGTGAGATACGCGGGCCACCACGGAATCCTCCTACCCGAGTCCCATACCGGCCTCGGGGTACGCAATCTCATTTTTATCCTGCTTCAGATCGTCACCTTCTATCGCAACTTCCGCGCGGACGCTGCCGCCCCCGGTGTTCATCTCGTTTTCATCGAGGAGCCCGAAGCGCATCTGCATCCCCAAATGCAGGAAGTGTTCATCCGCCAGATTTCCAAGATCGCTCAACATCTCAGCGCCCAAGACGGTGCGCCTTTGCCCTGGCCGGTCCAATTCATTGTATCGACGCATTCCTCCCACGTCGCCAATGCGGCGGGCTTTGAGTCGATCCGGTATTTCCTGCCGACCTCAGCGGCTGACGGTGTTCGCCATACCAAAGTTAAGGACCTTCACGAAGGGATGCGCGAAACACCCGAAGAGCATAGGAGATTCCTTCACCAGTACCTCACCCTGACACGCTGCGACCTGTTCTTCGCCGACAAGGCTATACTGATCGAAGGGACCGGCGAGCGCCTGCTACTACCCGTCATCATCAAAAATCTAGAGGAAGCTGAGCCAGACGCACCCAAGCTTTCCAGCCAGTACTTGACAACCATGGAAGTGGGGGGCGCCTACGCGCACATATTCTTCGACCTCCTCGACTTTCTGGAGCTGCGGACCCTCATTATCACCGACCTGGATTCCGTTGTCGCCCCCGGTGGCAAAGCATGTCCGGTGCATCAGGGAACGGCCACGAGCAATGTCTGTCTCAACGCTTGGTTCGCCGACGGCGACTGCTCGCCCGCGGCTCTTCTTGCGAAAGCCGACGCGGCGAAGGTCAAGGGCCGTAGGCGTATCGCCTTTCAACGGCCTGAGTACGAAGGGGGCCCCTGCGGCCGCACCTTTGAGGATGCATTCATCCTAGCAAATCTCGCAATGTTCAGCATCGAAAGCGCCACACCCAACGACCAGGCTCAGTGCGCATGGGATAAGCTCGACCAGATCAAGAAATCCCAGTTCGCCCTAAGATACGCGATTGACGACACCGGTTGGATCGCGCCCGGCTACATCCTAGACGGATTGAGATGGCTGGCGGCCGGGGGCATCCCGACCGCTGACATGCTGATTAGCCAGGTCGCCGTCGCCGTTGACCTCGAAGTTGGGGCTGTTCAAGGTGCCTGAGGTCGCGGAACAATTGAATCCGGCCGAGGCGGCGAGCCAAAAAGCCCTCTTTGAGGTGTATGGTTGTCTTGAACGCAAAGAGAGCTTCCTTGTCGAAGCCGGCGCGGGTGCCGGGAAGACCTACACGCTCGTGAAGGCACTTCAATTCCTCATTGATCGCTACCAATACATTTTTCCGAAACGGCATCAGAAGATCGCATGTATCACCTTCACCAACGTAGCGAAGGACGCGATCGAAGCCCGGACCGACCGGAGCCCGCTCATTTATTGCGACACGATCCATGCATTCTGCTGGTCGCTCATCAGCGGTTTCCAAAAGCAACTCCGGGAACGACTGCCACAACTTCCGCATTGGTCCGACAGAATCGCTGAGGTCGGCGACCTCGGCAGACGTGCCGTCCAATATCAACTCGGGCACCGAAGCATCAACGACCGTCGTGTCTCCATCCATCACGACGACGTTCTTGTCCTGACCGTTGGTCTTATGGACAACACGAAATTCAGGCGCATCCTCACGGACAGATACCCAATCATTTTGATCGACGAGTACCAGGACACCAACGCCGGCTGGATCGACTCCATCAAGGGCCACTTCCTCGGTCAGAAGGGTTCCCCGCAGTTCGGATTGTTCGGAGACCACTGGCAAAAAATATACGGCGACGGATGCGGAAAGATAGAACACCCGGCCCTCACCGTCATAGGCAAAGAGGCAAACTTCCGCTCGGTATCAACGGTCGTCGATTGCCTGAACCGCATGAGGCCAGAGTTACCTCAGTCCGTTGTCGATCCGAACGAACAGGGCAGCATCCGCATCTTTCACACAAACATCTGGACAGGTTCCCGTCAGGGTGGCGAGGGTGGTGGTCATTGGAAGGGGGATCTACCGACTGAAGCCGCGAACCGAGCGCTTCAGATCGTTACCGATCGGCTCACCGAAGACGGCTGGGACTTGTCGCCCGAAAGCACAAAGATTTTGATGCTCACGCACCGCATCCTCGCCGGTAAGCAGGGCTATCCCAGCATTCCTGCGGTCTTCGAGTTCAATGAGTCATTCACAAACAAGGAGCATCCGCATATCGCCTTTTTTGACGAGGCCCTTGAGCCGGCGTGCGAGGCTTATCTCTCCCAGAAGTACGGTGACATGTTTCGTGCCCTCGATTCCACGGCGCCAGCGATCCGCGCTCAGGCCGACAAGAAGAAATGGTCCGACGCCATGGACAAGCTCATGGAGCTGAGAGGAAGCGGGACGATCGGCGACGTGATGGATCATTTGCTTGCGGTGCGCCGGCCGAGGGTCCCCGATGCCGTCGAGCGGCGCGAACGCGAATTGCGGGAGTTCGACCCGGAAGCCGGCGAGGAAATGTCGCGCGCGCTTAAGGAGCTCAGCGACCTTCGGGCCGTGCCGTACCAGGAAATAGTCGCCCTGTGCCGCTACTTGTCGGGCCATTCTCCCTTCGAGACAAAGCATGGCGTCAAGGGGACCGAGTTTGAAAACGTTCTTGTTGTCATCGGAAGAGGATGGAACAGGTACAATTTCAACGAGATGCTTGAACTGGCAGGGCAGGACGCACGCATTCCCGCAAGCAAGCAAGCCGCTTTCGAGCGCAATCGGAACCTCTTTTATGTAACTTGCTCAAGGCCGAAAAGACGTTTGGCCGTACTCTTCACCCAACAGCTTTCCACCGCGGCCATGCAGACGGTCAGCAACTGGTTCGGCAGCGACACCATAGAATCTTTGAATCTGTAATCTGATAGTCACTTGGACAGGAATTGGCGAATAGTCCGCTCTCGGTCATGACCGCCAATGGCCTAATCGAGCTGAGTGCTTCCGTTTCCACCCCGAGAGTCGATATGGCGACAGGTCCCTCGCGGCGTTATGATCGGCCGCGAGATCCCGATTCGGGCCTCCGATCGGCAGGCCGAGACCTATGCCTCCGAACTTCGGACAAGAACGGGCGCCACGGCCTAGCGGCGCTCCCGGAAAAACTCCCTGAGCAGGGCCGCGGCGTCGCTCTCGGCGATGCCGCCGTAGATCTCGGGGCGGTGGTGGCAGGTCGGCGCCGAAAAGAAGCGCACGCCGTGCTCGACGGCGCCGCCCTTGGGATCGGCAGCGGCGAAATAGAGCCGGCGGATGCGGGCGAACGAGATCGCGGCCGCGCACATGGCGCAGGGCTCCAGGGTCACGTAGAGGTCGCAGTCGGTCAGGCGCTCCGAGCCGAGCGCGGCGGCCGCGGCGCGGATCGCGATGAGCTCGGCATGGGCGGTCGGGTCCTTGTCGGTGAGCGTGCGGTTGCCGGCGCGGGCCAGCACCGTGCCGTCGCGCACGATGACGCAGCCGACCGGCACCTCGCCGGCCGCCGCCGCGGCGCGCGCCTCGGCGAGCGCCAGCTGCATGAACGAATTCCCGGCCACGGCTCGTATCCGGCTCGCATCTCTGCTATCAGGCCGCCTGCTTATCGGCGACTTCACCCATGGCCCGCAAGAGCGACGACACCACGAGACGGCCCGGCGAGCGCGTCGCCAAGGTGATGGCGCGCGCCGGCCTCGGCTCGCGCCGGGAGGCCGAGGAATGGATCGCGGCCGGGCGGGTCGCAGTGAACGGCGTCGTGATCACCACGCCGGCCGTCAACGTCCTGCCGCAGGACAAGGTGACGGTGGACGGCAAGCCGCTGCCGGCGCGCGAGCGCACGCGGCTGTTCCTCTACCACAAGCCGCGCGGGCTGATCACGACGCGCAACGACCCGCAGGGCCGCAAGACCATCTTCGAGGTGCTGCCGCAGACGCTGCCGCGCCTGATCAGCATCGGGCGGCTCGACCTCGGCACCGAAGGGCTGCTGCTGCTCACCAATGACGGCGGGCTCGCACGGATCCTCGAATTGCCCGAGACCGGGTGGCTGCGGCGCTACCGGGTGCGCGCCCACGGGCGGGTGACCCAGGCGCAGCTCGACGCGCTGCGCAACGGCGTCGAGGTGGAGGGCGTTCAATACGGGCCGATCGAGGCCACGCTCGAGCGCGAGCAGGCCTCCAATGTCTGGCTCACCTTCGCGATCCGCGAGGGCAAGAACCGCGAGGTCCGCCGCATGATGACGGCCCTCGGCCGCAAGGTGCTCCACCTCCGCCGCATCCGCATCGGGCCCCTCCACCTGGGCACCCTCGGCTCCGGCGCCTTCCGCGAACTCACCCCCGACGAAGTCGATGCGCTCTACCGTGCCGGCACCGCCAAGCGCGATGCCGCCCCCGCCGGGCCTCGTGGCCAATAGGCCCCCATCCGCTACGATGCGTCCCCGATGAACCGCCCGCTCCCCACCCCTATCGCCATCGACGGCCCCGCGGCATCGGGGAAGTCGACTCTCGGCATGGAGCTGGCCGAGCGTTTCGGTTACGCCTTCCTCGATACCGGCTTGATGTACCGCGCCGTCACCCTGGCCGCCGTCCGCGCGGGCATCCCGGCCGAGGACAAAGCAGCCCGCCGTTTCGTCCGCACGCTCGACATGCGCGTCGAGGCCACCACAACCACCCGCATCTTCCTCGGCGATGACGACGTGACCGACCGCCTGCGCGACCCCGAGGTCGAGGCGAACGTAAGCCTCTACAGCGCCCTCCCCTCGGTCAGGGATGCGATGGTCCGCAAGCAGCGCGCCATCGCCGCGGAAGGCCTCGCCGTCCTCGCCGGGCGCGATATCGGCACCGTCGTCCTCCCCGATGCCCCACTGAAGTTCTACCTGGAAGCCTCCGAGGATGCGCGCGCCGAACGCCGCAGCAGGCA
>PQAH01000093.1 GCA_003105195.1 Bradyrhizobiaceae bacterium
ATCGCCCATCGCGTGAACCTGAAGTTCGCGCCCGACATCCGCTTCCGCATCGACGAACGCTTCGACGAGGCCGCGCGCATCGAGCGGCTCCTGCGCTCGCCCGAGGTGAAGCGCGATCTCGCCGCGGAGGACGACGAGAAATGACCGCGGATCCGCCGGAGCAGGCCGCGGGTCCCGGGGCCCCCCCGCAAATCGGGGAGGGGGAGCGGGGGCGCGAGGATCGCCATCGGCGCGGCCCCCGGCCGAAGCGCGAGAAGCGCGACGTGGACGGCTGGCTCCTGCTCGACAAGCCGGTCGGCATGACCTCGACCCTTGCGGTCGCGGTGATCAAGCGCATCTTCTCGGCCCGGAAGGCCGGCCATGCCGGCACCCTCGATCCGCTCGCCTCGGGCGTGCTGCCGGTCGCGCTCGGGGAGGCGACCAAGACGGTGCCCTTCGTCATGGAGGGCCGCAAGGCCTACCGCTTCACGGTGCGCTGGGGCCTCGAGACCGACACCGATGACGCCGAAGGAAAGGTCACGGGCGAGAGCCCGGCACGGCCGTCGGCGGAGGCGGTTCGCGCCGCGCTCGCGCGCTTCACCGGCAGCATCGTGCAGGTGCCGCCGCGCTTCTCGGCCATCAAGATCCAGGGCGAGCGGGCCTACGATCTCGCCCGCGACGGCGAGGTCGTGGAGCTCAGCGCCCGCCCGGTCGAGATCCACCGGCTCGCCCTCGTCGCCGTGCCCGACCCCGACCATGCGGTGTTCGAGGCCGAATGCGGCAAGGGCACCTATGTGCGGGCGCTCGCCCGCGACATGGGCCGCGCGCTCGGCACTCTCGGCCATGTCACGGCGCTGCGGCGCACGGCGGTCGGTCCCTTCGCGGAGGCCGACACCGTGACCCTCGCGGCGCTCGAGCAGGCGGCCGGCGAGCCGGCCGGCGCCAAGCGCCACCTGCGCCCGGTCGCGGCCGGGCTGCAGGAGCTGCCGGCGCTCGCGGTCAGCCGCGCCGACGCCGCGCGGCTCGCCCAGGGCCAGCCCGTGCTGCTGCGCGGGCGCGACGCCCCCGTGATGGAGGGTTTCGTGGCGGTCTCCACCCAGGGCGACCTGATCGCGCTCGCTGAGATCGAGCGCGGCGAGCTCCATCCGCGCCGCATCTTCCACGTCCGGGCATGATGCGGAATTTCGGCATTCCGAAGGATTGTCAACGAGTTAGTTACGACGCGCCGGGCCGCCATATTTCGCTGGAAAGCCCGCCGCTTTCGCGTATATTGCGCCGCATCGCGCGGGCCACTCCCGCGCGCATGACTTTACGACATGCGACCCGATCTGCGACCCGACCTGCGACCTCGCTGGACGACATCCCGGCCCGGCCGCTGACCGGCAAGGACCGAGCGCTGCGGCGCCGGCTGCGCCACCCCATCACAAGAGAAAGAGGATCCCGATGTCGATTGCTGCCGGCCGCAAGGCCGAACTCATCAAGACCTATGGAGCCAAGTCCGGCGACACCGGATCGCCGGAGGTGCAGGTCGCGATCCTGACGGAGCGCATCTCCAACCTCACCGAGCACTTCAAGAGCCACGCCAAGGACAATCATTCGCGGCGCGGTCTGCTCAAGCTCGTTTCCCAGCGTCGCCAGCTGCTCGACTATCTCAAGCGCACCGACGAAGGGCGCTACAAGACCCTGATCGAGAAGCTCGGCATTCGTCGCTGACCGGTTTGGCGCGCGGGTCGTCCGCGCGCATGCTTTCTGGTTTGTGCATGATCTGTTTCGAGAACCGGTTCCCGCTTTTCGGGATCATGCACTGGTGAGCGGACGCCTTGCGTTCGCGGTTGCGTGGCGGCCCGAAGGCCGCCGAAGTACCGGACGGCCAGAGGGCGTCCGGACGAACCGACGGAAGACTCGAAGGCCATGGCAGGATCGCCGGACGCTGTCTCGTTGCGTGGGCTCGCCCGCGCGCGGCAGCTTCTCGCCGTCTTGCTCATGGCTTTCGCGCTTCCGCGAAAACTCATGAGAGAAAATCACAATGTTCGACATCCATCGTGTTGAGCTGGACTGGGGCGGGCGCAAGCTCGTGCTCGAGACCGGCAAGATCGCTCGCCAGGCCGACGGCGCCGTTGTTGCGACCTACGGGGAAACCACCGTGCTCGCCACCGTTGTGGCCTCCAAGGAACCGCGGGAGGGCATCGATTTCCTGCCGCTCACGGTCGACTACCAGGAGAAGTTCTACGCCGCGGGCCGCATCCCGGGCGGATACTTCAAGCGCGAGGGCCGCCCGACCGAGCGCGAGACGCTGATCTCGCGCCTGATCGACCGTCCGATCCGCCCGCTCTTCGCCGACGGCTGGCACAACGAGACCCAGGTGATCGTCACCACCCTGTCGCACGATCTCGAGAACGATCCCGACATCCTCGCTTTGGTGGCGTCCTCCGCGGCGCTCACCCTCTCGGGCGCGCCCTTCATGGGCCCGATCGGCGCCGCGCGCGTCGGCTTCATCAACAACGAGTACGTTCTCAACCCGCAGGTCGACGAGATGGCCGAGAGCCAGCTCGACCTCGTGGTCGCGGGCACCCAGGACGCCGTGCTGATGGTCGAGTCGGAGGCCAAGGAGCTCTCCGAGGACGTCATGCTCGGCGCCGTGATGTTCGGCCATCGCCACTTCCAGCCCGTGATCGACGCCATCATCCAGCTCGCCGAGAAGGCCGCCAAGGAGCCGCGCGAGCTCAAGTCGGTCGACAATGGCGAGCTCGAGAAGGAGATGCTCGGCCTGATCGAGCAGGATCTGCGCGCCGCCTACGCGATCGCCGGCAAGAGCGAGCGCCACAAGGCGGTCGACGCCGCCAAGGCCAAGGTCATCGCCCATTATTTCCCCGAGGGCGTTGACGAGCCGCGTTACGACAAGCAGCGCGTCGCCGGCGTCTTCAAGGAGCTCGAGGCCAAGATCGTCCGCTGGAACATCCTCGACACCGGCCGCCGCATCGACGGCCGCGATGTGAAGACCGTGCGCCCGATCCGCAGCGAGGTCGGCGTGCTGCCGCGTACCCACGGTTCGGCCCTGTTCACCCGCGGCGAGACCCAGGCGATCGTGGTTGCGACGCTGGGAACCGGGGAGGACGAGCAGTACATCGACGCCCTCACCGGGACCTACAAGGAGACCTTCCTCCTGCACTACAACTTCCCGCCCTTCAGCGTCGGCGAGACCGGGCGCATGGGCGGGCCGCGCCGGCGCGAGATCGGCCACGGCAAGCTCGCCTGGCGCGCGATCCATCCGGTGCTGCCGCTGCATCACGAGTTCCCCTACACGCTGCGGGTCGTCTCGGAGATCACCGAGTCGAACGGCTCCTCGTCGATGGCGACCGTGTGCGGCACCTCGCTGGCGCTGATGGACGCGGGCGTGCCGCTCAAGCGGCCGACCGCCGGCATCGCCATGGGCCTGATCCTCGAGGGCGAGCGCTACGCGGTGCTCTCCGACATTCTCGGGGACGAGGACCATCTCGGCGACATGGACTTCAAGGTGGCGGGCACCGAGCAGGGCGTCACCTCGCTGCAGATGGACATCAAGATCTCCGGGATCACCGAGGAGATCATGCGCGTCGCCCTCGGCCAGGCCAGGGACGGGCGCCTGCACATCCTCGGCGAGATGGCCAAGGCGCTCACCTCCGCGCGCGCCGAGCTCGGCGAGCACGCGCCGCGCATCGAGGTGTTCTCGATCCCGACCGACAAGATCCGCGAGGTGATCGGCTCGGGCGGCAAGGTGATCCGCGAGATCGTCGAGAAGACCGGCGCCAAGATCGATATCCAGGACGATGGCACCGTCAAGGTCGCCTCCGCCAAGCTCGAGTCGATCAAGGCCGCCATCGCCTGGATCAAGTCGATCGCCTCCGAGCCGGAGGTCGGGCAGATCTACGAGGGCACGGTCGTCAAGGTGATGGACTTCGGCGCCTTCGTGAACTTCTTCGGCGCCAAGGACGGGCTCGTGCACATCAGCCAGCTCGCGCCGCGCCGGGTGCAGAAGGTCACCGAGGTCGTCAAGGAAGGCGACAAGGTGAAGGTCAAGCTGCTCGGCTTCGACGAGCGCGGCAAGGTCCGTCTCTCCATGAAGATCGTCGACCAGGAGACGGGCGAGGATCTCGAGGCCAAGCAGAAGGCCGAGGGCCAGGAAGAGCGCGAGGCCGCGGCCGGAGAATGATTCCGGTTGCAGCGCTGCGACGAAACGAGGCCGGGCCCAAGCGCCCGGCCTTTGTTTTGCGCTTGACTCCGCGGCGATATGTTCTTCATTTGTTCTCCATGCCGCGCATGGTATTCGGACCGGGCGATCGCGACCGCTACACGCTGCGCCAGGTCGCGGAGCTCGGCCTCGCGATCGTGTTCGAGTGCCGCAACTGCCGGAAGGCCTCGCGCGCCGACATGCTGGAGCTGATCGGGCGCTACGGCACCGACACCACCCTCGGCGAGCTCCGCCGCAAGGCCCGCTGCAACCGCTGCCGCAAGCGCGAAGCCGACGTGCTCATGCGCCAGGCCGAAGGCCGCAAGGACCTCGACTGGTGGCCGCGCCCGCCCGGCGCCTCGAGGTGAGTCCGTAGGGTGCAAAAGGTGCGAAGCACCGTATTGCACCATCGTCGTATCGGGTCGCTGCCGGTGCAATACGCCGCTGCGCGGCTATTGCACCCTACCGACCCGCATCACTGCTTCGGGATGCCGGCCTGTTCGACGACCTTGCTCCACTTCGCGATGTCGCTGCGGAGCCGCTCCTGGATCTCCCGCGCGGTCGAGGCCTTGGCCTCGATGCCGAGCCCGAGCAGGCGCTCCTTGACGGCGGGCATCGCCAGCACTTCCGCGACGGCGCGGTTGAGCGTTTCGATCGCCTCCCGGGGCGTGCCCCTGGGCGCGAACAGCGCGTTCCAGGAGACGACGTCGTAGCCCTCGACGCCTGCCTCCTGCACGGTAGGCACGTCCTTGAGCAGGACGGACTTCGTTCCGCCCGTGGTCGCGAGCGCGCGCAGCTTGCCGTCCTGCAGGTTCGCCCGCATGGCCGCGTAGTTCTCGATCAGCACGTCGACGTCCTTGCGCACGCCCGCGATCAGGACCTCCGGCGTGGCGCGGAACGGGACGATCTGGAACTGGATGCCGGCCGCCGATTTCAGGAGCTCGGCCGACAGGTTCTGGGTCGAGCCGACATTGATGGTGCCGGCATTGAGCTTGCCGGGATTGGCCCTGGCGAAGGCGACCACGTCCGCCATGGTCCTGAACGCCGAGTCGGCGCCGGTCGCGACCACGAAATCGAAAGTGCCGAGACTCGAGATCGGCACGAAATCGTTGAGCGGGTCGAACGGCAGGCTCTTGAACAGCCCGGCGCTCACCGCGGTGCCGTTGGTCACGAGCGCGAGCGTGTAGCCATCCGGCTGCGCCGAGAGCACCGCGCGCGCCGCCGCGATGCCGCCGGCGCCCGGAATGTTCTCGATCACGAAGCGCTGCCCGAGTCTGTCGCCGAGGCGCTCGGCGACCACGCGTGCCGTGATGTCGGCGACGCCGCCGGCACCGAAGGGCAGCACGATCCGCACCGGCCGGTTCGGATAGTCCTGCGCGGCCGCTGGACCCGCGAGAAGCGCGAGCGCGAGACCGGCGGCACGAAGGGGGCGTGTCATGAGGGTCCTCTCGGGATGACGCAGCGTCAGGAAACGCTCACGCGGCCCGCGCGGTCAACTCGCCGGCGAACGCGACGGCTGCGGGAGGCCGCGTGTTTCGACGGGGCGAAGTCCCCGCCGCCCGCGGACTTGCGCCTGCCCGCGCGGCTGACTACCCAGGGCCGAGCTCAGCAGCACAGGCCTCTCATGACATCCATCCGTGTCGCAGTCGTTCCGGTGACGCCCTTTGCGCAGAACTGCTCGATCGTCGCCTGCGCGGCGAGCGGGCGGGCCGCGGTGGTCGACCCCGGCGGCGACGTCGCGCGCATCCGCGCGGCGCTCGACGAGCTGAAGGTGAGCCCCGAGAAGATCCTGCTCACGCACGGCCACATCGACCACGCGGGCGGCGCCGCCGAGCTCGCCGCGGCGCTGCGCCTGCCGATCGAGGGGCCGCACCGCGCCGACGACTTCCTGATGTCGCAGCTCGACAGGCAGGGCCGCGCCTTCGGCATCATGGATGCGCGCCCCGTCACCTCCGGGCGCTGGCTCGACGAGGGCGACAGCGTGGGCGTCGGCGACCTCGTCTTCGAGGTGCGTCACTGTCCGGGCCACACGCCCGGACACGTCGTGTTCATCAACCGCGCGGAGCGCTTCGCCCTGGTCGGCGACACCCTGTTCGCCGGCTCCATCGGCCGCACCGATTTTCCCTATGGCGACCACGCGGCGCTGATCGCGGCCATCCGCGACAAGCTCATGGTTCTCGACGACGAGGTGACGATTCTGCCGGGCCACGGCCCGGCCTCGACCATCGGCGCCGAGCGCGCCGGCAACCCCTTCCTGCAGGGGTGAGAGGGCCGATGGTAACCGTTTGGTAAGCCGGATTGGTTACCGATGGATGAACGTCCACCGGGAACCAGTGCCATGGCCAAGCGTAAGGATGCGCCTCACGACCAGGCTGCCGCCGCAGCCGTGACGGAGATCACGACGAGCCCGGACATGCCCGGGACCGGCACGACGCCGGCCGCCGAGACCGCGGGCGC
>PQAH01000094.1 GCA_003105195.1 Bradyrhizobiaceae bacterium
CTCGCTTGGCCGGGATGACGCTCTGAGTCCGGTTTGTGACTCAGTCGTGCAAGCCCGACCTGAATGCGCCTATTGCCCCCTACGCAACCAATGCTCACCCCACCATGTAGGCGGCGCTGCCGGTGGCGATCTGCTCCTGCTTGTCGTTGACGAGTTCCATGTGGGCGACCGCCACGCGGTTGCCCAGGCGTACGACGCGGCCGGTGCCGATGAAATACTCGCCGCGACCGGGGCGCAGGTAGTCGATGCGCAGGTCGATGGTGCCGATGTTCGGGAAGGTGAAGGCCTTGCCCTCGTCCATGTTCTGCTGGAACAGCGCGAGGTGGATCGCGAAGCCCGCGACCACGTCGAGGGTCGCCGAGATCACGCCACCATGCAGCACCTTGCGCACCGGATTGCCGATCAGCTCCGGCCGCATGTCGAAGCGCAGGCTCGGCCCCGCCGGATCGAGGGATGCGACCTTCAGGCCGAGCACCCGGTTGAACGGCACGATCTCCTCGAACACGTGGCGCAGCTGCTTCTCGAAGGCCTTGATGTCGGGCTTGGGGTCGTGCCTGGTCATGATCACCATCCGAGCTGCTTCGCGGCCAGATCCTTCATGATCTCCTCGGCGCCGCCGCCGATGGTGAACACCTTCACTTCGCGGTAGACGCGCTCGGCGCGGGTGCCGCGCATGAAGCCGGCCCCGCCGAGGATCTGCACGGCCTCGTCGGCGCAGAGCTGCATGGTGCGTCCCGCGAAGTTCTTGGCCATGGCGAGCTGGGCGATGTACGGAGCGTGACGCGGGGCCTGTTCGAGCTTCCAGCAGGTATCGTAGACCAGCGCGCGGGCGGCGTGCAGCCGGGTCTGCATGTCGACGAGCTTGTGGCGGATCGCCTGGTGCTCGGCGAGCCGCTTGCCGAAGGTGCGCCGCTCCTGCGCCCAGGCGAGGGCCTCCTCGAGGCAGGCCTCGGCGAAGCCGACCGCCGCCGCCGCCATGCCGAGTCGCTCGGCGTTGAAGTTGAGCATGATGGCGCGAAAGCCGGCATTCTCCTCGCCGATCAGATTCGCGACCGGCACGCGCACGTCCGCGAAGTGCAGCAAGGCGGTGTCCGAGCTCCACCAGCCCATCTTCTTCAACGGCGCGCGCGTGAAGCCGGGCCGGTCTCGCTCGATCAGCAGCAGCGACACGCCGGCCGCGCCCTCGCGGCCGGTGCGCACCGCCACCGTGTAGAGATCGGCGCGCATGCCGGAGGTGATGAATGCCTTCTCGCCGTTCACCACGAAGTCCGCGCCCTCGCGCCGGGCGGCGGTGCGCAGGTTGGCGACATCCGAGCCGCCGCCCGGCTCCGTGATGGCGAGCGCGCTGATCTTCTCGCCCGCGAGCACGCCCGGGAGCACGCGCGCCTTGAGCTCCTCGCTGCCGACCGCGGCGATCGGTGGCGCGCCGATCTGGTGCGAGAACAGGCCTGCATGCACGCCGCCCGCGCCGGCGCGCGCGATCTCCTCGGACAGGATCACGTGATGGAACAGGTCGGCCGGCGTGCCGCCATGGGCCTCGGGAAAGCCGAGGCCGAGCAGCCCGGCCGCGGCCGCCTTGCCATAGAGCTCGCGCGGGAACTCGCCGGCCTCGTCCCACTCCGCCGCATGGGGCATGATCTCGCGCCGGGTGAAACGCCGCACGGTCTCGCGGAAGGCCTCGTGCTCGGGCGTGAGCGCGGGATGCGCGGGGATCTCCATCAGGCCGGCTCCAGCTCCACCAGCAGCTGGCCGGGGGCGACCTGCGCGCCCGCCACGACATGCACGGCTGCGACGCGCCCGCTGAGGGGCGCCGTGAGGCCGTGCTCCATCTTCATGGCCTCGAGAACCACCAGCGACCCGCCCGCCGCGATGGGATCGCCCGCCTTAGCGTGCACGGCGACCACCCGCCCGTTCATCGGGGCGACCACGCGGCCGTCGCTCGCCGCGGCGCCGCGATGCGCCGGCGGGGCATGCAGCGTGTCGGTCAGCCGCCAGCTTTCGCCGCCGCGGGCGAGGTCGAGGGCGTCGCGGTCGCGGACGAACACGACCGTCTCGACCGTGTCGCCGCAGGCGATGCGGGCCCGCGGCGGCGCGAGCCAGAGGATGCGCAGGGCGATGCGGGCGCCGTCGATCTCGGCCTCGTAGGCGCCGTCTGCAAACCGCAGTGCGATCTCCCGGTCGGCGATCCGGAACCGCATGCTGCGCGCCGGATTGCTGCTCCAGGAGGTCCATTCGCCGAAGCCCGTGCCCTCCGCGATGAGCACGGCCGCGATCGCCAGGGTCGTCGCAGCGGGTGTGGCGGGCGCGGAGGCCGCGAAACGGCGTGCGACGAAATCCGTGGTGGCGCGGCCGTCCGCGAAGGTCTCCTCGCGCAGCAGCGCGGCCAGGAACGCCTTGTTGGTCGGCACGCCGAGCGCCACGGTGTCGTCGAGCGCCTGGGCGAGGCGCAGGCGCGCGGCCTCGCGGGTCGGGCCGTGGGCGATGACCTTGGCGATCAGCGAATCGTAGTAGGGCGCGATCTCGGCGCCGGTTTCCAGGGCGTGATCGATGCGCAAGCCCGCGACCGGAGCCCAGAGCGAGAGCCGCCCGGCCTGTGGCAGGAACGCCGCGTCCTCGGCGCAGAGGCGCGCTTCGATCGCATGGCCCACAAAGCGGATCTGGTCCTGAGCCCAAGGCAGCGGTTCGCCGGCCGCGACACGGAGCTGCCATTCGACGAGATCGAGGCCGGTGACGAGCTCGGTCACCGGGTGCTCGACCTGCAGCCGCGTGTTCGCCTCCAGGAAGGCGAAGCTGCCGGCCTCATCGAGCAGGAACTCGATGGTGCCGGCGCCCACATAGCTCACGGCGCGGGCGGCCGCGACGGCCGCGGCGCCGAGGCGTGCCCGCAAGGCGGCGTCCACGGCCGGCGAGGGACTCTCCTCGATGAGCTTCTGGTGCCGGCGCTGCACCGAGCAGTCGCGCTCGCCGAGATGCACGATGCTGCCGTGGGTGTCGGCGAAGACCTGAACCTCGACATGGCGGGCGTTCTCGACGGCGCGCTCGAGCAGCAGGCGGCCGTCGCCGAAGGCGTGCAGGGCTTCCGAGCGGGCCTGCGCCAGGGCCGGCAGGAGCTCGCTCTCGCGATCGACCAGCCGCATGCCGCGGCCGCCGCCGCCCGCCGCGGCCTTCACCATCACGGGCCAGCCGATCACCTGCGCGGCGCGCGCGAGCGCGGCGTCGCCCTGGTCGGCGCCGTCATAGCCCGCCAGCACGGGCACGCCGGCCGCATGGGCGAGGCGCTTCGCCTCCGCCTTGTCGCCCATGGTGCGGATCGCGGCGGGGGTCGGGCCGACCCAGGTCAAGCCCGCCGCCAGCACGGCCTCGGCGAACTCGGCGCTTTCGGCCAGGAAGCCGTAGCCCGGATGCACCGCGTCGGCGCCGGCCTGGCGCGCGGCCGCGAGGAGCGCCTCGATGTTCAGGTAGGAGTCTCGCGGCGCGGCGCCGCCGATCCGCACGGCCGCGTCCATCTCGCGCGCGTGGCGCGCCTGCGTGTCGGCGTCCGAAAAGACCGCGACCGTGCGCAGGCCCATGCGCCGCGCCGTGCGCGCGATGCGCAGCGCGATCTCGCCGCGGTTCGCGATCAGCAGCGTGCGGATGTCGGGCATGGTGGTGCGACGCGCAGCGCTAGTTGGCCGGATAGGTGCGCATGAACTTGCAGATGATGCCCAGCATCACCTCGTCGGCGCCGCCGCCGATGGAGGCGAGCCGGCTGTCGCGATAGAAGCGCGAGACCGGGTTGTCCCAGGTGTAGCCCATGCCGCCCCAGAACTGCAGGCAGGTGTCCGCGACGGTCCGGGCGAGGCGCCCCGCCTTCAGCTTGGCCATGGAGGCGAGCATCGTGACGTCGGCGCCGTCGACGTAGAGCTCGACCGCGCGGTAGACCAGCGCGCGCAGGCTCTCGAGCTCGGTCTGGCACTCGGCGAGATGGAAATGCACCCATTGCTGGTCGAGCACGGTCGCGCCGAACAGCTTGCGCTCGCGCGTATAGGCGACCGTGTCGTCGATGCAGTTCTGCAGGCCCTGGAGCATGTTGGCGGCGGCCCACAGGCGTTCCTCCTGGAATTGCAGCATCTGGTAGACGAAGCCCTTGTTCTCCTCGCCGATCCGGTAGCGCTGCGGCACGCGCACGTCCTCGAAGAAGATCTGGGCGGTGTCGGACGACATCATGCCGATCTTGTCGATCGTCCTGGCGATGCTGATGCCCCGGGTCTTCATGGGCAGGCAGATCAGGGTCTTGTTCTTGTGCGGCTGGCCCTCCGAGGTATTGGCGAGCAGGCACATCCAGTCGGCCTGGGTTCCGCTGGTGGTCCAGAGCTTGCCGCCGTTGATGACGTAGTCGTCGCCGTCGCGCCGCGCCGTGGTCTTGATCGAGGCGACGTCGGAGCCGGCGCCGGGCTCGGAGACGCCGAGGCAGGCGACGTAGTCGCCGGCGATCGAGGGGGCGAGGAACTCGCGCCTGAGCTCGTCCGAGCCGAAGCGCGCGAGCGCCGGCGTCGCCATGTCGGTCTGCACGCCGATCGCCATGGGCACGCCGCCGCAGCGGATGTGGCCGAGCGTCTCGGCCATCACCATGGCGTAGGACCAGTCGAGGCCGCTGCCGCCGTATTCGGTCGGCTTGGTCAGGCCGAGGAAGCCGAGGCCGCCGAGCTTCTTGAACAGGTCGTGGGCCGGGAAGATCTCGGCCGCCTCCCACGCGTCGACATGCGGATTCACCTCCTGCTCGATGAAGCGCTCGAGATTGCGCCGCAGCTCCTCATGCTCGTGGGTGAGCTTCATTCCATCCCTCCTCAAGGCCGCGCGACGCCGAACTGGATGGGCCGGACGGCCCGGCGATCCGCTTCCCGGCAGATCGACAGCGCATAGCCCAGCACGTTGCGGGTGTCGCGCGGATCGATGATGCCGTCGTCGAGCATCAGCGCGCTGGTCACGAAGGCGCTGCTCTGGCGCTCGAAGTTCTCGACGATCTTCTGCCTCATGCTCGCGATGGCTTTCGCGTCGGGCTCCTCGCCCTTGCGCTTCGCGCCCGCCTCCATGACGATCGCCATGGTCAGCGCGGCCTGCTCGGCGCCCATCACGGCGGTCTGGGCGTTGGGCCAGGAGAACAGGAAGCGCGGATTGTAGGCGCGGCCGCACATGCCGTAATTGCCGGCGCCGTAGGAGGCGCCGCACATCAGGGTGATCTGCGGCACGCCGGCATTGGCGACGGCCTGGATCATCTTCGAGCCATGCTTGATCATGCCGGCCTCCTCGGAGGCCTTGCCGACGAGGTAGCCGGTGGTGTTCTGCAGATAGAGGAGCGGCAGCCCGGCCTGGCAGCAGGCCTGGATGAAATGGGTCGCCTTGGTGGCGCCGGCGGGATCGAGCGGGCCGTTGTTGGTGACGATGCCGACGCGGATCCCCTGCAGTGCGGCGTGGCCGCAGACCGTCGCCGGGCCGTAGTCTGGCTTGAAGTCGAGGAAGTCGGATTCGTCCACGAGACGCGCGATCACCTCGCGCATGTCGATCGGCTTCTTCGGGTCCTCGGGCATCAGCCCGAGCAGCTCGTCGGCCGGGTAGCGCGGCGGCCTGCCCTGCGGCGCCGGCGCGGCGCCCCAGTCGAGGCGCGCGAGCAGCTCGCGGGCGAGCCGCACGCCGTCGGCGTCGTCCTCGGCCAGGTATTCGCCGAGGCCCGAGACATGCGTGTGCATCACGGCGCCGCCGAGCTCCTCGTCGGTCGCGATCTCGCCGGTGGCCGCCTTGAGCAAAGGCGGACCCGCCAGGAACGCCTTGGCGCGGCCGCGCACCATGATCACGTAGTCGGAAAGCCCCGGCATGTAGGCGCCGCCCGCCGTGGACGAGCCGTGCACCACGGTGACGACCGGGATGCCGGCCGCCGACAGGCGCGCCAGGTTGTAGAAGATCGCGCCGCCGAGAACGAACCCCTCGACCCGGTACTTGAGCAGGTTGGCGCCGGCGGACTCGACCAGGTGCACGAAGGGCAGCCTGTTGGCGATCGCCAGCTCCTGGGCACGCAGGAGCTTCTCGCGGCCCATGCTCTGGATCGCGCCCGCGTCGATGCCGGAATCGCTCGCCACCACGAGCGCGCGCACGCCCGCGACATGGCCGATGCCCGAGATCATGCCGCCACCCGGGATGGATTTCTCCGGATCCGGATGGTCGAGGCCGAATCCCGCGATGGAGGAGAGCTCGAGCCAGGGGGAGCCGGCATCCAGCAGCCGCGCGATGCGCTCGCGCGGCAGCAGCTGGCCGCGCCTGTCGAACAGGGGCTTGGCCCTGGCGGATTCGGTCGCGGCGCGCGCCTCGAGGGCACGCAGCCTCCCGATCAACGCCAGCATGTGCGCGCGGTTGCGCCGGAACGTATCGCTCGAAGTGTCGATGCGGGTCGCGATCGCCGGCACGTTCACTCCAGGACCTTGGGCTTGACCGCGAGGTGGAAGCCGTCGAAGGGCACCGTGCTCGTGCCGGCGCCGACCTGCTCCCAGACGCGCTTGGCGTTGGGCGCCGCGCCGTCGACCCGCAGGCAGGCGCCCGAGATGAAGGCCGCGGCCGGCGAGAGCAGGAACACGATCGCGGCCGAGACCTCCGATTCGGTGCCGAGGCGGCCGAGCGGCACCTTGCCGGGCAGCGCACGGATATGCGCGGCCATTTCGGGCGGATAGCAGTCGAGGCCGCTCGACGCGATCCAGCCGGGCGCGATGGCGTTCACGCGCACCGGGGCCCATTCCAGCGCGGCGGTCTCGGTGAAGTTCAGCATGCCGGCGCGGGCGGCGCCCGAGTGGCCCATGCCGGGCATGCCCATCCACATGTCGGCGATCATGTTCACGATCCCGCCGCCATGGGCCTTCATGTGCTGCACGTAGCATTCGCGCGCCATCAGGAAGCCGCCCGTGAGGTTGGTGCGCACCACGGCGTCCCAGCCGCGCGCGGAGATCTTCTCGAGCGGTGCCGCGAACTGGCCGCCCGCATTGTTGACCAGGAAGTCGAGCCGACCGAAGTCGCGCAGCGCGGCCTGCACCACGTCCCTGACGCGCTCCTCCTCGCGGATGTCGCAGTCGAACACGTGGGCCGTGCCGCCCGATCCGGCGATCTCGCGGGCGACGGCCTCGAGCTTGCCGCTGTCGCGGCCGACCAGCGCCACGCGCGCGCCGAGCGCGGCGAGCTCGTGGGCCGTGCAGCGGCCGAGCCCGCTGCCGGCGCCCGTGACGATGCCGGCCCGACCCGCGAACAGGTCCGCCCGGAAGACCGATTGGAAGGTCATGGCGACTACCAAGCAAATGCTTGGTAAGTGTCGGACAGGGCCGGGGTGGCGTCAACCGGCTTGCCGCCGGTGGCAAGCCTCGCGCCGCGCTCGAAGGGAGAAGAGCTGCCCGGGCGGTTCATCCTTTCGAGGCTCGGCACTGCGTGCCGAGCGCCTCAGGATGACGGGGATGCGATCGCCGCGCGGCTATCCCTGCGACGAATATCCGCCGTCGACCGCGATGGTGGCGCCGGTGACGAAGTCGGAGGCGGCGCTCGCCAGGAACACGGCGGTGCCGGCGAAATCGTCGGGCAGGCCCCAACGGCCGGCGGGCGTACGGGCAAGCACCCGCTCGTTCAGCCCCTGCACCTGCTGGCGCGCTGCCCGGGTGAGGTCGGTATCGATCCAGCCCGGCAGGATGGAGTTCACCTGGATGTTGTCCTTGGCCCAGGCGGTCGCCATGGCCTTGCTCATCTGCACGATGCCGCCCTTGCTCGCCGCATAGGCGACCGTATAGGGGGCGCCGAAGATCGACATCATCGAGCCGATATTGATGATCTTGCCGCCGCGCGCCCTGACCATCTCGGGATAGGCGGCGTGGCTGCACAGGAAGGCGCCGGTCAGGTTGATGTCGATCACCTGCTGCCATTCGGCGAGCGTGTAGTCCTGCGGCGGCTTGCGGATCGCGATGCCGGCATTGTTGACCAGGATGTCGAGGCGTCCGAGCTGCGCGACCGTCTGCGCCACCATCGCCTTCACCGAGTCCTCGCGGGTGACGTCCACCTCGACGGCGATCGCCTTGGCGCCGAGCGCCGCGATCTCCTTCACGGCGGCGGCGTTCTTGTCCTTCTGGCGGCCCGCCACCACCACCGCGGAGCCGGCCTGCGCGAACCCCTTGGCCATGCCGAGGCCGATGCCGCCATTGCCGCCGGTGACGACGGCCACGCGTCCGTTCAAGTCGAAAAGCTTCATGAGGTCTCACCCTTGGTCACGAGGCGTCTTGGTCACGAGGCGTGCGTCGCCGCGACGCCGAGGTGGCGATCCAGAATGGCGGGCTCCCGGGACAATTCCTCCGGGGTCCCCGAGAACACGAACTGCCCGGAGGCGATGACGTGGATGTCATCGGCGATCGCCATCGCCAATGCAAGGTTCTGCTCGACCAACAGGATGGAATGGCCGCGGGCGCGGACATTGCGCATGATCTCTTCGACCTGCTGCACGAGCTTGGGCGAGAGCCCCTCGGACGGCTCGTCCATCAGGATCAGCTCGGGATTGGCCATCAGGGCCCGCGCAATCGCCAGCATCTGCTGCTCGCCGCCGCTGAGCGCGCTGCCGTCGTGGTGCATCCGCTCGGCGAGCTGCGGGAATTCCGCCGTCACGGTGGCCAAGTCCCATTCGGCGCGCGCAGCACCCTGGTCGCGCCGTCCACGCGCGAGCGCGCTGGTCGGAAGGCTGAGGTTCTCGCGGACCGAGAGGGTCTTGAAGATGCGCCGGCCCTGGGGGACCAGCGCGATGCCGGCCTGGGCGATGCGATAGGGCGGCGCCCCCGCGAGGCTGCGGCCCTTGAACGCCACCTCGCCGCGGCGCGGCGGGGTGAGACCGGCGACGGAGCGGATCAATGTCGTCTTGCCCATGCCGTTGCGGCCGAGGATCGCGACGATGCGGCCGGCATGGACCGCGAGCGAGACGCCGTGCAGCACATGGCTGTCGCCGTAATAGGTGTGGATGTCGCGCACGGCGAGGAGGGGATCAGAGGCGGCCAAAATACACCTCGCGCACCTGGGCGTCGGATTGTACGGCGGCCGGCGTGCCGTCGAGGATCACCTTGCCGCGATGCAGCACGGTGACGTGATCCGCGAGCGCGAGCGCCTGCTCCAGCTGCCGGCGTTCGCCGTTCCACGCGGTCGATGCCCATCCGTCGGGCGGCGCCGTCGATCAGCCGCTCGATCAGGTAGATCCGCTGGGCGTGAAGGGCGCCGGCGAGTCCGGCGTCGCCGGCTCGCTGCCGTCGGCCATGAATGCCGTGGTCGACGCAGTGGCGACGCGCGGCATCACCCATTTCGACCTGCCGGCCTCGCCGGAGCGGATCTGGGCCGCGCTGCACGGTAAGGCGGTCTAGGTCAGCCGCTCGTAGTCAGCGCCGACGGCCGGTCGGCGGCGTGATGCCATCGAACCCCGCGGCGGCCGGCGTCCGGCCCGCTCTCTGACGTGGCACCATCGCTTCGAGCGGCTCACGGGTTCGTCACAACAGCACTTCCTGTGATCGCGAACACGTCCGGAGCGTCGATCCTGTGACGCGGGTCACGCCCGCTCTCCCAGCCCCCGACTAGTGTCCGGCCATCGCAAACGGATGGCCGGACAGGTCAGGGGTTCACAGGAGAAGGGAAATGGCAGCGACCACGAGAACGACGACCATTGCCGCGGGCACCAATCAGACCAAGCCACCGGCCGACGACACCAGCACGTTCCAGATCGAATTCTGGGGCACCGTGTTCAACGACGTGCTCTACGGCAACGCGTACGACAATCGCCTCTATGGCGACGCGGGCCACGACGTGCTGATGGGCGATGCCGGGGCAGACCAACTGCACGGCGGCAGCGGCATCGACACGGCGAACTACTCGAGATCCAAGAGTTATGTGAGCGTGGATCTCGCGGCCGGCGGCGACCACGGCCGGGGCTATGCGGGCGACGCCAGGGGTGACACGCTCTATTCCATCGAGAACGTCATCGGCTCGATCTATGCCGATTATCTCAAGGGCGACAATGCCGCCAACGAGCTCAACGGCGGCGGCGGCAACGACACGCTCTACGGCCGCGGCGGCGACGACACCCTCCTGGGCGATTCCGGCAACGACGTGCTCGTGGGCGGTGCCGGCGCCGACGTCCTCAATGGTGGCACCGGTATCGATACGGCCTCCTACGTCGATGCGGGCTTCTACATGATGGGGGGCATGCAGGTCGGTGTCATCGCCGACCTGCAACGCGGCGGCTCCTACAACGACGCGTTCGGCGACACCTATGTCGGCATCGAGAACCTGACGGGTTCCGCCTACTCGGACTGGCTCTACGGCGACGGCCAAGCCAACGTTCTTGACGGCGGCGATGCCCAGGACTTCCTCTACGGCTACGGCGGAAACGACACCCTGATCGGCGGGGCCGGCGATGACGTGCTCCAGGGCGGCGCGGGCGCCGACCACCTGATCGGCGATACCGGGCGCGACGAGGCGGACTATACCGACTCTACGTGGGCGGTCACGGTTCGCCTTGGCGGCACCTCGTCGGGGGGCACGGCGCAAGGCGATACCTATGACGCTGTCGAGGACGCACGCGGCTCCAGATTCAACGATAATTTCCACGGAACGTCGGCCGCCAATCGCTTCTACGGCGAAGCCGGGAACGACACCTTCCATGGCGATGGCGGCGCCGATCTGTTCAACGGCGGGAGCGGCGTTGACCATGCCACCTATGAGAGCTCAGCGGCGGCGGTCGCGGTCAATCTCGCGTCCGGCGTGGGATCGGGGGGCGATGCCGCCGGCGACACCTATCAGAGCATCGAGAACCTGACCGGCAGCCGCCAGGACACGAACACGCTCATCGGCAACGGCGTCGACAACGAGATCCTGTCGCTCGGCCGGTTCGACACCGTCGACGGCCGCGCCGGCAACGACCATCTCGAGGCCGCAAGCCTCGCCTCGACGGTTACGGGCGGCACCGGCGACGATGAGATCCTGGTGCGTTTCGACCACGACCTCGCGTCCTGGGACGGCATCAGTACGTTGACGCACAACGGCTGGCGCGAGGGCGTGCACCGGATGACCGTGAATGGCGACGATCACGGATCCACCGAGAGCGGTACGGACACGATCACGTTCTCGGCGCAGAACATCGTCATCGAAGGAACCAACATCCCGTTCACAGGCTGTGGCGTGTCCGTGCATCTCGAATGGAACACGTTCAGCTTCACGGGAGTGGCGTATGACATCGAAACGGGACTGCCCAATGGCGCGTGGGAAACCAACAGCTATAGCGGCGACATCTACGGCGTGGAGAACGTCGTCGGTACGGACTTCTACGACGACTCGATCGTCGGCGACGGCGGCGTCAATCACCTGAGTGGCCGGCGCGGGGACGACAGCCTCCGGGGCGGCGAAGGCAACGACGTGCTCGACGGCGGCCGCGGCGCCGATTGGCTCGACGGCGGACACGGCATCGATACGGCGACATACGCCGGGAGCTCGGCGGGCGTCCAGATCAGCCTCACCGAGGGCGTGGCGTCCGGCGGCGACGCCGAGGGCGATACGCTCGTCGACATCGAGAACCTCATCGGCACCAACTGGGCCGATATTCTCGAAGGCAGCTCGGACGCCAACGTGATCGACGGCGGTGCGCGCAACGACATCATCGACGGCGCCGGCGGAAACGACTTGCTGATCGGCGGCTCGGGCGCCGACGAATTCGTGTTCGGCCTGGAATTCCACTTCCAGCAGAGCCATGTCACGGTCGCCGACTTCGAGCTCGGGGTCGACCAGCTCAACCTGAGCCACCTCGCCGGCATCGACACGTTCGACGATGTCCTGGCGCATCTCAGCCAGGCGGGTGCGGATGCCGTCTTCACCTACGAGGACTCGACCATCACGCTGGAGAACGTGCAGGTCTCGGGCCTGACGACCTACGACGTCCTGCTCTAAATCCGCCGGGTGCGGCCGCCGAGGCGCATCGGCGGCCGCGACTTGCGAGCGACCGAGGATTTGCTCAGGCGCCGATCACCCGTTCCAGCGCCACGGCGCGGCAGTCCATCTCGAACTCGAGGCCGCGCACCGGCGGGCGGTTGAAATGCCAGGTGAGGCCGTGGCGCGCGGCGCCGCGGCGCACGATCTCGTCGGCCATGAACGGATGCAGGTCGTGCACCGTGTAGACCTGGGTCGCCGTGCAGTCGGCCCAGCCGGCGCCGAGCAGGGCGAGCCGCCGCTCCATCTCGCCGAGCACGAAGCGCGCCTTCTCGCGCATCGCCTCGGGGCCGGTCTCGCCCGGCCGCACGGTGCGCTCGCTGTAGTTGCCTTTGCCCTCATGCGCCTCGCCGCTGCCCGCGACCACGAAGCTCGGCCGCGAGGCGGTCGTGGCCATCGTGAACGAGAAGGCATGGAACGAGGGCTCCGGCGGCGGGTCGATCTCGGGACATACGTTGCTGCGCGCCACCGGATTGGTCTCGCCTTTCACGATGCCCCACGCGCGCAGCGTGACCACGTAGCTCTCGTTGAATGCACGGAATCCCTGGTCGGTGAACGGCGCCGGCGAGCGCAACTCGCAGGCGCAGAAGGCCGTGAGCGGCCGCCCGACGGCCGCAATCAGCTGCCCGATGCGCTCGAAACCTGCGGTGACCGGCACCGGCTCGTGGAAGCGGACGCGATGGATCTCGTGGCCCGGCAGGGCCGCGACGCCGCCGGAATACTGGAAGACGGCCGGGATATAACGATAGCCGCCGGGCGCGAAATCCGCCGTCGCCATGGCTGTGAATTCCTCCAGGACTGCGTCCGCGCACGTCGCAGCGCGCGTCAGGGCCATTGACAAGCCTCGCCGCTGCTTCGCACACTCGCCCCCGAACAACAAGCACAGGCACTTCGCCTGACGGGAGGACTGCATGAACTTCTCGCGCTCGAAATGGCGCATGGGCGGGCTTGCCTGTGCGTTCGTGCTCGTCGCCACGGCCGCGCAGGCCGACGTCAAGATCGGCGTGATCTACGACTATACGGGCCCGTTCGCGGGCGGCGGCTCCAAGGCGGCGGCGATCGGCACCAAGATCGCCATCGACCTGATCAACGAGAAGGGCGGCATCGAGGGGCACAAGCTCGTCCCGATCTACGCAGACGCCCAGTCGAAGACCGACGTCGCGATCAACGAGGCCGAGCGGCTCCTCAACGAGGCCAAGGTCGACCTCTTGATGGGCGTGTTCTCGAGCGCCCATTGCGTCCCCATGGCGGCCAAGGTCGACGCCGCCAAGAAGTTCATGTGGGCCAATGTCTGCGTGGCCTCGGCGGTGTTCAAGGACAAGAACCTGCAATATGTGTTCCGCCCGCAGGTCCATTCGGACCAGTTCGGCGAAGCCTCCTGCACCTTCGTGGCCGAGAACGCCAAGGCGAAGCTCGGCAAGGAGGTCAAGGACGTCAAGGTGGCGATCATCCACGAAGACGGGCCGTACGGCGTCGGCGTTGCCATGGGCAACGAGGCGAAGTGCAAGGAGCTCGGCATGCAGATCGTCCACAAGGAGGGCTATGCGGCGACCTCGACCGACCTCTCGGCGCTGGTCACCAAGCTGCGTCGCGCGCAGCCGGACGTGATCCTGCACACGGGCTACAACCCGGATATCACGCTGTTCCTGCGCCAAGCGAAGGAGGCGGGGTTGAAGTTCGCGGCCCTGATCGGCCACGGCGCCGGCTACGGGCAGATCGACAAGCTGGTCGAAACCTTCAAGGACGACGTGAACTACGTCTACAACGTCGACCCGGTGGCCGCGCAGCTGCTCGATCCGAAGGCGCTGAAGCCCGGGCTCGGCGAGCTCACCGCCGAGATGRTCAAGCGCTACAAGGCCGAGACCGGCGCGCAGGAGGTGCCGCCGCACACCTCCATGGGCTTCAACCAGGCCTGGATCTTCCTCAGCGACGTGCTGCCGCGCGCGATCAAGAAGCAYGGCGGCTTCGATCCGGAGGCGCTGCGCAAGGCCGCGCTCGAGACCGACATTCCGGAGGGCGGGACGATCCAGGGCTACGGCGTGAAGTTCAATCCGCCGGGCCACAAGATGTCGGGGCAGAACGCGCGCTCGACCCCGGTCGTGATGCAGTACGTCAAGGGCGAGACCAAGATCGCATGGCCGGCTTCGATCAAGACCATCGATCCGGTGTTGCCGCTGCCCAAGGGGCACGCCTACGCGCGCTGAGCGAGCAGAGGACGGCGCCGGCTCGGGCGCCGTCCTTCCACTGATCCTGCGAGGAGGCGGAGGCGCCTCGCGTTGCGAGGCGCCCGGGGGAAGCCTGCGGCATGGGAATGCTCAACGTCTCCGGCCTCTCGAAGAGGTTCGGTGCTCTCCGCGCGGTCAATGACGTCTCGTTCGAGGTGAGCGAGGGCGAGATCCTCGGGCTCATCGGCCCGAACGGGTCCGGCAAGAGCACCACCTTCAACTGCATCGCCGGGCTCTATCCGCCCACCGCCGGCAGCATCGTGTTCGAGGGACAGGAGATCGCGGGGCGGACCGCCTTCGAGAACTGCCACAAGGGGATCGGGCGCACCTTCCAGATCCCGCGGCCCTTTCGCAATCTCTCGCTGATGGAGAACGTCGCGCTCTCGGCCTGGTTCGGCCAGGACCGGGCGGTGACGCGGGCCGAATGCTGGCGGCTCGCCGAGGAGGCGCTCGCCCTGGTGGGCCTGCCGGTCGATCCGCGGATCACGACGGCCGGGCTCGGCGCGGCGGCGCTCAAGAAGCTGGAGCTGGCGCGCGCGCTGGCGACGCAGCCGCGCCTGCTGCTCGCCGACGAGAGCCTCAACGGCCTCGATCACGGCGAGATGGAGCAGGCAGCCGACATGCTGGAGCGCATCCGGCGCGAGAAGGGCATCACCATCGTCTGGGTCGAGCACATCATGGGCGTGCTGATGCGCGTGGTCGATCGCGTCGTGGTGCTCGACCACGGCGAAGTCATCTTCGTCGGCAAGCCGAAGGACGCGCAGGCCAATGCCCGCGTGATCGAGGTCTATCTCGGCAGCGAGGCCGCCTGATGCTGGAGCTCGAGGGCGTCGACGCGGGCTACGACGGCTTCCAGGCCCTGTTCGGCGTGTCGATGACGATCGCGGCCGGCGAGGCCGTGGCGGTGATCGGGGCCAACGGCGCCGGCAAGACCACGCTGCTGCGCGTCATCTCGGGCCTGCTTCCGGCGACCGCCGGGACGATGCGCATCGAGGGCGTGGATCTGCGCACGATCGCGCCGCACCGGATCGTCGAGGCCGGCATCGCCCATGTGCCGGAGAGCCGGCGGCTGTTCCCGCGGCTCTCGGTCGAGAGCAACCTGAAGATGGGCGCCTTCATCCCGGCGGCGCGGTCGCGCTTCGCGGAGCGGCTCGACTACGTCTACGGGCTGTTCCCGCGGCTGAAGGAACGGCGCGGCCAGCTCGCCGGAACGCTGTCGGGCGGCGAGCAGCAGATGTGCGCGATCGCGCGTGCGCTCATGAGCTCGCCCAAGCTGGTGCTGCTCGACGAGCCCTCCATGGGGCTCGCCCCCGTGATCGTGCAGCAGGTGTTCGATCTCGTGCGCCGGATCCGCGCCGAGGGCTACACGGTGCTGATCGTCGAGCAGAACGTGCGCCAGGTGCTGAAATTCGTCGACCGCGCCTACCTGCTGGAAGTGGGCCGCATCAAGGCGAGCGGCGTCGCCGCCGAGCTCCTCGCCACCGACGAGGTCCGCAAGGCCTACATGGGGATGTGACGGTGGACTGTCATCTCGACATCTTCTTCCTCGAGGCGGTGCTCAACGGGCTGCTGCTCGCGGGGTTGCTGGCGCTGCTCGCGCTCGGGCTCAACCTGATCTTCGGCGTCATCGACGTGGTGTGGATCTGCTATGCCGAGCTCGTGATGGTCGGCATGTACGGCATCCACTTCGCCTACAAGGGGGGCGTGCCGTTCCTGGTCGCGGCGATCATCGGCGTGCTGCTGGTCGCGCTCGCGGGCGCGATCCTGCACTATGTCGTGATCCGGCCGGTGCTCGACTCGGCGCCGATCAACCAGCTCCTGGTCACGGGCGGCGTCCTGTTCTTCCTGCAGGCCGCCGCCACCATGGTGTTCGGCATCGACTTCAAGACGCTCGGCATCCGGCTCGGCTCGGTGAGCGTCGCCGACATGTCGTTCGCCTGGTCGCGCATCCTCGCCTTCGCGGTGGCGCTCGCCGGCATGCTGGCGCTGTGGCTGTTCCTGACGCGCACGTTCCTCGGCACCGCGATCCGCGCCATCGCCCAGGACCGGCAGATCATGCCGCTGATGGGCGTGGACAGCCGGCGCATCTACCTGGTGACCTCGGCGATCGGCGGCGGGCTCGCCGGCCTCGCGGCCGCGCTCATGGTGCTGCAATACGACATCTATCCGCAGATCGGCCTGCAGTTCGGGCCGCTGATCTTCATGATCTGCGTGCTCGGCGGCCTCGGCAACATGATCGGCGGCTTCATCGCGGCCTTCATCATCAGCGAGTTCATCGCGGTGGGCGGCTCGTGCTTCGCGACCGAATGGGGCTATGCGGTCGCCTTCCTGTTCTTCATGGTGGTGATCTTCGTCCGGCCCCAGGGCCTGCTCGGGAGCCGGTCATGATGCGCCCGTCGCGGCCGGCGCTCGTCGGTCTCTTGCTGATGCTGGCGCTGCCGCTCATGGTGCGCTTCTTCTTCAGCGCGGCCGAGAAATACTATCTCCACCTCCTTGTGCAGATCCTGCTGTGGTCGTTCATCTACACGGGCTGGTCGCTGATGGGCCGCTTCGGCCTCACCTCGCTCGGCCACGGTGCCTTCACGGGGATCGGCGCCTACACGGTGGTGCTGCTGTGGAACTTCGCGGGACTCACGCCCTGGCTCGGCATCCCGATCGCGGTCGTGCTCGCCGTGCTGGTGGCGCTGCTGGTCGGTTACCCGTGCTTCCACATGCGCATCACGGGCCATTATTTCGCGCTGCTGACGCTGGCGCTGACCGAGTTCGTGCGGCTCTGCATCGTCGGCCTGCGCGACTACACGGGCGGCTCGCTCGGCACCCAGCCGGCGCGCCACGGCGACGGGCTGTCGCTCTATGCGATGCAATTCGAGCCCGACCGCATGCTCTCCTACTACGTCGCGCTGGCGCTCTGGCTGATCGGACTCGCGGTCTGGCGCCATGTCGACCGCAGCATGGACCGCTATGCGCTCGACGCCGCGAGCCAGGACGAGGACGCGGCGGCCTCGGTCGGCATCAACGTGACGCGCGAGAAGCTGAAGATCACGGCGCTCTCGGCCGGCATGTGCGCGGTCGGCGGCGCGATCTACGGCCAGTACCAGATGTACATCGGTCCCGACACCATCGCGGGCCTCGGCCTCTCGCTCAACATCGTGTTCGGCGTGATCGCCGGCGGCATGTGGGTGATGCTCGGGCCCACCGTCGGCGCCGTGTTCACCCAGGTGCTCTCGGAGGGCCTGCGGGTGACCATCCAGGGCTCGACGCTGCTGAAGGCGTGGCTCGGCTCGGCCGCGCTCGCCCTCGACACCGCGCTCTATGGCCTGCTGCTGATCCTGTTCATCATCTACATGCCGAAGGGGATTCTCGGCACGCTCATCGAGTGGCGCCAGCGCAGCGCCGCCGAGCCGCCTGGGGTCGCGCCGAGCGCACGCAAGGCCGAAGCGTAGCGCCGCAGATTGGGCGCGCGGGCCCCTCGCCTGAGCTTGCGGCTACGGCCCAGAGCGCGGCCGGAATGCTCAGCGTGGTGTTGACCAGCGCGAAGGCGAAGCCGGACAGCAGGCCGAGCTGCACGTCCGTGAGCCCGAACTCGCGGCGCGCCGGCTCGAGCAGGATGTACATCAGCTGCCGGTCGAGATGGTTCAGCGCCGAGAGGGAAGTCAGGACGAACAGGATGTAGCCGCGCGGGGTCATGCGCGGACAGACGTATCCGAGCCGCGGATCACGCGCCACGAATGCCGGCGAGACGACCCAGGTTCCGCGCGGCGGAACCCGCGCTCAGCCCAGATCCTTGCGCACGAGGGCGGCGCCTTGCGCGAGCGCCTCGAGCTTCCCGAAAGCGGTCGCGCGCGGGAGATACTTCATGCCGCAGTCGGGGGCCGGCACCAGGCGGTCGACTGAGACGTATTTCAGGCCGCGACGGATGCGCCCCGCGACGGTCTCGGGCGATTCGACCGCCGGGTCGCCGAGATCGATCACGCCGAGCACGATGGTCTTGTCCGACAGGTCCCTGAGGACACCGAGGTCGATGTGCGGCTGTGCGGCCTCGATGGAGATCTGCCGGGCGATCGTGCCGGCGAGCTCGGGCAGGAAGAAGTAGGAGTCGGGCTTGTTCTTCACCAGGAAGGCATAGCCGAAGCACAGATGCACGACGGTCGGCACCGTGATGCCCTCGAGCGCACGGTTGATCGCCGTGATGGCGTAGCGCTTGGCGGCCTCCGGATCGTTGCGCAGCCACGGCTCGTCCAGCTGGATCACGTCGGCTCCGGCCGCGACCAGGTCCTTGGCCTCCTGGTTGACGGCAGCCGCGAGGTCCATCGCGAGCTCCTCGTCGTCCTTGTAGAACTCGTTCTTCGCCTGCTGCCGCATGGTGAACGGGCCCGGCAGGGTGATCTTGGCGGGACGCTCGGTGTTGCGCCGCAGGAACTCCATGTCGCGTACCTCGACCGGCGCCCGGCGTCGGACCTTGCCGACCACGCGCGGCATCATGGTGTCGACGCCGGCGCGGTTCTTCACGATCGCGGGCGTGTCGATGTCGATGCCCTCGAGCGCGGTCGCGAAGCGGTTGGAATAGCTCTCGCGCCGCATCTCGCCGTCCGTGATGATGTCGATGCCGGCGCGCTCCATGTCGCGGATCGCGATCAGGGTCGCGTCGTCCTGCGCCTCCTCGAGAAAGGGCTCGGGCACCCGCCACATCTCGCGCAGGCGCACGCGCGGCACCGTCTGCGCCTTCAGGACCTCGCGGTTCACCAGCCAGTCCGGCTGCGGATAGCTGCCGACCACGGTTGTCGGCAGCACGGGCAACGACTCCAGGCGCATCTCGTCCCCATGGCTCGCGCGCGGCATTCTTCGGATCCGGCCGGCTGCGGTCGGCCGGAAGTGTCATCGGGCGACCTGCCGCTGTCCAGGAGAATTGCGCATGTGGGCGAGCGCCCGCAGCACGTCGAGGCCTTCCGCGGCCGTGAAGCCCTTGTCGACCGCAACCATCAGGGCGGCGGCGTCCACCGGCGGAATCAAGCCGATGCGCAGCCGATCGCGGGCGTCCACAGCAGTGCCCGCCCGTCGGATCGCAGCGGGTGTCGGTGACGCCATAGGCGACGTGCCGTCGTCCGGGGTCGTGCAGGGGTGCTTCCCAACGTGGGCATCCGCTCGGCGTCGACGCAGCATCACGGGTGCTTTTCGGCGGATGCCCGGAACTGCATCACGCGACCGCGGACGCGTCTCTCTCCTATCGACTGGTTTGCCGGGCGCTCGACGTCTTCGGCGCCAGGCACGCCTCCAGCGAGGCGAGCGCGTTGATGTGGTTGGAGCGGATCAGTGCCGCCGCGAGATTGGAGTCGCGGTCCTCGTAGGCGCGCATCAGTCGGATGTGGTCGTCATAGGACTTCTGCATGCGCCCGGGCTGGGACAGGCTCAGGCGGCGGAACCGCAGCGTCTTGAGCAGCAGCGAGTCGAGGATACGCTTGATGGTGCGGTTGTTGGCGATCTGGGTGTTGCGGTCGTAGAACTCGACATTGGCCCAGACATAGGCGTTGAGATCGCCGTGGCGGTAGGCGAGCTCCATCCGCTCGAGCAGGGGCCGCAGGCTGGCGATGTCCGCGTCGGAGGCGTCGCGCGCGACGTCCGCGGCGATCAGCTCGAACAGGGCGGCGCGGGCGCGGTAGATTTCGCGCACCTCGTCGATGGCGAGCGCAGCGACGCGCGGCCGGCGCCGCGGCGGCACGTCGACCAGGCCCTCCTTCTCGAGCAGCATGAGAGCTTCGCGGATCGGCGTGCGGCTGGTGCGGTAGCGGCGAGAGAGCTCGACCGAGTTGAGGTCGTCACCGGGCGCGCGCAGCCCCTCGACGATCTCGGCGCCGATCTCGCAGGCGATGCGCGAGACCAGCGAGGGACGGTCGTTGCGTTCCGCCACGACGCGCTGGATCACGGCCAGCGCCTGGCCGAAGGAACGCTCGTCGCGCGCCGGCATGCGGCCCGCGCGCGTGGTCGTTTCGATGACGGCCCCGTGTGACACGCGCGCAACCTAGCAGACTGGCGGGCCGCCCGGGATGCCGATCGCGGGCCGGCCGCCGCGGCCTATTGTCGACAGGACTTGGTCGTGCCTGGATGCCATGCTCCGAGCTATTTCCCATAATGACAGAAAACGCCTTGACGCCTCTCTGTCCCGGCGGTTAAGTGTCGACATTAAGCCTTCGGGCGCGGCCGGCTCCGGCCGCGAGAACCCGCTGTCGTCGCCTGCAGCCAGGGGGAATCGCGATGGGATCCTTCGTCACCGGCAACATGGCATACCTGCGCCGTCCCTTCGTCCGCAACATCAAGGCCGGCGATCGCGTGCTGGTGCTGAGCGACACCGACCACGATCCCCGGGTCTGGCAGGTGGTGCAGAGCGTGCTGTGCGAGCTCGGCGCGGAGGTCACGGTGGCGCTGTTCGAGCGGCGGCCGGCCGACTACTACGACCCGCCGAGCGCCGTGTGCGAGGCCATGATGAAGTCGGAGGTGAACGTGCTGGTCGCGTCCACGGGCATGCTGCATTCGCCGGCGAACTTCCGCGCGATGGAAGCCGGCATCCCGGCGATCTGCATGGACGGCGGCATGACGCTGGAGATGTTCCAGTCGGGCGCCGTCACCGACGACATGAAGCAGATCGCGGTGCGCAAGCACTACGTCGCCAAGGACATCTTCGGAGCGAACGCCAAGGAGTGCCGCGTCACCTCCCGCTACGGGACCGACTTCACCTACCGGGTCGACGACCGCATCTTCGTGCCGCCGCTGCCGGGCAACAGCTTCGATCCCTACAAGATCATCAACTTCGACAAGGACGAGAACCGCAAGGGCGGCAACCTCTACTACTACTTGTTCCCGACCGGGGAGTTCAACGTGGCGCCGATCGAAGGCAGCGCCAACGGCAAGCTGGTGATCGACCTCACGATGCACCATCTCGGCCGCCTGCAGTCGCCGATCGAGCTGACCGTCGAGAAAGGCCGGGTGACGCGCATCGAGGGCGGTGCCGATGCGCGCGTCCTGCGCGACTACCTCGAGACCTATGGCGACGAGAACGCCTACATGTGCCCGGCCGAGGCCTCGGTCGGCGTCAACGCCAAGGCGGTGGTGCGCGGGATCCAGCGCGAGGACAAGAACATCATGGGCACCATGCATTTCGGGCTCGGCACCAATATCGACGTGGGCGGCTCGGTGAAGTCCAAGATTCACATGGACGGGGTGATCCTCGAGCCGACGCTCTATGTCGACGGCAAGAAGCGCATCGACAACGGACGCTTCCTGGCGCCGATCGAAGGGAAATGAAGCTTCGCCTCAGCCTGGCGCGGCGCCGCGCAGGAAATCGCGCGCGATCCTGGCGAACTCGCGCGGCTGCTCCATGAACAGCATGTGCGGCGCGCCCGGCATCACGACATAGCGGGCGCCCGGGATCGCATCCGCGATCGCCTTGACGATCTCGGGCGGCGAGGACTTGTCGCGCTCGCCCGCGACGCACAGCGTCGGCACGCGGATCTCGCCGAGCCGCGGCGCGGTGTCGACGCCGGCGATGGCGTGCCATGCCTGGGCCCAGCCCTCGACGTCGTGAGCGAGCAGGTGGGCGCGCGTCGCATCGGACAGGCCATGGGCGCGAAACTCGGGCGTGAACCAGCGGTCGAGCGTGGCCTCGACCACCGCCGCCATGCCGCCACGCCGCGCGTCGTCGCCGCGTGCGGCCGCGACCTCGCGCGCCTGGGGCGGCAGCGTGCTCGGGCAGGCGCAGATCATCAGCGCGCCGACGTCGCCGGGATGGCGCAGCGCCAGCGCCTGGGCGATCATGCCGCCGAACGAGAACCCGATCACGGCCGCGGGCGCGAAGCCGAGGGCGTGGAGCAGGTCGTGCACGTCGTCCGCATAGTCGTCGAGCGAGCGCCGCGGGGCGCCGACGGGCGTACCGCCATGGCCGCGCTGGTCGACTCGCAGCACCGTGAAGCTCTGCCGCAGCTCGGCCGCGACAGGATCGAGGAAGCTGACGTCGAGCCCCACCGGGTGCAGCATCACGACGCGCGGGCCGCGCCCGTCGACCACGTGGTGGAGCCGGGTGGTCTTCGCCGGAGCGGTGGACGGCTGCGCCACGGCTGCCTCCCTTTCTGGCTGATATGTCGACACTGTCCACCCGTCGGGGCTAATGTCAAGCGGATCGCCGCGATGGTGGATCCCTGCCGCCCGGACTTATTCGGAGATCGGACCCTCGGGTCCATCCGGGCGCGGGCTTCGGCGAATCCGGACGACTGTCGACAGACATTGAGGGAGGCATGGATGAGCGAGGCCAAGGGGCTGCTGCTGGTGATGGCCGATGTCGATGCGGCCGTCGAGGAGGAATTCCATCGCTGGTACGAGGAGGAGCATCTCGCCGAGCGCATGGCGGTGCCGGGCTTCCTCACGGCGCGCCGCTTCCGTGCGCTCGAAGGCACGCCGAAGTGGCTCGCGCTCTACGACCTCGAATCGCCCGAGGTGCTGCAGTCGGCGCCCTACCGGCACATCGTCGGCGCCGGCAAGTCGCCCTGGACCACGCGCATGGAGGCGCAGTTCCGCAACTTCAAGCGCAACGTCTATGTGTCGATCTCGGAGCGCAAGAGGTGACGAGATTCTCGGCGTCAACCCGGCTCGCGCTCGCACCCAGGTCGGCTGTTGCCGACCCGGGTATTCATCAATGCCGATCTCGCGCCAGCGCGAGATCGGTGCGCGCTTGGCCGGGATGACGCCGAGTTGCCGGGACCTCACGGCAGCAGGATCGAGCTGCCGATCGTGCGGCGCGCCTCGAGGTCGCGGTGGGCGCGCGCTGCCTCGGCCAGCGGATAGCGCTGGTGGACCGGGACGCGCACCGCGCCGCTCTTCATCACGGCGAACAGGTCTTCGGCGCGCTCCAGCATCTCGGGGCGGTCGTGCAGGTAGTCGGCGAGCCCGGCGAATGTGACATAGAGCGAGCCCATGCGATTGAGCCGCCACAGGTCGAAGGGCGGGATCAGCCCGCCGGCAGTGCCGTAGGCGACGCAGAGCCCGCGCCGCCCGAGGCACTTGAGCGAAATCTCGAAGGTCGAGCCGCCGACGCCGTCATAGACCACGGGCAGGCCGGTGCCGCCGGTGAGCTCGCGCACCCGCGCGGCCACGTCCTCGCGCGTGTAGTCGATCGTGTGGGCGCACCCGTTCTCGCGCGCGAGCCGCGCCTTCTCGTCGCTGCTCACGGTGCCGATCACGGTCACGCCGAGATGTCGCGCCCATTGGCACATGATCAGCCCGACGCC
>PQAH01000095.1:0-13326 GCA_003105195.1 Bradyrhizobiaceae bacterium
TTCGGCAAGAGCGAGATCACGGTGCCGCGCGCCCGGCTGCACAGGGCCGACGGCAAGACGGCCGAGTGGAAGAGCACGGCGCTGCGGGCCTATCAGCGGCGCACCCTGGCGGCCGACGCGCTCATCGCCTCGACCTACCTCGCCGGCACCAACACGCGTCGCGTCCGGCGGGCGCTGGCGGCGCTGTTCGGCGGCGCGGTCGGCAAGGACACGGTGAGCCGGACCTGGCGCAAGGTGAAGAGCGACTGGGACGCCTGGAACGCCCGCTCGCTTGCCGAGGAGCCGATCGTGCGGCTCATTCTCGACGGCACCGTGGTGCGCGTGCGGCTCGACCGCAAGGCGACCGCGATCTCGCTGCTGGTCGTGCTCGGCGTGCGCGCCGACGGGCAGAAGGTGCTGCTGGCGATCAAGAGCATGGGCGGCGAGAGCGCGGAAGCCTGGCGCAGCGTGCTCGACGACCTCGTCCGGCGTGGGCTGCGGGATCCTGAGTTCCTCATCGTCGACGGCGCGCCCGGGCTCGACAAGGCCATCGCCGCCGTCTGGGACGGCGTGCCGGTGCAGCGCTGCACGGTGCACAAGCACAGGAACCTGCTGGCGCATGCGCCCGAGCGCCTGCACGAGGAGATCACCGCCGACTACACCGACATGRTCTACGCGGCGACGCCYGAGGAGATCGCCGCCCGTCGCAAGGCCTTCATCCGCAAATGGCGGCTCAAGCACCGCGCCGTCGCCGACAGCCTGGAGGAAGCCGGCGAGCGCCTGTTCACCTTCGCCCGCCTGCCGCCGAGCCAGTGGAAGAGCGCACGCACCACAAATGCGATCGAACGACTGCACGAGGAGTTCAAGCGGCGGATCAAGACCCAGACCGTGCTGCCATCGGCCGACACCGCTGCCATGCTGTTCTGGGCGCTGCTCGCCTCCGGGCAGATCAACATGCGCAAGGTCGACGGCTGGCAGACGCTCGCCACGCAACCCATCGCTCAGCCGATTGACCTCGCTGCCTGAGGCGATACCTTCATGCGCTCGGTGACCGCGTCATCCGAATTCCAACCACTTCCCGGACGGCACCGGCCAAGGATTTCGACTTCAGCCTCAATGAGAATCCGGGTGGGATTGACCTTCTTCTTCAGCGCCGCCGTGCCCTTGGACCTCTTGCGGGTCCAGAACTTGATCGCGGCCAGCCCGAGGGGCACGCCCTCGAGCGTCACGACAAGGCTCGAATGCATGAGGATGCCGCAGACCGTGTGCATGCGAAGGCGACCAGCCTTGTCGCGCCCGCTGTCGACCCTGTACGTCAACCCGACCGCTGCGGGATTCTCCCTCTGATAGGTGCACTCCGTCGTGTCATGCAGCACGAGGAGCGGTCCGTCCGTCGCTGCGACGCGGCTCGCCGTCGACCGAAAATGCCCCGCCAGGATCTTCGCCTCGGTGACGCGCTCATTGGAGATAAGCGGCTTTGGTGTTGGCCCAGTCTTTGCAGGCGAACGGGACGCTTCACCCCATGGCATTGCCCATCCGATCGAGCAGCGCGCGCAATCGCCCTGCAAGCCGCGCATCGCCAAACTCGCACCCGTCGGTCTCCTGATCAACCCAACTCTCGCACTCAGACGCAAAACTCGGAACGCTGCACGCGGCCGAAGCCTGACCCGTCATGAAGCACCCCTTCGTGTGATTCGGGTGCTCCGCAATGAATCACAACCGATTCTTCCTATTCAAGCTTCGGCGCCGGCAACTTCCCCAAGACCCGGCCCGAACTGCAGGCAATTGAAAGCTTCACTGGGTGCTCACTTCGCGGATGCAGGTCTACCGGATCATCAACCAAGGCACCACGGTCCAACGCGAGTGGTTCGTCCGGCAGGCCCCGGTCGGAACCGGTGCTTTCAGAGTGAGAGATCCGACACAGACTTGGTGATGCGTTCTGGCCGAGGCCGCGGGCCATAGCGCCAGCCCGCATCACTCTCCCAAAGCCTCGTAAACAGCTCCCATGGCGACACTGTAGGTGAGTAACATGGCGAGCGAGAAAAGCGCGGGCGCTATTCCGAGTCCCATTCTGTGAGCAAACACGCCCATCTCGAGGAGCGGAAAAAGCACCAATCCCATCACCATCCACGCGAGCACACCGAAGCTGATACCCTTCATCCAGCCGCTGTTTCCTGGTAGCCGGCGGTAGAGGCGACCGAAGGCGAATCCAAGGATTGTGGCGCCACTCAGGAAGGACAGAAGCCATGGCGCGGCGGGGTGCACATTCGTGCCGGTCAACCGGCTGAGAAAGGCTTGTAGGTTTTCATATGGCTGGAAGGACGGAAGCCACCCCATCCGAGCCTTTACACACATGAGAGTCCAATGCACGGCAACGCCGGAAAGCCCCGCGATGAGGATTCTGAAGGGCCATCGCTTTGTTGGTTGCTCGGAGCCCAAGCCACGCCCCTAGTCGCCGCGATGCACCGCGGGCCGCGCCGTCACACTACTGCAAACTGCCCCATCATCCCGTTATCCTCGTGCTCAAGTATGTGGCAATGATACATGAACGGATGATCTAACGTTGGTTGGGTGAAGCGGACCAGCAGCTCCACAGGTTCCTGCACCAGCACGGTATCGCGCAGACCTTGGTCGCGGACGTCGGGACGACGACCGCCTCGGCTCAACACCTCGAATTGGACGCCGTGCACGTGGATCGGGTGGGCCATCATTTCCCCGGAGACCTCCCAAGTCTCTACGTCGCCCAGGCGGACGCGCTGGTCGACACGGTTCATGTCGAACGCCCGTCCGTCGATTCCATGCGCCATCATGTCGCCCATGCGACCACCCATTTCGCCACCCATCATTCCGCCACCCATCATTCCGCCACCCATCATTCCGCCGCCCATCATTCCACCGCCCATGCTGCCTCGTCCTCGGCCCCTCATGCCCATTCCCATCGTGAGGACGAGTCGCCGACGTCGTACGGCCGATGCTGCATCGACGTGCTCGATGGCGACCAGCCGGTCAGGCACGGGCCGCTGGGCGGCGTTCCCTCTTGAGGCAGGCACGAAGCGCAGCACCGTATGACGGCGGCTCGAGTCCGCCGCACCCTGCATCATTCCCATCATGCCCATCATGGGGTGATTGCCGTCTGGCTCGGTCTCCAGTGTCACCGCGCGGCCGTCGGAGAAGTCGACGAGGAGCTCGGCGCGTTCGCCCGGCGCGAGCCGCAGGGACCGGAGTTCGACGGGGCGCTCGAGAAGACCACCGTCGCTGGCGATCCAGTGGAAGGACCGTTCGTCAGTGAAGCTCAAATCGTAAATGCGGGCATTCGATGCGTTGACCAGCCGCAGGCGCACCAGACGTCCCGGCACGCGCGCCACCGGTTGCACCGTGCCGTTCACCAGGATGGTGTCCCCCCGAACACCCAGCATCATGGCCATATGATTGTTCGGGTAGACGAGCCGGCCTTGGTCGAAGATCCGATCCTGCAGCACCAAGGGCAAATCGTCGAGGCCATACTCCGATGGCAGCCCGAGTGCGCGCTCCGCATCGTCGGCGACCAGCAACACACCTGCCAGTCCGGCGTAGACCTGTTCCGCGGTCGAACCGTGGACATGGGAGTGATACATCAGCGTAGCGGCCGGCTGCTTAACCTTCAGGCGTGGGCGCCAAGTGCTGCCTGGGCGAATGAGCTGATGGGGTCCGCCATCCGCCGGCCCGGGAATGATCAGACCGTGCCAGTGGACGGTGGTGTCTTCCTGCAGTTGATTGGTGACGACCATCTCCGTCTCGTCGCCGCTATGCAACCGCAGCGTCGGCCCAAGATGCGATCCGTTATAGCCGAGAGTGGAGGTTTGCCGGTTCGGGAAGAAGGATGTCTCACCGCGTTGCACCTGGAGCGCGACGGATTGTCCCTCGCGACGTGCATCGATCAGTTCCGGGATTCGTAGGACCTGCGGCTCCCACGCTTCGGCGGGGCCGGACCATTTTCCAGCGAGAAGGCCCGCCGCGCTCCAAGCGCCAGCGCCGGAGAGTAGGGCACGTCGCGTGCTCGTAATCATGCGAGACATCCCTTGACGCGAATATGACACAACGGCTGGAAAGGCGCTGAGTTCCTGACCCTTCGCGATCTATCCTGGAATCGATGGTCCGTGACCTACCCCCAGGCTTCGCTCTGGCAGAACCGACGCCTCTGGCCGCGCAGTCGGGGCGCCGAATGGCTGCGATCCTGCGGCGGAGCAACGAGCATGCGGTCGTCAGGTCGGATCGGTTTGGCCGCGACATGTGCGACGTTCACAACTTGCTTCACGCATCCCAGCGCGCCTTCGTAACGGTGCGCGATGATCGACGCTGTCCGCCCATATCCGCCAGATCCATGTCACAACACGACCGGTGAAGAGAAAGAGCAGAACCTGCCGTCCCCTCACGGAGTATCGGGTCACCACGCGGGCACCAGCCTTCAGGGCTCGGCAAAAGGAGTGGGCAACGGTGCGCCGCGGACCTCAGGGCCTTAATGACAGGCGGAACTGCCAACGATATTGTGAGGTCGCCCGAGCCAAGCGTCCGGGGGGAGGTTCGGATGCCGCTGTCCCAGTCGGTCAAGCAACACCCATCGTTGAAGATTTTGCAGCGCTTCCGGGAGCACCGACCCGCTGTGTACGGCATCGCCGTCGCTGCCGTTGCTCTTTCTACCCTCGCCCGCTGGGTGCTCGTGGATGTGCTGTACCCCGGCGCGCCCTTCATCACCTTCTATCCAGCGATCTTCATAGCCGCCTTCCTGGGTGGGGCGGGACCGGGGATAGCCGCGCTCGCCCTCTCGGCGTTTGCCGCGTCGTTCTTGTTCATTCCACCAGCGTACACGCTCGCGCCAGGCGAGCAGGAAGTCGTTACGCTCGCGCTATTCCTTGTCGTTGGCGGTTTCCATGTTCTGCTGATCACGCTCCTGAACAGGGGGCTCGACCGGGTGCTCACGCAAGAAGAGCAACTGCGAACGCTGCTCGATGCCAATCCGAGTGGCGTCATAGTGGTGAACGAGCATGGCACCATCACGGTCGCGAACACGGCCACGGAGCACCTTTTCGGCTACCCACACGGGGAGCTGATCGGAAGACAGGTGGAGACGCTTGTCCCGGAACGCCTGCGCGGCGCGCACGAACGGTTGAGACGAACCTACGATGTTAATCCGCAGACGCGGCGCATGGGCATCGGCCAGGATCTGAGCGGGCAGAAGAAGGACGGCAGCAAGTTTCCCGTGGAGGTCGGGCTCGCCCCGCTGAGAGACGGCGCACGACGTGGCGTTCTTGCGACAGTCATCGACATCTCGGAACGGAAGCACGCTCAGGAGCGGCAGACATTCCTCGCCAACGAGCTTCGCCACCGCGCGCGAAATCTGCTCAGCGTCGTCATGGCGCTCGTTCGTCGCAGTCTCGTGGAATCTCCCGAGAGCGAGAGACAAGCCCTGCTCGGGCGCCTCACGGCTCTCGGAAGCGCCACGTCGATGCTCGTGGACTCGGAATGGCAGGGCGCGCCACTCTCGAAGCTCGTGGAGCAGGAGCTGTCCGGCTTCTCTGATCGCGTGACGGTCCGTGGATGCGACATCGTCTTGACGCCGTCGACGGCGCAGGACTTTGCGCTCATCCTGCACGAACTCGCGACGAACGCGAGCAAGTATGGCGCACTCTCCACGCCGGAAGGTCGGGTCCTCGTTCAGGGCGGGCTCGAGAAGGTCAATGGTTGCGACCTCTTCACCTTCACGTGGGCGGAGCACGGAGGCCCGCCTGTCGCCGAGCCGATCAGGAAGGGCTTCGGCACGCTGATCTTGACTGAGATGGCGAGGCGATTCGCAGAGAGCGTGCACCTGGAATACGAGCCGGAGGGACACCTGTACCGCCTTCAAGCGCCGCTGAACGCCCTCACTGCGAAAGGCGATCAAGCCAATGAACCCTTGGTGGGCACTGAAGTCGCGTGAAGAAGATCCGGGACAGTTGACGCGTATCTCGTTTCGCCCGTTCCAAGCAGCAGTGGAACGTCGGCTCACCCCAGCCCAAGCAGCAGCAGAAGACCTCAGCCAAACGGCTGAAACACAAACACGCTGCCTGAGCCGCCTCACAGGAGCGGCACTGTCAGGCAATTACCCGCTCTGTACACTGGTTCGGATCACGGCGCGGGCGCCCGGGCTCGCGATCGAGGAAGCCGGACGGCGAAACGCCGATCTGGCCGGCTCGCCCACCCCGGCCGCGGGAGGGTCATAAACGCAACAAAAAGGTTGCTCATTAGACCGGCCTCGGTTATCTCGATAGGCAATCAGGAGGTTGCCTATGAGCTCCGATCGCATCGAGAAGGCCATCGAGATCGCGGCGCCGGTGTCCCGTGTCTGGCGCGCGCTCACCGATCATGTGGAGTTCGGCACGTGGTTCCGGGTCCGGCTCGACGGCCCATTCGTGCCGCAGCAGGTGTCGACCGGTCGAATCACCTATCCGGGCTACGAGCACCTGAAGTTCGAGGCGGTGGTGCAGAGGATGGAGCCCGAGCGCCTGTTCTCGTTCACCTGGCACCCCTACGCCCTGGAGCCGGGCGTCGACTATTCCAAGGAACCCCCGACTCTGGTCGAATTCACGCTGGAGGAGATTGCGACCGGCACGCGGCTGCGCGTGGTCGAGTCGGGTTTCGACCGGATCCCGGTGCACCGCCGCGCCGAGGCGTTCCGCATGAACGAGGGCGGCTGGAGCCAGCAGGTGGAGAACATTGCCCGGCATGTCGAACAGGCGTCCTAGCGTCGCGCTGCGCAGGCGCGCCGCGGTGTTCGCGGCGCTCGGCGACGAGACGCGGCTCTCGGTGCTCGGCCGGCTCGCCCATGGCGAGCCGCAGTCGATCGCGCGGCTCACCGCCGGCACGCGGCTCACGCGCCAGGCCGTCACCAAGCACCTGCGGGTGCTGGAAGGCGCCGGCATCCTGCGCTCGGTGCGGGTGGGGCGCGAGAGCCGCTTCGCGCTCGAGCCGAAGCCGATCGACGAGGCGCGCGCCTATCTCGACGACGTCTCGCGCCAGTGGGACGACGCGCTGGCGCGCCTGAAGGCGTTCGTCGAGAGCTGACACTGCTCAGCGCGGGATGCAGCGCTCGGCGATCTCGCGCGCCGCGAAGCGTGCCGCGCGCAGGAAGGCCTCGTCGGTGTCGCCGCGATAGGAGAGGGAGCGGTCGCAGGTCACCCGCCCGTCGCCGAGATCGTAGACGGCGAGCTTGAGCGCGCCGATCAGGGTGCTGATCTTGTGGAACTCGCCGATCAGCAGGAAGTGCGCCTGCGCGGCTTTCGCCTGCGCGAGCACGGCCTCGAGGCCGGCATTGCGGGCGCTGCAGGGCTCGACGCGGCAGGCGAGCGCGAGCGGCCGGATCCGCGCGTGACGCGCGAGCTCCTCGCGCAGGGCCGCATCGAACAGCTTCAGGCGCGCGGCGTGCTCGGTGGTCTGGTCGCGCGGCTCGCCCGAGGTGTCGCGGAAGTCGAAGTCGGCGACCGCGAGCGGCGCCGCCGCCTGGGCGTGCGAGGACGGGGCGGGGCCGGCGATGCCGGCCAGGATCAGGAGCGCCGCGACGAACCGCCTGCGCGGGGCCACGGCGTCATTCCTCGGGCTCGGTCGTGAACAGCAGCGGATAGCCCTTGGCTCGCCCGGCGTCGGTCGCGCGCGTCGCCTTGGTCTCGGCGACGTCGCGGGTGAACACCGCGACCACGCAGACGCCGCGCTTGTGGGCCGTGATCATCACGCGATAGGCCTGATTCTCGTTCATGCGGAACTCGGCCTTGAGCACCTGCACGACGAACTCGCGCGGCGTGAAATCGTCGTTGACCAGGATCACCTTGTGCAGCTTCGGCCGCTCGGTCGCGACGCGGACCTTGGTGCGCGGCCTGGAGACGGTGTTGCTCATCGGAGGCTCCGACGCGGCTGCGATGAGGTTCGGCGCATTCAAGCATGTCCGCGGGCGTCGGTCCATGCGGCGCCCGGCGGTCATCGTGGGATTCGTGCAGCTGCCGCCCAGCGCGTGCCAGGCCGAAGGCGGCATCCGCGATGTCGAAGTCGAACGAGAAATGCTGGTTGGACGCGAGCACGTCGTGCAGGTGGCGCCGGATCGGATCGCGCAGATAGAGTCCCTTGCGCGCCGTAGCACGGCCACAGCGTTTGCACGGCCTCGCACGCCTGGCCGATCGCAAGGGCCGAATGGCGCGCAAGCGCAGCTTGGTCGCAAGGTCCGGGGCCTCGTCGCGGGCGGCGAACGCCTGGAACGCGATCGCGGATTCGCGCAGCAAGTGGCGCGCCTAATCGATCAGCGCGCGTGCGCGAGCTCGACCTGCACGGCCCGGAAATCCGCGACCCGTGCGCCCGTATGGGAGCCGGCGCGCTTCGCCATCGCGGCGAGGAACAATTCGCAGGCGCCCGCGGCGGCGCCGGGCGCGGCGGGCTTGCCGGGGGGCGGGACGGCCGGTACATCTCATCCGGACTAAAGGACGATCGTTCGTCCTTCGGAACAGCGGGACAGGACATGAGCGAGCGGGACGGCAAACGGGCCGGGCTGGAGGCCGGCGCGCTCGCGCTCTCGGGGCACCTCGGCAAGACCATCCAGCGCCTGCGCAAGGCCTACAACCTCTCGCTCTCCGAGCTCGCCGAGCAGTCGGGGGTGGCGAAGTCGATCATCAGCCAGATCGAGCGCAACGAGACCAACCCGACGCTCGCGACCATCTGGCGCCTCTCCCAGGCGCTCGACGTGTCGATCGAGCGGGTGCTCGCGGCCGCCGACGAGGAGCCCTTCGTCGAGACCCTCGACCGTGCCGCGACGCCGATGCTCGTCTCGGAGGACGGCAAGGTGCGGCTCGCCATCGTCGGCTGGATCAAGACCGTGGAATGGCTGCAGTGGTACGACCTGGTCGCCGAGCCCGGCGGCGAGCTCGATTCGGAGGGCCACCAGCGCGGCTCCATCGAGTGCCTGTCGGTCACCGAGGGGGCGCTGGAGGTGGAGGTCGCCGGCGTCGTCGAGCGGGTCGAGGCGGGCGGCACCGCGCGCTATCGCTGCGACCGGCGCCACACCATCCGCAACCGCGGCCCGGCGCCGGCGCGCGCCATCATGGTGTGCATCCTGAAGGCCGCCGTGATGGAGTGAGCCGCGGCTCGCCCGGCCCGCAGGGCGCGATAGTCCTACTGTGTCAGAAGGCCAACTCTGGGCGTCATCCCGGCCGAGCGAAAGCGAGAGCCGGGATCCATAACCTCCGTGTTTCCGCATCTTGATCACCGGGGTTATGGATCCCGGCTCGCGCTCGCACCCAGGTCGGCTGTTGCCGACCTGGGCATCTATCAATGCCGATCTCGCGCAAGCGCGAGATCGGTGCTCGCTTGGCCGGGATGACGCTCAGAGTGCAGTTTCTGGCACAGTAGGAATAGCGAAGCGCATGGCGCCCGCCGACTCGCCGCCGGCGCAAGACGCTCGCCCGCCGACGCGGACGAGCTCTTGGCCCTGCGGGAGCGAGTCCGCCTCACATCCTGAAGCGCACGACCTTCTGGCTCTGCTCGCCGAGGCCCTCGATGCCGAGGTGCATCCTGTCGCCGGCCTTGAGGTAGACGGGCTCGGGCTTCATGCCGAGGCCGACGCCGGGCGGCGTGCCCGTGGTGATGACGTCGCCCGGCTCCAGGACGAAGAACTGGGAGCAGTACCAGACCAGGTGCGCGACGCCGAAGATCATGGTGCGGGTCGAGCCGCGCTGGCGCTTCTCGCCGTTCACGTCGAGGAACATCGAGAGCCGCTGCACGTTCTCGACCTCGTCCCGGGTGACGAGCCAGGGGCCGATCGGGCCGAAGGTCTCGCAGCCCTTGCCCTTGGTCCACTGGCCGTGACGCTCGAGCTGGAAGTGGCGCTCGGACACGTCGTTGACGACGCAGTAGCCCGCGACCGCGTCCATGGCGGCCTTCTTCGACAGGTAGCGGGCGCGCGAGCCGATCACGACGCCGAGCTCCACCTCCCAGTCGAGCTTCTGCGAGCCCTTCGGGACCATGATGTCGTCGTTCGGGCCGACGATGCAGGACGGCGCCTTCTCGAAGATGATCGGCTCCTTCGGGATCGCCTGGCCGGCCTCGGCGGCGTGGTCCGCATAATTGAGGCCGATGGCGATGAAGTGCCGGGTGCCCGCCACGCAGGGCCCGATGCGGACGCCGCCGCGCACCGCCGGCAGCTTGTCGATCGCGGCCTTGCGGATCCGGGCGAGCCCCTTCGGCCCGATGGCGTCGCCGCCGATATCCGGCACCACGCCCGAGAGGTCGCGGATGCGCCCCTTGTCGTCGATGATGCCGGGCTTCTCGCGGCCGGGCGCGCCGAAACGGACGAGCTTCATGGGACCCCCTCGTGTCGATCTTGGATTGTTGAACGCGGCGTGGCGGCGCGATCATGCGTCGGCGGCGCGCGAGCGGCAAGCGCTCAGAATGCGCCCGGAAACACGCCACCGTCCATCAGCAGGTTCTGGCCCGTGATGTAGCCCGCATGGCTGGAGCACAGGAAGGCGCAAGTGGCGCCGAACTCGTCGGGGTCGCCGAAGCGGCGGGCCGGGACGGTGGCGATGCGCTCGGCTTTCGCGGCCTCGAAATCGACGCCCTTCTTCTTCGCGTTCGTCTCGATGTTGGAGCGCAGGCGGTCGGTGTCGAAGGTGCCGGGGAGCAGGAAGTTGATCGTGACGTTGTGGCTGGCGACCGAGCGCGCGACCCCGGCCAGGAAGGCGGTGAGGCCGGCGCGCGCGCCGGAGGAGAGGTCGAGGCCGGCGATCGGCATCCTCACGCTCCCCGACGTGATGTTGACGATGCGGCCGAACCCGCGCGCGACCATCGGGTCGACGACCTTCTGGATCAGCTCGATCGCCACCACCATGTTGGCGACCACGCCGTCGAGCATGGCCTTGCGGTCGAGCTCGCGGAAGTCCTTGAAGGGCGGGCCGGCATTGTTGTTGACCAGGATGTCGGGCGTGGGGCAGGCCGCGAACAGGGCGGCCTGGCCCTCGGGCGTCGCCACGTCCGCCGCCACCGGGACCACCCTGGCGCCGGTCGCCTTGGCGATCTCGGATGCGGTCGCCTCGGTGCGCGCCGCGTCGCGCCCGTTCACCACGACCTCGCAGCCGGCCTCCGCGAGCCGGAACGCGCAGGCGCGGCCGAGGCCGCGGCTCGAGGCGCAGACGATGGCCTTGCGGCCCGCGATACCGAGATCCATTCGCTCCTCCTTGGACGCGTGATGCCGGGACGGGCGCCGGCTGTCGGCGCCACGTACCGGAAAACCGGGGCCGCGATCATAGGCGCTTGCGGCGTCCGCGCACCCCATTGTGGCTCCCCGGTAGATATGTCAGCATTATTGTCCTAATGGTTCCGCGGGACGGACCATGAGCGACATGCTGCTTCCGCTGCTCTTGTTCGCGGCCGTGGGCTCGCTCACGCCGGGGCCGAACAACGTGATGGTCACGGCGTCCGGCACCGCCTTCGGCTTCGCCCGCACGGTGCCGCACATGTTCGGCGTCACTGCCGGCTTCGGCGTGATGATCCTCGCCATCGGCTTCGGGCTCGCCGAGGTGTTCCGCGCCTATCCGGAGTTGCACGGCTGGCTGCGCCTCGCGGGCGCCGCCTACCTGCTCTATCTCGCGGTGCGCATCGCGCGGGCCGGCGATCCGGGGGCGAGCGAGGGCGCACGCCGGCCGCTCTCCTTCCTCGAGGCCGCGCTGTTCCAATGGGTCAACGCCAAGGCCTGGACCCTGGCGCTCGGCGTGGTCACGGCCTTCACGACGACCGGCGGCAACCTGACGGCGGAGCTCCTGGTGATCGCGGGCGCGTTCATGCTCACGACCTTTCCCTCGCTCGCCGTCTGGTGCCTGTTCGGCGTGGCGATCCGCTGCTTCCTCGCCTCGCCGCGCGCGCTGCGCATCACCAACCTCGTCATGGCTGCGCTGGTCGCGCTCTCGGTGGTCCTGCTGTTCGTGTGACCCGGCCGCATGCGCGCGCTGCGTTAACTTTCGGTGTCCGCGCGTGTCATCAAAACGAGACGGAAATCGGCGATACGCGCCGCACGACCATCAACGGGACGCGAGACCGTGACGGCAGCTGGCGGGACGCGGAACTTTCGGGCGCTGTTCATCTCGGACGTTCATCTCGGCAGCAAGGGCTGCCAGGCGGAGCGCCTGCTCGATTTCCTCAAGCACCACGAGGCCGAACACATCTACCTGATCGGCGACATCGTCGACGGCTGGCAGCTGCGCTCGGGCTGGTACTGGCCGCAGAGCCACAACGACGTCGTGCAGAAGCTGCTGCGCCGGGCGCGCAAGGGCGCGCGCATCACCTACGTGCCGGGCAACCACGACGAGTTCCTGCGCGACTACTACGGCACGCATTTCGGCGGCATCGAGGTCGTCGAGACCGCGATCCACGCGGGGGCCGACGGCCGGCGCTATCTCGTCATCCACGGCGACCTGTTCGACCTGATCGTCACCCAGGCGCGCTGGCTCGCGCTGCTCGGCGACAAGGCCTACGAGGTCGCCATCGCTGCCAACCGCATCTTCAACGCGGCGCGCCGCAGGCTGGGCTTTCCCTACTGGTCGCTGTCGCAATGGGCCAAGCTGAAGGTCAAGAACGCCGTGAACTATATCGGCGAGTTCGAGCGGACACTCGCCGACGAGGCGCTCCGGCACGGCGCCGAGGGCGTGATCTGCGGGCACATCCACCACGCGGCGATCCGCGACATCTTCGGCATGCGCTACGTCAATTGCGGCGACTGGGTCGAGAGCTGCACGGCGATCGCCGAGCATGCCGACGGCCGGCTCGAGATCGTCACCTGGACCGACCCGGCGCGGTCCGGGTTCGCGCTGGTCGCGCCGCCGGCGGCGCGCGCCGCGTGATGCATGTCCTCGTCGCCACCGACGCCTGGCAGCCGCAGGTCAACGGCGTGGTGCGCACGCTGGAGGCGCTCGCCCGGCATGCCGCCGCGCTCGGCGCGCGCGTGAGCTTCCTCACGCCGGCCGGATTCGCGAGCCTGCCGCTTCCCTTCTATCGCGAGATCCGCCTCGCGCTGCCGCCGCCCGGCGCGATCGCGGGGCGGATCGACGCCCTGCGGCCCGATGCGGTCCATGTCGCGACCGAGGGGCCGATCGGCCACGCGGCGCGGCGCTACTGCCTGCGGCGCGGCCGGCCGTTCACCACCAGCTTCCACACGCGCTATCCCGACTATGTCGCGGCGCGGCTTCCGCTCCCGCCGGCCGTGACCTGGGCGTGGCTGCGGCGTTTCCACCGGCAGGCCGCCGCCGTGCTGGCGGCGACGCCCGGGCTCGCGGCGGAGCTCGCGGCGCGCGGCTTCCCGGCGCC
>PQAH01000095.1:13421-16505 GCA_003105195.1 Bradyrhizobiaceae bacterium
TCCTCGGCCTCGACCTGCCGGGCAGCAAGGTCGTGGTCGGCGACGGCCCGGCGCGCGAGGACCTCGCGCGGCGCTTTCCCGGCGCGGTGTTTCTCGGGGCGCGGAGCGGCGCGGCGCTGGCCGACATCTATGCGGCCGCTGACGTGTTCGTGTTCCCGAGCCGCACCGATACCTTCGGCCTGGTGCTGCTGGAGGCGCTGGCGAGCGGCCTGCCGGTCGCGGCGTTCCCGGTGGGCGGCCCGCGCGATGTGATCGGCGCGGCGCCGGTCGGCGTGCTCGACCGGGATCTGCGGTCGGCGTGCCTCGCAGCGCTCGCCCTGGCGCGCAGCCGCTGCCGCGACTTCGCCCTCGCCAGGAGCTGGGAGGCGAGCGCGCGGCAGTTCCTCGCCGCCCTCGCGCGCGCGAATGCGAAAGCCTGCCGGGTGGGTCGGTTCGCGGCCGCGACCGCGTGAGCCCTTGTCCGGCGCAGGCCGCGGCAGTAGGGTCCGCGGCAATGACCGCATCATCCGAGACTGCGCTTCCGACCGCCGCGGACGTGGACGCGGCCGCGCGGCGGATCGCCGGCGTCGCGCTGCACACGCCGCTCGTCACCTCGCCGGTGCTCGATGCGCTGACCGGGGCGCGCGTGTTCCTCAAGGCCGAGACCCTGCAACGGACCGGCTCGTTCAAGTTCCGCGGCGCCTACAACAAGCTCTCCTCGCTGCCGCCGGAGGCGCGCGGCGGGGGCGTGGTCGCCTATTCGTCCGGCAACCACGCGCAGGGCGTCGCCGCGGCGGCACGGCTCCTGGAGATGCCGGCCGTGATCGTCATGCCGCGCGATGCGCCGCGGCCGAAGCGCGAGCGCACCGCCGCGCTCGGCGCCGAGGTGGTGCTCTACGAGCGCGCGCGCGAGGACCGCGAGGCGATCGCCCGCGAGATCGCGGAGGAGCGCGGCGCCGTGATCGTGCCGCCCTACGACGATCCCTACATCATCGCGGGCCAGGGCACGGCCGGACGCGAGATCGTCGAGGACCTCGGGCGCGAGGGGCTCGCGCCCGACATCGTCATCGTCAATGCCTCGGGCGGCGGGCTGAGCGCCGGGGTGGCGCTCGCCGTCAAGGCCGGCGCGCCCGCGGCGCGCCTGTACACGGCCGAGCCGCAGGGCTTCGACGACCATGCGCGCTCCTTCCGCTCGGGGAAGCGCGAGAGCAATGCCGCGGCGACCGGCTCGATCTGCGATGCGCTGATGGCCGCGACGCCGGGGCGGCTCACCTTCGAGATCAACCGGACGTTGGTGGGCGAGGGGCTCGCGGTGAGCGACGACGAGGTCGCGCAGGCGGTCGCCTTCGCGTTCCGCGAGCTCAAGCTGGTGGTCGAGCCGGGAGGCGCGGTCTCGCTCGCGGCGCTTCTCGCGGGCAAGCTCGAGGTGCGCGGCCAGGTGGTCGCCGCCGTGCTCTCGGGCGGCAATGTCGACCCGGAGCTGTTCTACCGGCTGGTCGCCTAGCGACGGACATTCAGCTGAACAGTGCGATCTTCTCGTCGTCCGAGAGGGCGAGGACGGGCGCCAGCGGATCGTTCGCGGCCGCCGGCCGCGCCGCCGGGCGGAGCTCGCGGCGTTCCGGGGCGCCGCGCGGCGCCTCGAGCTCGGGTTCGATCTCGGGCCCGGCCGCAATCGCCGGGCTCTCGATCGCCGGCGGAAGATCGGGCACGACCGCCACCGGCACGATCTCCAGGACCGGGGGCGCCACGTCCACCTCGATGTCGACGAACTCCAGGTCGTCTCGCACCTGTGCGGCCACGACGGCGGTCTGCACGGCAGGGCCCATCACGATATCGACGTCGTCCTGGTGGAGGCCGTGGCCCGGCAACGCCGGGCCGTTGAGCAGCGCGGCGTCGCCCTCGCGGGCGCGCTCGGCCTCCCTGGCCTCCGCCGCCATGGCGCCGTCGAGCCCCCAGATGCCGATCATCGCGTTGATGCGCCCCTCCAGGTAGCGCATCACCTGGATCACCTTGCGGGTGCGCTGGCCGGTGAGGTCCTGGAACGAGCAGGCCGTGTAGACGTCGGTGGCCTTGGCGTCGAGCAGGTCGCAGACCTCCCCCTCGACCCCGTGCTCGCGCAGGGTCCAGGCGATCTCCTGGATCTGCTCGGCGGCCGCGAGGATGTCGGAGGTGGCGGACTCGGTCGAGAGCACGATCGAATCGAGCTCCTCGGTCGCCTCGCCGAACTTGCCGTGGTGGGCGGAGTCGGGCTTGATCGCGGCGATCTCAGCCTTGGTGCGCGAGATCGCCTTCGACATCTCGACGATGTCGAAGCGGATCCGGTCGACGGACGAGGCCTCGCGCTCGCCGTGCAGCACCGACTCGATGCGCTCGAGCGCCGCCAGCACCACCTTGGTGTCGGCGTTGCGATTACGCCGCGCGTACTCGGCCAGGAACCAGCGGCCGCGCGCCGTCTCCATGACGGCGGCTTCGATCGCCTCGTAGTCGGATTCGCTTGGCTGCACCGGGACGGGTGGGCTAGGCATCTTCAGTCCCTGAGTCCGGGGTCAAAGACCTGCGACGATGCTGCGCGAATCGTCACGATCAGCTCGATGCCTCATCAACCGCCCACAATGGTTAACGATCCGTTCACGCTGCGGCTCGCGCTGTTCTACGTGGCGCTGTTCGGGGCGATCGGCATCCAGCTGCCGTTCTTTCCCCTGTGGCTCGCGGCCAAGGGGCTGGACGCAGCCACCATCGGGCTCGCGCTCGCGCTGCCCCACCTGGTGCGGGTCGCGGCGATCCCAGTCGCGACGCGGCTCGCCGACCGGATGGGCGCCCTGCGCGGCGCCCTGATCGTCGCCTCGGCCGGCGCCGTCGTCACCCATGCGGCGCGCGGGCTGACGGGCGGCGCGCTCGCGCTCCTGCTCGCGATCGCGGTCGCGTCGATCGTGCTCACGCCGGTGGTGCCGTTGGGCGACGCCTATGCGCTCAAGGGCCTCGGTGCGCGCGGCGTCGCCTATGGTCCGGTGCGGCTCTGGGGCTCTGCCGCCTTCATCGCCGGCAATGTGGGGGCGGGCACTGCGATCGGCTGGATCGCCGCCGTCGACCTGATCTGGCTGATGG
>PQAH01000096.1 GCA_003105195.1 Bradyrhizobiaceae bacterium
GCCGAGTGGCAGCTGCTGGGCGAGTTGGAACGCTGATTCGATGCGTGTCCTGTCTGCATTCGGCGTCTTCTTGGCGGCCGTCGCTCCGGCTGCCGGCAAGGACATCACCGCCGACACGCTGGCTGTTCTGCACGACGTGCTGGCGCCCTACCGCACCAGCCGCGATCCGGGAGCGGAGCAGCATGGGCAGGTCGTCGCGGCGGCGCTGGACGCGCTTCGGAACGCGAAGCTGCTCGACCTGCCTCGCCCGCAGGTCGCTTCGCTCGGCGTGGCCGATCAGTTCGGGCGCGCGCTGGGGCTGGGGCGACGTACGGCCGACTTCCTGAACGAGATCGCGAGCGTTCGCGACGCGCTGGTGCGCCAGGACGAGGCTGCGGCCGGCGAGGCGATCCAGGCGCTCTACGTGAAGATGGGCCGGACCAAGCCCGAAGGCGCGGCGCTGGCCCCTCTCCTCGCTGCGGTTGGCAAGATTGTCGGGCGCGCGCCGCCGGAAACGGACCGCACGGAAATCGAGGGACCGGGCTACACGATCGTCGTCGAGAACGCGCGTGCCGCCGGCAAGGCCAAGGTGAGCGTGCTGATGTCGAAGGGGCCGGGCGGGCGGCCCGCGCGGGTCTCCTTCGCGGGCGACGTGACGATCCGGCCAGACGCGGCGGGGAGGGACCTCGCCGCTCGTGTCGCCCCCGCCGCCGCACCGGACGTGATGACCGCGGCCGAGGCCGAGGACCTCGAGCAGAAGCTGAAGGGAAAGTGGCGCGACAGGCATGGCGGGGAATACGAAATCTCCATCGAGGGCGAGAACGTAACGGTTGCGCATCTCAATCCGTCGGGCCTCGTCCCTCCGCAGGCGCGTCACTATCGCGGCAGCTACCGGGTCGGCGTCATCCGCGCGCGGTTCGAGGTCTCGCGTGCAGAGGAGCTGCATGCCGGACTTCCCGCCGCCGTGCGCGCGCAGTTGGCGCGCCGGAACTTCGGGTTCGACATCAGGCTGGAGGCGAAGGACCGCGGCGCGACGCTCGACGGCACCTGGAGCTCGCAGCATGTCACCTATTCGCCCGACAGCGGGCATCCGATCGAGAAGATCCACAATCCCTACGACGTGGCCCTCGTGCTGACGCGCGGCGACCTGCGGGTGGCCGAGGGCGGGCGCTGGCCGGAGGAGGGGCCCTGAAGGCGTCAGCCCGGCTTGAAACCGACCTCCAGTATCATCGAACCCGGCGCGCATCCCAGCTTTTCGAACGGCACTCGTGACATTGTTACGATACCGCGCGCATTCCAATCGAAGAATTCAACGGCGTAGATCTTTCCACCTGTGCGCTTGACCCCCGTGAGCACCACCGCATGTCCATCCTTGGCGTTCTTGAGCTTGATATTTACGAAGTACACCTTCCCCTTCTTCAGCCCCTGCTCGATCGCTTCATAGGAAAAATCCATCCACCGCGTGACAGCCCCATAAAGTTGAAGTGTCTGTTTGGCGACAGCCGGGCTGATTCCGGTGTCGGCAACCTTGATTCCGGCGTTCCTCAGGAAAGTTGCAAGAGATTTGATTCCAATTCTCGCCACGTTCTTCAAATCGAGCACAAAGGTCATTGCCGCTACTCCGCAGGCATTGTCCACGGCGCATTGTCTCACGCCATGCCGGATGCCGAGAGGGGTTTCTCTGATGGAGAATCCGGCGTCAGTACCATAGGCGGCCTTCAGGCTCGTGGTGCGCTGCGCTGCTGTCTGTTCGCCCTGCAAGACGCGTGAACTCGGAAGTAGATTGGCCTTTTCCCGATAGGGTTGGGCATAGATCCAGCGAAAACGACGTGCAAATCCTTCTTCCGTGAATTTGCTCGGCAAGGATGTCACTGCCTTGCGCGTCAGCGCCCCGCGAGCAAACGCAGCCTTGGTAACGCCGTGGGCTCCCGCCACGGCGACGAATGCGGACAGGGCGAGACGCACTTGTGCAAGTCTTTGCGTGAATCGATCTACCTTGTTTCCGTCCCAGTCCTCACCTTTGAAAGCGATCATCAGGTCGTCGAAGGGGATGTAGTGCGACATGCCTTTGATAGGATCTATGCCTGCCTCCATCCGGTCCCACAGATCCTTGAAGTAGTTTGCTACCGTATCCATCTCGCGAACGGATGCGATCATCGCTTCGACCGCATTCCGCTCGATCGTCGTCTGATACGACGTGCCGGAGATGTTCGGGGGCAGCTTGGCCGGACTGGTGTCCCAATCTCTGTCATCAGCCAGGTTGAGCAGCCAGAGATACTGCAGACCGATCGCGAGCGGCATATGCTCCGGCCACGATCCAGGGTCGCCTGTCCCGTCGAAACTCATCATGGTGCGGGCATTCCGGATCTGCACCAGCCTGCGCGAAACGGCCGGGTGATCGGGTGTCACGGCCCCGATGATGATGGCGGTGCGCAGGAGAATTTCGTGGTCGTCGAGCTGTCGCCTCACCCGATGCGCCGCCAGCGCAATCGGATTGTCGAAGATCGAGGCAAAATTCCTGGCCTCACCGAAGCTCGCCGTGATCAGATCACCATCGGGAGCGTTCATGCGGATGGTTGTCGGCGGCGTGCGCGCAAATGCACCTGGCTGGAGGCGCCACAGCTTTTCAAGGACGGTTTGAACAAACAGGACCGCCCAATCCTGAGACGGTTCGAACGCGAGTGTCTCGGACACATAGATCCACGGGCCGGCTAGGCTCGCCGCACCCTTCAATTCCACCAAAGCCGTGCCACCTGCTCCGCCGCTCAGGAGCACCGTGGCAGTGCTTCCGATCTTTGGTCCAAGCTCGGTGGGCAACACGAGGCGCAGCCGAAAGGGCATCCCTCGCACGATTTCTTCGATGACGGGATACTCTCCTTCAACGTGATCCATAGCGACGAATGAAAGCGAGGGCTCGCCAGAAGCGTCAACCGGCTCCTCCGGCAGTCGCTTGTAGTTGAGTTCTACCGGCTTGCCTTCTCCGGAAACCCAAGCCCGTTTTTCGGCCTCGATCCTGCTGATCTCACTCGGAAACCAGCGGCCCTTTATCGTGTCCACGCTACAAAAATCTTCGGTGTCGATCTCGAAGCGCCATTCGACCTTTCCTTCGACCTGACGGCGAGCCCAATCCGGCACTTCACTATTCATGACCGCGGCCTGCGGCATGGTCGCAAAGCGGATGCGTCCTTGCCGAGGATTTTCAGCGCGGTCGTACTGACCTTCGTAACGGTGCCTCCGCGATTGCAGGACCGCTCGGTCAGGCTGGCCCTTTGGATCGGGCTGCTCGATTTTGATCTCGACGTTCGAATCCTCCACGAGACCCCAACGGCCCACGAATCGCGAAGGCATCGGAGGCCGCTTGTCCGGGTCGCCGTAGCGCGCATCCTCACGCTGCAATTTCTCAGCAGTTCGATTCAGGTCCGCTGCAAGCGTCCTGTTCAGCTGGGCCTCCTCTTCGAGTTGCGCCCACTGCCGCTTGTACAGGTCGATGGCCTGCCGCAGCGCAGCGCGTCCTGCCGGGTGAACGGCTCGTTCCTCCTCGCTCAGAGCTCCTCGGGTGAGCTCGACCCAACCGGCCTTCACACGCTCTTGTTCGGTTGCGAGCGTGCGCAGTTCGGCGGCCTGCTGCCGCAGGAGGTCGGCGCGACTGCCGCCGGGACCCGGAGTTGTCGTCTCGTGTGCGACCGGAGCAGAGTGTTCCTGGGCTCGTCTCTTGGTCTGGTCTCCATGCGCGGCCTCGAGACGCGCGGCTCTGCCCTCCTTTTCGGCTGCGGCGGCAAGGCGCTTGCGCACATCCTCCTCGATTGCCGCGACCTGCTCTGCGTGGTCGCCCGCGCGCTTGAGCCACGAATCCTTGTCGCTTGCGTGTGCGCTTGAATCGGCATTGCGGCGCGCGCTCTCGGCGAGCTCGCGCACGGTGCGCGCCCGCCTTTCTTGGTCCGCCGCATAGGAGCGATCGGCGGCGGCGCTCTCTCGAAGGAGATGAATCGTGTCGGGGGTGGCCGAGGTGACGGCCTCTTGCGCCCTCGCCGGTATCGGGGACGCCATGGCAGCGATTGCCAAGGCAAGCGCCGCAAACCCTCGCAAGAGGGATCGATCCGCCGTTCGAGCGCTTGTCATGTGCCCCTCGCCGACGCGCCCGCGGCCGACCCGGCAAGTCGTGCGTCGCAGCGGACTTGCCCGCGGAAGAACAGCAGTGCGTACTGATACAACAACCGGAAGTGCAAATGCTATCGTATTCGCAAAAGTCCTTGGACGTCCAGGCCGGCTCCACGAGGCCCGGCCGGGCCCGACCGGCGCAACAGGCAGTTCGACGCGGCGATGCGGACGTCTTACCATCGTCCGCCATGCTCAGCACAGGCATTCACTCGGTCGACGGCTGCAAGGTCTTCCTCGGATTCGACCGGGGGGCCGTCGCGGGGATGACCCTGCCGCCCAGCGTCACGTCCTACGGCCGGGGCGAAGCCGAGTTTCCGGAATTCGCCGGACGGTTCGCTCCGCCGCCCGACGCCCGATTGGTCGCTGCGGTCGCGTGGGATTCCACCTATCGCGGCCATCTCGGGCTCGGGACGCTCAAGGGTGCGACGTCCGGTTTCCACGACCTGCGGCACGCCTATTTCGTTGGGCCTTCGTCTGTCTCCCGGTGGAGCTGGCTGCTGTACCTCCTGGTCTACGACGACGACAACGAGAGCTGGGATTGGCACATCGCGGCGGCGACCGACCGCGAGCTCGCCGATCGGCTCGAGGCGGCGCACTGGCTGCTGGAGAGCTTCTGGTGCTGGCTTGCCGCGTACGCACGAGGCGACGTGGGACCCGTCGACGAGGTTTGCCGGTCGGGGCTCCTGGGCGAAGCCGACATCCTCAGCCTGAGCCGGCGGACATTGCAGCCGTGGACGGTGGACGAGCGCGGCCCGTTCGCGCCGCGAGAACCGCGATCCACCCGCGTTCCATCGCGAGAGGATGGGGGAGTGCAGGTTTTCCCGGCACTGTCCGTCGTGCGCGTCAAGGCATTCATCGACCGTGCGGATGGCACGAAACGGCTGGCATCGGACGACGACCGCCGACCACCCGAAATCGGCGACACCGGCACGGTGGTCGAGATCCTGCACGCTCCCGGGAATCCTCGGATGTATCTGGTCGAATCCTGCGACAGCACAGGCGCATCGGTGTGGGTGTGCGATTTTCTGGCCGAGGAGCTGGAATTGGTGTGGCTTCCCGCGTAGCGTCGGTCCCAGTCGGCGAGGCGGCGACAGGCTGGAAGCCGAAGCCCGCATTCCATATGTTCGCGGGATGAACGACTCGCGCATCAACATCCCGGAATGGACCGTCTCCGAGCTCTCGGCGGCGCTCCGCAAGACCGTGGAGGAGGCCTACGGCCACGTGCGCGTGCGCGGCGAGGTCTCGGGTTTCCGCGGGCCGCATTCCTCGGGCCACTGCTACTTCGCGCTCAAGGACGAGGGCGCCAAGATCGATGCCGTGGTCTGGAAGGGCAACTATGCCCGCATGCGCTTCAAGCCCGAGGAGGGGCTCGAGGTGATCGCGGTCGGCCGGCTCACCACCTATCCGGGACGCTCCTCCTACCAGATCGTGATCGAGAGCCTGGAGCCCGCCGGCGTCGGCGCGCTGATGGCGCTGCTCGAGGAGCGCAAGCGCAAGCTCGCCGCCGAAGGCCTGTTCGACGAGGCGCGCAAGCAGCTCATTCCCTATCTTCCCGACGTGATCGGCGTGATCACCTCGCCGACCGGCGCGGTGATCCGCGACATCCTGCACCGCCTCGCCGACCGCTTTCCGCGCCGCGTGCTGGTCTGGCCGGTGCGCGTGCAGGGCGAGGGCTCGGCCCAGGAGGTCGCCGCCGCGATCGAGGGCTTCAATGCGCTGCCCGAGCGCGGGCCGATTCCGCGTCCCGACCTGCTGATCGTCGCGCGTGGCGGCGGCTCGCTCGAGGACCTCTGGTCCTTCAACGAGGAGATCGTGGTGCGCGCCGCGGCCGCGAGCCTGATCCCGCTGATCTCCGCGGTCGGCCACGAGACCGACGTCACCCTGATCGATTTCGCCGCCGACCGGCGCGCGCCCACGCCGACCGCGGCGGCCGAGATGGCGGTGCCGGTGCGCTCGGACCTGGTTCTCCAGATCGACGGCCTGGCGCGGCGCCAGCGTGCGTTCCAGGCGCTCCGGCTGCGGCTGGAGGCGCTCGACCTGCGGCGCAGCATCGGGAGGATCCAGGCGCGGCTCTCGCAGGCCGACGCCCGGCTGCGGGCCGCGGCGCTCCGGAGGTACAGCGTTGCCCAGCAGCAAGCGGGCACGATCGCGGCGCGGCTGGAGGGCCTCAGCCCGCTGGCCGTGCTCGGCCGCGGCTACGCCGTGTGCTGGGACGCCGAACGTCGGCAGATTCTGCGCGAGGCCGCCGCCGTGAACGACGGCGATCCCGTGCGCGTGACGCTGCACCGCGGTGAACTGCGATGCGTCGTGACCGCGCGGGACGTGCCGGGCACCCAGGAACCGTGAGGCTGGCAGGACAAGACACCCATGGACGTCAACATCAAGGATTTCGAAGGCGCCATCGCCGAGCTCGAGACCATCGTCCGCAAGCTCGAAGAAGGGGATCTCGCGCTCGAACAGTCGCTCGAACTCTACGAGCGGGGCGTGCGGCTGTCGCGCTACTGCCACGCGAGGCTCGAGGAGGCAGAGCGCCGCATCGAGGTCCTCG
>PQAH01000097.1 GCA_003105195.1 Bradyrhizobiaceae bacterium
TCGTTCTTCTGGGCGATCGGCATGAACTTCTTCATGGAGGTCGCCAAGCTGCGCGCCGCCCGCCTGCTCTGGGCGAAGCTGATGAAGGGCTTCGACCCGAAGGACGCGCGCTCGCTCTCGCTGCGCACCCATTGCCAGACCTCGGGCTGGTCGCTCGCCGCGCAGGACGTGTTCAACAACGTGGCCCGCACCGCGATCGAGGCCATGGCGGCGACGCAGGGGCACACCCAGTCGCTGCACACCAACGCGCTCGACGAGGCGCTGGCGCTGCCGACCGACTTCTCGGCGCGGATCGCGCGCAACACGCAGCTGTTCCTGCAGCAGGAGTCGGGAACGACGCGCATCATCGATCCCTGGGGCGGCTCGTTCTACGTCGAGCGGCTCACCGCCGAGCTCGCGCGCAAGTCCTGGGGGCACATCCAGGAGGTGGAAGCGCTCGGCGGGATGGCGAAGGCGATCGAGGCCGGCATCCCGAAGCTGCGCATCGAGGAGGCCGCCGCCAAGACGCAGGCGCGCATCGATTCCGGGCACCAGTCGGTGATCGGCGTCAACAAGTACCGGCCCGAGCGCGAGGCGCCGATCGACGTGCTCAAGGTCGACAATGCGGGGGTGCGGGCGCGCCAGATCGAGAAGCTGGCGCGGCTCAAGGCGGAGCGCGACCCGCAGGCGGTCGCCGAGGCGCTCGCCGCGCTGACCCGCGCGGCCGACCGCGGCAACGGCAATCTCCTGGCGCTCGCGGTGGACGCGGCGCGCGCCAAGGCCACGGTCGGCGAGATCTCATCCGCGCTCGAAGGGGCCTTCGGCCGCCACGTGGCGAGCATCAAGGCGATCTCGGGCGTCTACAAGCGGGAGGCCGGAATGTCGGACGCGGTGGCGCGCGTGCAGAAGCTCGTGTCCGAATTCGCCGAGAACGAGGGCCGGCGGCCGCGCATCCTGGTCGCCAAGATCGGGCAGGACGGCCACGACCGCGGGCAGAAGGTGATCGCCTCGGCCTTCGCGGATCTCGGCTTCGACGTCGACATCGGGCCCTTGTTCGCGACCCCGGCCGAGGCCGCGCGCCAGGCCGTGGAGAACGACGTGCACATCGTCGGCGTGTCCTCGCTCGCGGCCGGGCATCTCACCCTCGTGCCCGAGCTCAAGGCCGAGCTCGAGCGCCAGGGGCGCGGGGACATCATGATCGTGGTGGGCGGCGTGGTGCCGCCGCAGGACTACGACGCGCTCAAGGCCGCCGGCGCCGAGGCGATCTTCCCGCCCGGCACCGTGGTCGCCGAGGCCGCCGAAGGCCTGATCGCCGCGCTCAACCGCCGCCTCGGCCACGGCCGCGCGGCGGCGGAATGAGTTGAGCTCCTCGCGGATCGGCCGGAGTCACGAAGCCGCCATCGCGGTGCGGGCGCGGGGCGCGGGAAAGACCAGCACCGGGACGGTGCTGTGCGTCAGCACCTTGACGGTCTCGCTGCCGAGCACCACCGCGGCGATGCCGCGCCGGCCGTGCGAGGCCATGACGATCAGGTCGCAGACCTTGCGCGCCGCCGTCTCGATGATCGCCCGATAGGGATGGTCGTGCTCGACGGAGAGCCCGTCGCAGGGGACGCCGACCGCGCGGGCCGCGTCCCGCGCGACCCGCAGATGGGAGTCGGCGAGCGTGCGCATCCGCTCCGCGTATCTTTCGGGTGCATCGGCGAACACGCCGGCCTCGAGCACCGAGGGATGCAGCGGCGGATGGACCGTCACCGCCGTCACCCGGGCGCCGACCGCCTTGGCGAGCGCCAGCCCGTGCTCGATGGCGTAGCCGGACAGCTCCGACCCGTCGGTGGGAATCAGGATGTGCTGGTACAAGGCTGCCCCCTCAGAGCTCGCGACGTCGCCTCGCGGACGCCGCTATCCGCGCGAACTCCATGGGCCGAGAGGAGCCGATCCGCATTGAGACAGATCATGGAGCGCCGCATGCGATGGATACTGCGCCCCCTGGCCCTCGCCGCGACTGCCCTCCTGGCGGGCGAAGCCGCGGCGGAGACGGTCGCCGCGATCAAGTCGCGGGGCCTCGAGGCGACCGTGGAGCTCGACGACGCGCTCGAGGCGCATCCCGGCCTATTCGCCAATCTCGCCGCGGAAGGCAAGCGGCGGATCGGGACGGTGCGCAAGGAGGCCGAGCGGGCGCGCCGGGAGACGCCCGACTTCTTCCGGGACGGCCGCAAGTGAGCTACGAGCTCAGCTACGCGCGGGTCTCCGTGGCGGGGCGCTTCGTGAGCGTGCGGCGCGTCGACGACAGCTATTCGGGCGGAGCGCACGGCAACCTGGAGCTCGAGACGATCCTGTGGGACCGCCTCGCGCGCAAGCGCATCGGCGTGCGACCGCTGTTCAAGGAGACGGCCGACGGTGGCCCCACCATGACCGCACTGGCGCGGCTGGCGCGCGTGGCGGTGGCCAGGGAGAAGATCGAGCGAGGGGTCTTCGCGGGCGAGACGGCTCGCACCGCGGAGCAGGTGGCCGAGGACGAGGAGCTCACCCGCGCCATCGAGCCGCGTCTTCTCGGCATCGGACCCATCGCGCTCGCGCCGTCGAGGGAGCCCGGCAAGAGCGCAGGGCTCGTCTTCCACTACGGACGCTACCGGGTCGGCGCCCATGTGGAAGGTGGGTACGCGGAGTTCGTGCACTGGAGCGAGTTCCGCGAGCTTCTCTCGCCCGAGGGACTCGCGACCTTCGGCGGCGACCGGCCGGAGGACGACTGACGGAGAGCCCGCCACGGCGGCGGGCTTGCGAACGCATGGCGAAGCCGGCCCGACGGGCATCGCCGGGCCGGCTCCTGACGCTTCGTGCGGCACGGAGATCGGGAGGGGGTTACGAGCGCCGTGCCGCGGCGAAGCGCAACGGCATCGGCTCACACGGCGCGCGGCGCCCGCGCGGTCTCGCGCCCACGTTCGATCTCGCTTCCGCCCTTCGACAGCTCCGCCGGACACCGCAGCTCGCCATCGCGGCGAGTCCGTTCGCGCTCGATCCCAAGCGAGGTCATCGGCCCTGTCCCTTCCACATGCGAGAGGTCCCCACCCCTCGTACCCGTCCCTTCGACCCGCGCATCAGAAACGGACCGTGCGGCTCGAGTTCGACGACAAAGAGGTCATTCGGTGGAAATTTCGGCGGCGCTCTGGCGAGCCCGGACAGTCAAATCAACATCGGTTGCGGAGTCTTGCGCCGGCATCGCCGGATGCGGGGCGCATCGCCGACGGGCACCCTGGGCGCGACGGCATCCGTCGCACCCGCAGGCAGGATCGGGCGGCGCGCCGCCGTCTCAGCGGCTCGCGCGCCGCTCGGCGCCGCCCGCCTCGGCGGGACGATCGATCAGCTTGCGCACGTGGCGCACCACGTGGTCGGCGACGATCGCGTGACCCTCCGCGGTCGGGTGGAACGCGCCGCTGTAGAGCGAGGCGTAGGCCGGCTGCAGGATGTCGAACGGCGAGATCCCCTCGCGATGGGTGTTGGCCGTCAGGAACGCATCGTTCGGCGTGTGGATCAGCCGCCAGCGCGCTCCGTAGGGCAGCGCATGGGCCGGCGAGTAGGGCTCGAAGTCTTCGCCCGTCTTGCGCGGCATGGTCATGGCGACCTGGTCCAGCACGGTGCGCTTGGGATCGCGGGCGCACATGCCGCGCTTCGCGAATTCCGCCGTGTGGTCGGTGACGAAGCGGAAGCCGGTCCCCGCGCCGGTCGCGAGGCCCGCCGGGCACCCCGCACGGTGCGCCGAGATGCATTGCAGGCGCTTCTGCAGCGCGTCGCCGAACTGCGAGCCTTCCTGGATGCGCGCCGGGTTGAAGGCGAAGTTCGGATGCACGTCGAGTCCGAGCTTCGGGACGGCGCCGCAGACCTGCCCGCGCTCGTCGAACTGGATCGGCTCGTAGGCATTGTGCAGCACGCGCGAGGGATCGACGCCGAAGCCGTCGCGGAGCGCGTCGCGCACCGCCTTCATGCGCTCGTCGAGCACGTCGAGATAGGCCTCCGTCACGTTCGTGCCGAAGCGGATCTCGCGGCCGATCAGGCTCGCCACCGGCGCCACGTCGCCGGCGCCCTCGGTGATCCCGTAGAGCGCGAGCGCGCCGAAGCCGACATCGTTGCCGCCGATCGAGAGGAGCACGACGTCGATCGGCCGCTTGCGGTTCTCGGGCGCGCACCAGCGCTGCGGGATGTCCCTCAGGCCGATCTGGCTGCTGCCCGACTTGTAGACCGGCACGCGGTAGGTCGCGCCCAGGGTGCGGCCGGCCGCGCCGTTGCGGCAGATGAGGTCGCTCAGCTGGTCGAACTCCGAACGCACCGTCTTGCCGTTCGGCTGGGAGGCGCCCTCGCGCGGATCGCGGCCGAGGAACAGGCCTTCGACGATCTCGGCGCCCGAGCAGGCGAGGCTGACGAGGGTCACGGCGCGATGCCGGTCCTCGAGCGCGAGCTGAATGCCGACGCGGAACGGATAGCCGTATTGCGAGCGATGGCAGTCGGCGCTCAGCCACTGGGCGTTTCGCTTCTCGAAGGCGGCCAGGAACTCGCGCGAGGTCGGCCGGTAGATCAGCTCCCGCTCCTCGTCCTCCAGGAGCCGCTTGGGCAGCGCCTTCGGATTCACGCCGTCGCCGATCGAGGCGAGGCCGTAGTTGTTCTGCGGCTTGGTCTTGGCGCGCGCCATCTGGTCCTCTTCGCGCGCGAGCAGGGGGTCGTAGACCATCTGCCGGATGGCGCTGAAGCTGACGGGCCGGTCCGGATTGCTCTCGCCCGAGGCGAAGGAGTCGCCGAGCGCGACGATGAAGAGGTCCTCCACGACGACCGCGGGATCGGTGAGCTCGCGTCCGTCGGCGAGCTTGACGCTGACCGAGACGCCGGACGCGTTGCGATCGAGCGCGAACGGCACGCGGCGGATGACGAGCTTGTTCTTGCAGGGCTGCGTCACGGTCTCGGCGCGCCCGCCGGCGCGGCGCGGCTGCCAGGTCCAGACGCAGGCGCCGTCGCCGGCCTCGGCGAGCCGCTCGGGCGCGAGCGCGACCGCGACCGTATGGGCGTCGGGAAGGACGTAGTCCTCCTTGGCCTTGCCCCAGGAATATTCCCGCTCGCAGACCGCCGGATAGCCGAACGGCCGCGCGGCGCGGTTGTAGCAGACCGAATGCAGCGTCTGCGCGGCCCAGCCGAGGCGGGTGCGCTCATAGTGCCGGCCGGCCGTGCCCGCGCAGGCGGTCGGGCTGGACCGGTCCTTGCAGTCCGGATCGTTGAGGCGCCGCTCGGTGCGCCAGACGACGTCGTTCGGCAGCGTCCCGGACCGTCCGCGCACCGCCTGGAAGGCACGCTCGTGGATTCCGAAGGCGGACGGGCGCTTGAAGAAGCGGAACGGGTTCTCGACCTCCCAGACGAGGTCGGCGGCCGGCGCGGAGCCGGCGGACAGGACCAGGATGGTGGACAGAATCCAGGCGGACGGCGCGAACGCTCGCATGCGACCCTCTCGGCAACCCATCCACCCGCAGCAAGTATAACCGGCTTGACGGGGGGGACGCAAAGGGCTTCAGGAATTATTTACAATTTCAGCAGCTTGGCGCACCAGACCGGTTCCGGCGCGCCACAATGGTCAACGCAGGGGCACGCCCGCCGCGATGGCGGCGTAGAGCAGGATGCTCATCAGCCCGTTGAAGGTCCCGTGCATGACCACGCCGGGCCAGAGCGAATCGCTGCGCGCATAGAGCCACGCCAGCAGGATCCCCTGCACGGCGAGCGCCGGCGCCAGCACCGGAATGCCGTGTGCGAAGGCGAACGCGAGCGCACTCAGCGCGATGCCGGCCGCGAGCCCGAAGCGCGTCCGGAGCCAGCCGAACAGCAGGCCGCGGAACACGATCTCCTCCACGACCGGCACCACCAGCCCGGCCATCAGCAGCATCACGGCGAGCGCGCCCCAGGAGAACTCGGCCGGCGCCAGGATCTCGAGCTGCGGGTTGCGCAACGGCTCGCCGAGCAGCGCCTGCACGCCGGCATTGACGATCATCACGAGGGGGAAGCTCGCCAGCGCAAGAAGCAGCGCCACGGTGTACCAGCGCGCTTGCGTCGGCCGCAGGCCGAGCGCGGCCCAGGACAGGCCGCGGCGGCGGACGACCAGCAGATAGAGCAGCGCCATGGGCACGGCGCTCTGCAGCGCCAGCAACGCGAACACGGCCGGCGGCGAGCGCGGGACCTCGCTCAGCACCATGCGCAGGAGGAACAGGATCACGGCGGTGAGCAGCAGCACGACCAGCAGGTCGCGTCCGCTCACGGCATCTCCGGCCGGGCTCTCTCGGGTCATGGGTCAGACCGGCACGAGCGCACGGTGAGGCGGCGGCGGCAGGGTGACGGCGATCGCGTCCCCGGGCCGCACCTCCCCGCTCGTCCGAACGACCGCCATGATCCCGGCCTTGCGGACCAGATTGCCCGCGGCGTCGCGGCCGAGCACCGCCGCCATCAGGCCGGGCCGGAAGCGGTCGATCTGGACACAGGGATTGCGCAGGCCCGTCACCTCGACCACGGCCGTGTCGCCGAGCCGCAGGCAGGTGCCGGCGGCAAGGCCCAGGAGATCGAGCCCGCGCGTGGTGACGTTCTCGCCGAGATCGCCCGGCGCAACGTTGAATCCGCCCGCGCGCAGCTCCTCGTGCAGCTCGGCGTGGAGAAGGTGCACCTGGCGCAGGTTGGGCTGGGTCGGGTCCCGGGCCACCCTGGAGCGATGCTTCACGGTCTCGCCCAGGTGCGCATCGCCCTCGACGCCGAGCCCGGCGACCAGCCGGATCACGAGCTGGGCCGGCTTGGAGAAAGTGTGCCGGGCGCTGCGGCTCACGGCCGTGACGATGCCCCTCGCTGCTCCCATGATGATCCCATCCGATCGGTCCGGCCGCTGATGTATCATCGGAGCATGGCGAAGCGTAGCGAGATCGAGGACGCTCTCCGGCGGCTCGCGCCGCACATCCCGGCGCACGAGTTCGTGGTGGTGGTGGACCATGCCCTGGACAGCCGCGGCCTCGCCACGGCGTCGGCGGAGGCCGCCGCCTGGCTCTCGCTGGTCGCCTATGTCCGCCACGCCCTGACCGACTACGACGAGCTCCTGGAGAACGGCTACGACCAGGACAGCGCCCGCCATTTCGTCGCGGCCGAGATCGAGATGATCCTGCAGGGCTGGGGCTCGCGGCGGCGCCTGTCGTCCGAGGAATGAGGCAACGGCGCCCGAAGCTCAGGCGCCGGGACCGGGGCGGCCGTCGATGGCGTTGCGGATCACCTGGCGCACCTCGCCGCTCGACAGGAACAGGTCGTGGTTGATGATGCCCCAGCCCTGCTGCGAGGCGTCGATGACGCGCAGGCCGAGGCGCTCGAGCTCCTTCTTCTCGGCCGCGCCGACGCGGGTGATGCCGCCCGCGAGCCGGCGCGAGAGCGCGAGCGCGCGGTCGTTGGTGGCGCTGATCACGGTGATCCTGGCGGCGAGCGGGCCGATGCGCTCCACCGAGGAGGCGAACACGTTCATGTCGATATCCGGGGAGGCGAAGACGACGGCGCCGAGCTTCTGCGCGGCGGTCTCGCCGTAGCGCGCATGGAGCTGGCGCAGGGCCTCCATGGTGAGCATGGTGCCCATGCTGTGGGCCACGATGTGCACGCGCCCGACATTCGGGCTGGTCATCAGGGAGTCGAGCACCCGTTCGAAGGCGTCGCGCGACCACATGGCGCTCTCGCGGTCGTAGCCGTAGTCGAACAGGCCGGCCTTGGAGGGCCAGGAGAACACCATGGTCTCGCCGCGGAAGCGGATCCCGTCGGAGAGGCGCACGGCGTCCAGGGCGGCGGTCTCGAAGGTCTGCTTGAAACCGTGCACGTAGATCAGCACGTCGCGCGCGCCCGCGGCGGGCGCGATCAGCTCGCCGACGTCGCGCACCGCCGGCTCGATCCGCTCGATCTCCCAGTCGTCGAGGCCGACCGAGGCGAGCGAGAAGCGGCCGTCGCTCGGCGGGTTGAGCCGCGCGCGCGCCACGGTGAGCGCGGCGGCGCGCTCGGCGCCGAACCACGGCTTGGCGAGGCCCGGCACCGGCTTGCGCGTGGTGGCGACGAGGAGCGTCGGCTGCTCGGACAGGGCCGAGGCATCGAAGCGCGCGCCGCCGGGCGCGGCCATGCTGGCGCAGCCGGCGAGCGCGAACGCCGCGCCGATGAGGACGGCGGGACGCATGACACGGAGCGCGACCGCGCTGCGCAGCGATATCTGGTGATCCGACACCTGGAACTCTCGACCTCGGCCGCCGCGACGGCCACCGCCCCCGGCTCCTGGGTGGCGCCGGAAGGCGGCAACAGGAGGGCGGAATCGCGCAAGGATCCGCCCGATTTCCGAGCGGAATCTTGCAGGCCGTCCGCGCTGGCCTCAGTTGCGCGCGCTGAAGCGGCCGTGCCGGGCGTCCCGGGTCAAGGCGGCGAACTGGTCGCCGCCCATGCGGATGAGCGTCGCGTGGTCGCCGGCCTCGAGATAGACCTCGGGCTGCTGCCCGATGCTGTCGTCGATGATGACGTCGAGGCCGTAGCACTCGCCGACCGGCGGAACCGCGCCGCGCACGCAGTCGCCGAACAGGGGCGCGAGATCCTCCTCGCTCGCCAGCTCGACGTCGTCGCCGACCTCGGAGCGCAGTTCGGCGAGACGGATGTGACGGGAGGCCGGCAGAACGGCGAGCATGTGCCCGCCGTCGCAGCGCAGCACCACCGCCTTGGCGAGGCGGTCGCCCGGGATGTGGCAGGCCTGGGCGGTGCGCGTGGACGACAAAGTCGGCTCGTGCGTGAGCACGTCGTAGGTGACCTTCTGGTCGAGATATCGCTGCAGGGTCGGAGCGATGGACATGGCGGTCCTCCGTGCGGTCGGCGGCCCGCGCGTGAGGACGACCCGCAGGCCGCTTCACGAGACGGCCGCGTCCAGGATCGGGCCAGGATAGGCCCGTTCGCTCCCCGCCTCAATGCGGCACTTGCGCCTTCCGCACCCGGCGGCGCCCATGGCGGAGCGGAGTTTCCCGAACCGGCGCGACAGACGCGGGCGCCCCCCGCCGCGCGCGTGACCGCGTCGCGAGGATCGTCAGAGCTCCGACAGCAATTGCAGGAACAGGGCGGCGAACGCCGCGAGGCCGACCGCGCCGAGGACCAGCGACACCGTCAGGGACTGCCCCTTGAACGCGAGGATCAGCGCCGGCAGGGTGAAGAGCAAGAAGATCAGCCCGAGCGGCACCGCGGCGACCCACTGCATGCCGCTGCCGTCGCCGGCCGGCAGCTGCGCCAGCCAGTAGAAGGTGTAGAGCCAGAAGGCCGTGCCGGCGAGGGCGAGCGAGAGGGCGACAAGCCGCCGCAGGCTCGTGCGCGTCGACGGGGGCGGGTTCATCGCATGGCTCCTCGACCACGGCGGTCACGGCCCGGTTTGGTCGGAACACGCGGCGACGGGGTTCAATGGCCCGCGGGCACGCCCGCCGGCATCCTTGTCACCGCGCCGCTCCGGGCAGTAACATGTTAGCCCTTCAAGCACGGGCCGACGCAACGGCCCGGTCACGGGAGATACGCCAATGACGAAACTCACGCGCCGCGCATTCGCGGCAACGGCCGCCGCTGCGGCCGCTTCTGCGGGACTCCGGCCGTCCTTCGCCCAGGCCAACTATCCGTCGCGCCCCGTGACGGTGGTCGTCCCCTGGGGTGCGGGCGGCGGCACCGACGCGACCGCGCGCATCGTCGCGGCCCTCCTGGAGAAGGATCTCGGCCAGCCCTTCAACGTGGTCAACCGGACCGGCGGCTCGGGCGTGGTGGGGCACTCGGCGATCGCGACCGGGGCGCCCGACGGCTACACGATCGGCATGATCACGGTGGAAATCACCATGATGCACTGGCAGGGCCTGACCGAGCTCAAGCCTGCCAGCTATACCCCGCTCGCGCTCATGAACGAGGATCCGCCCGGGGTCCAGGTGAAGGCGGACTCGCCCTACAAGACCGTCAAGGAGCTCGCCGACGCCATCAAGGCGGGCCCGCCCGGCAAGTTCAAGGCCTCGGGCACCGGCCAGGGCGGCATCTGGCATCTCGCGCTGGTGGGCTGGCTGCAGGCCATGGGGCTCAAGGCCGACCACGTGCCGTGGGTGCCCTCGAACGGCGCCGCGCCCGCCATGCAGGACCTCGCGGCCGGCGGCATCGACATCGTCACCTGCTCGGTGCCGGAGGCGCGCGCCATGCTCGACGCCGGCAAGGCGCGCAGCCTCGCCGTCATGTCGCCGCAGCGCAACCCGGCCTTCAAGGACGTGCCGACGCTGAAGGAGGCGATGGGCATCGACTACAACACCGGCGCCTGGCGCGGCATCGCGGCGCCCAAGGGCCTGCCGGCCGACATCGCGGGCAAGCTCACGGCCGCGCTGAAGAAGGCCTACGACTCCAAGGAGTTCAAGGACTTCATGAACGCCCGCGGCTTCGGCATGATCTGGGGCGACGCCGCGCAGTTCGCCAAGTTCATGGAGGAAGGCGACAAGAAGATGGGCGTCGCCATGAAGGCGGCCGGCCTCGCCAGGGCCTGATGCTCGACGGCCCGGCGGCCGCGGCCGCCGGGCTCCCGCCCCGACAGCGACGACAGATAAGACCGTGCGTGCGAACGACGCCCTCTCCGGCCTCGTGCTGATCGTCCTTGCGGCCGCGATGATTGCGCTGACCGCGAGCTTTCCGGCGTTCCCGGGACAGAAGTACGGACCCTCGCTGTTCCCGCGCATTCTCGGCGTCGGCATCATCATTTGCGGCCTCATGCTGGTGTGGAGCGGGCTTTCGGCGCGGCGCGCGGGCGCGCCCTGGGTGGCGGTCGCGCCCTGGGTGCGCGACCCGTGGCGGGCGACGAGCTTCCTCCTCGTGCTCGCCATGCTGCTGCTCTACATCCTGGCGGCCGAGACGATCGGCTTCATCCCGATCGCCATCGTGTTCCTGGGCGGCCTGTTCCTCTGGCTCGGCGTGCGCCCGCTGACGGCGGGAGCGGTCGCGGTCGCGGCGACGGGGGCGCTCTTCTGGTTCTTCGCCTCCATGCTGCGCGTGCCGCTGCCGCGCGGCGTGCTCACCGGCATCATGTGAGGCCGCGATGGAGGCGATCGCCCAGGCCGCCGGCCTCGTGTTCCAGCCCTACGTGCTCTGGGTGATCTTCGCCTCGGCGGTGTTCGGCATGTTCGTCGGCGCCATGCCGGGGCTGACCGCCACCATGGCGACCGCCCTGCTGGTGCCCGTGACCTTCTTCATGGATCCGGTGCCGGCGCTCGGCGCGATCGTCACGGCCACCGCCATGGCGATCTTCGCGGGCGACATCCCGGCCGCGATGCTGCGGATTCCCGGCACGCCCGCCTCGGCCGCCTACACGGACGAGAGCTACGCCATGGCGCGCAAGGGCGAGCTCGACCTCAATCTCGGGGTCAACCTGGTGTTCTCGGTGCTCGGCGGGCTGATCGGCGTCGCGATCCTGATCCTGGCGACGCCGGTGCTCGCCGAGATCGCGATCAACTTCTCGTCCTTCGAGTATTTCTGGCTCTGCCTGCTCGGGCTCACTTGCGCGGTGTTCATCGCGACCGACGCGCCGCTCAAGGGCTTCGCTTCGCTGCTGATCGGGCTCGCCATCGGCACCGTCGGCATCGACCCGGCCGCGGGCTTCCCGCGCTTCACCTTCGGCAGCGTCGAGCTGATGGCCGGCATCAGCTTCATTCCGGCGATGATCGGCATGTTCGCGCTCTCCGAGGTGCTGCGCGGCGTGGTCGCGATCGACCGCACCGCGGTGCCGCTGGCGCAGCGCATCGGCAACATCTTCCGCGGCATCGGCAGCGTGACGCGGCGCTACTGGGTGAACTTCTTTCGCGGATCCGGCATCGGCGTCGCGATCGGCGCGCTGCCGGGCGCCGGCGCCGACATCGCGGCCTGGATCTCCTATGCGGTGTCGAAGCGGTTCTCGAAGGAGCCGGAGAAGTTCGGTACCGGGCACGTCGAGGGCGTGGTCGATTCGACCTCCGCCAACAACTCGGCGATCGCCGCGGCCTGGATCCCGGCGCTGGTGTTCGGCATCCCGGGAGATTCGATCACCGCGATCGTGATCGGCGTGCTCTACATGAAGGGCATGAACCCCGGGCCGACCGTGTTCCTGCAGAACCCGCAGCTGATCTATGCGGTGTTCATGATCTTCGTGCTCGCCAACCTGTTCATGCTGCCGATCGGCTGGGCCGCGATCAAGCTCGCCAAGCAGATGCTGCGGGTGCCGCGCAACGTGCTGCTGCCGATCATCCTGATGTGCTGCGTGGTCGGCTCCTACGCGATGACCAACTCGTTCTACGGCATCGCGCTGATGACCGTGATGGGGATCCTCGCCTGGCTGATGGAGGAGCACGGCTTCCCGATCGCGCCCGCGATCCTCGGGCTGGTGCTGGGCGAGCTGCTCGAGCAGAGCTTCATGACCTCGATGATCAAGGCCGACGGCGCCTTCCTCGCCTTCTTCCACCGCCCGATCGCCGGCGTGCTCGGCGCGATCACGATCGCGGTCTGGGTCGGCATGGCCTGGCACTCGTGGAAGCGGCGGCAGGGCGGCGTCGCGGGTCCGGTCACGCCGGCGCCCTGACGGGCGTGACGGGAACGCGACTTTGGATCCCCTTGGGCTTCCTCAGTCGTCTCGAACCCGATCGCGGCCGTGCCGCGCTTGCGGGAGATGACTTCGGGCGATATTGCCGCAACGTAGGCATCGGGTGGTCAGCATGCGCGAGATGACCGTACGGGAAGCGAACTCGAACTTCCTCCAAGTGATCGCCGCTGCGCAGCGCGGTGAGACCATCATCGTCACGAGGGATGGAACGCCTGTCGCCAAGATCACGGTATGCCCGGCTAGCCAGACGGGCACCCCCGAATGGCAGTCTGCATTCGTGGTCCTGAGAAGGAGCCTGCAATCGAAGCCTGGCCGCGGCTATCGGGTCGGCACGATCGCCGAGGACGACACGTACGGGGATTGAGCCCCGTCCGTCCATCGCGCAGTTTCCACTTTCGAGATCCTGCGCTACTCGTAGTTCATGAGCGAGCGCTCGGATCCGGCCCGCATGGACGTCGCGCGGCTCGCGCGGGGCATCCGCGCGGGCGAGCGGGCCGTGCTGGCGCGGGCGATCACGCTCGTCGAATCGCGGCGCGCCGACCACCAGAAGACCGCCCACCGGCTGGTCCAGGAGCTCCTGCCGGAGACCGGCAAGGCGGTCAGGGTCGGGATCACGGGCGCGCCCGGCGTCGGCAAGTCCACCGCCATCGACGCGCTCGGCACCTTTCTCACGGGCCGCGGCCACAAGGTGGCGGTGCTGGCGGTCGATCCCTCCTCGACGCGCAGCGGCGGCTCGATCCTCGGCGACAAGACCCGCATGGCGCGGCTCGCCGTGGACGCGAACGCCTTCATCCGCCCCTCCCCCTCCGCCGGCACGCTCGGCGGCGTCGCGGCCAAGACCCGCGAGACCATGCTGCTCTGCGAGGCCGCCGGCTTCGACGTGATCCTGGTCGAGACCGTCGGCATCGGCCAGTCGGAGACCGCGGTCGCCGAGATGACCGACTTCTTCCTGGTGCTGCTGCTGCCCGGCGCGGGCGACGAGCTGCAGGGCCTCAAGAAGGGGGTGATCGAGCTCGCCGACATGATCGCGGTGAACAAGGCCGAGGGCGAGAACCTGAAGCGCGCCACGGCGGCCGCCGCCGAGTATCGCGCGGCGCTGCACATCCTCACGCCGCGCTCGCCGCACTGGACGCCGCCGGTCGTCACCTGCTCGGCGCTCACCGGCGAGGGCATCGCCGAGGCGTGGGCGCAGGTGATGCTCCACCGCGAGCGGCTCGGCGCCGCGGGCGAGCTCGCGGCGCGGCGGCGCGCGCAGCAGGTGAGCTGGATGTGGGCGATGCTGGAGGACCGGTTCCACTTGCGCCTGAAGTCCGACCCCGCCCTCAAGGCGCGCCTGCCCGCACTCGAGGCGGCGGTGGCGGACGGCCGGCTGTCGCCGACGCTCGCGGCCGAAGAGATCGCCCGGGCGCTCGGGCTGTGACCGTGCCGACCGTCCTGATCACCGGCTTCGGGCCGTTTCCGGGCGCCCCCTTCAATCCGAGCGGCCCGCTGGCGCAGGCGCTGGCGCGGCGGCGGCGGCCGGCGCTCGCCGAGGCGCGGCGCATCGCGCATGTCTTCCCGACGAGCTACGCCGCGGTCGATCGCGAGCTGCCGGAGCTGCTCGCGCGCCACCGGCCGGACGTCGTGCTGATGCTCGGCCTCGCGGCGCGCACGCCCTTCGTGCGCATCGAGAGCCGGGCGCGCAATGCCCGCTCGGTGCTGTTCGCGGATGCCGAGGGCCGGCTGCCGGCGGCGCGGGCGATCGTGCCGGGGGGGCCGTCGTCGTTGCGGCCGGATCTGCCCGGCGCTCGCCTGCTGGTCGCGGCGCGGCCCGCGCGGGTCGACACGCGCCTGTCGCGGGATGCCGGCCGCTATCTCTGCAACTACGCCTATTGGCGCGCGCTGGAAGCCGCCGCGGCAGAGCCGGCCCGGCCGCGGGTGCAGTTCGTGCACATCCCGCGGCTGCGCCGTCCCGGCGAGCCGGGGCTTCGCCCCACGCTGGCGGATCTCGTCCGCCTGGGCGAGGCCGTGCTCGTCGCCCTGGTGAAGGCCCGGCGCTGACTGTGCCGTTGCGGCACAGGGCCGCTGGCCCCGATCTTGAACCGTGTCGATCCGAGAATCCCGAAAGGATCGACCATGGCCCTCGACCGCCGCAACTTCCTCGCCGCCACGGGCGCGACCACCGCGACCGGCGCCTGGTCCGCGACCGAGGCCGAGGCGGCGCCGCCGCCGACGGTCCCGATCTCGGGCCTCGGCATCGACGCGGCCCATCTCGGCGTGCGGGCCGCGAGCCAGGAGGACCAGACCGGGGCGATCCAGCGCGCGATCGAGCGCACCGCCGGCGCGCGCCTGCCGCTGGTGCTGGCGCCCGGCACCTATTTCGTGCGCGAGCTCACCCTCGCGCCGGGCACGCGGCTGATCGGCGTTCCGGGCGCCACGCGCCTCGTCTCGATCGGCGGCGGCCCGATCCTGGCGAGCCGCGATGCCGACCACCTGCTGCTCTCGGGCCTCTGGCTCGAGGGCACCGGCAAGCCGCTGGCCGAAGGCCGCGGCCTCGCGCACCTGGTGCGCGGCCGGCACGTGCACGTGCGCGACTGCCGCATCGTCGGCAGCGGCCGCCACGGCCTCGCGCTCGACCGGATCGAGGGATCGGTCGGCGGCACCACGGTCACGGGCGCGGCCGCGACCGCGATCTTCTGCCTCGACGCGCAGGGCATGACCATCGCGGGCAACACGATCCGCGGCAGCGCCAACAACGGCATCCAGGTCTGGCGCTCCGAGACGGGCGACGACGGCACGCTGGTGCTCGACAACCGGATCGAGGACACCGGCGCCAAGGACGGCGGCTCCGGGCAGAACGGCAATGCCGTCAACGTGTACCGTGCCGGCAACGTCACGGTGCGCGGCAACCAGATCCGCCGCGCCGCCTTCTCGGCGGTGCGCGGCAACGCCGCATCCAACCTGCAGGTCCTCGGCAACACCTGCGTCGGGTCGGGCGAAGTCGCGCTCTATGCGGAGTTCGGCTTCGAGGGCGCCGTGCTCGCCGGCAACACGGTGGACGGCGCGGCGATCGGCGTCTCGGTGACGAACTTCAACGACGGCGGCCGGCTCGCGGTGGTCCAGGGCAACCTGATCCGCAATCTCGTGCCGCAGCGTCCCGCCGGCACCGATCCGGGCGACGGCGCCGGCATCGGCATCGGCATCGAGGCCGATACGGCGGTGACCGGCAACGTGGTCGAGAACGCGCCCACGGCCGGCATCTGGATCGGCTGGGGCCGCTACCAGCGCGACGTGACGGTCACCGGCAACGTGGTGCGCAATTCCGGCGTCGGGGTCGCGGTGTCGGTCGCGGCCGGCGCGGGCGCGGCGGTGGTGGCCGACAACCTGATCTCGGGCTCGAAGCGCGGCGCGATCGTCGGCATGGACCACAAGCGGCTCGTCGGCGAGCTGACGCGCGAGTCCGTGCAGCGCCATGCCCAGCTCGCCATCAACGGCAACGCGATCCGGTAGGACCCTGCAGCGGCTCGGTCGGCCGCAGCGCGCCGACCTCGATGCCGTTCCAGTTGCGCAGCGTCGGACGCACGAGCGCGTCGAGGGCCGCGCGCTCGCGATCGCCGAGCGGCAGGAAGCGCCCGATCAGCGCGGCCACGATCACCTCGGCGGCGCGGCCCGCGCCGTCGTCGCATTTCACGGCGAGGCCGAGACCCTCGGTCGGCAGCGCCGCGCAGAACACGCCCTCGGCGCCGGTCTTCACCAGGGCGCGCTCGCCGAGCAGCTCCATCACGCGGGTGCAGAAGCGCCCGGTGCCGGCGACGAAGTAGGGCCTGGCCGCGCAGGCCGCGCACAGGCGCCGCGCGGCCGCGGCCCGCGCGGGCGCGAGGCCATGGCCGGTCGCGAACCGCGCGAAGGCGCG
>PQAH01000098.1 GCA_003105195.1 Bradyrhizobiaceae bacterium
CCGCCCGGCCGAGCGGCCGCGCGTCGGCGGCGCGCGGGTAGAGCGGGGCGATGGTCAGCCCGTCATGGGTCCTCGAGACCAGCTTCTTCTCGAACGGAGCACCCTTCAGCACGCCGTCCACCAGCCGCAGCCACTGCTCGCGCGTGGCAGCGGGAAACTCGGCGGCGAGTGGCAGGTTGTCGTCGGAGGTCATGCTGGGTCTCTGGGTGCTCGTGCCGCGGGCTTCTCATGCAACGAAAGCTGGCCGGGGCCAACCGCTAACCGCTTCGTGGCGGCAGGCGCTCGATGCCGGCGGCATCGAGGTCGCGCAGGGCGTCCGCGATCGGCCGGCCGCCGATGACGGCGTCCGGCGCGATCTCGGCGAGCGGGACCAGGACGAAGGCGCGCTCGAACAGCCGCGGATGCGGGAGGGTGAGGCCGGGCCGGTCCAGCCGGAGGTCGTCATAGGCGATGAGGTCGATGTCGATCGGCCGGGGCCCCCAGCGCTGCTCGCGCTCGCGGTTGCGGCCGAGCTCGCGCTCCACAGCGAGCGCCCGCGCGAGCAGCGCCTGCGGCGCGAGCGCGGTCGCCACCGCGATGCAGGCATTGACGAAGGGCGGCTGGTCCTCGACGCCCCAGGGCGGCGTGCGGTAGTCGGAGGAGCGGGCCAGCAGGCGCACCTCCCGGCCGTCGCACAGGCGCGCGATCGCGCGGTCGAGAGTGGCGCGCACGTCGCCGAGATTGCCGCCGAGGCCGAGGAAGGCATCAGCCATGGGCACGGATCGCGGCGGCGACCCGCAGCGCCTGCACGGTCTCGGCCACGTCGTGGACCCGCACGATGTCGGCGCCCGCGAGCACGGCCAGCAGGCTGCCCGCGATCGAGCCGCCGAGCCGCCGATGCGGCTCCGAGGGCGCCACCGTGCTGATGAAGCGCTTGCGCGAGAGCCCCATGAGCAGCGGCAGCCCGAAGGCGCGGAATTCGCCGAGCCGGGCGATCACGGTCATGCTCTGGTCCGGCGTCTTGCCGAAGCCGACCCCGGGATCCAGCACCACCTGGGCGATGCCGGCGCGCGCCGCGATCTCCAGCGAGCGGGAGAAGAATTCGCGCACCTCGGCCATGATGTCGATCGTGGGGTCGACCGCCTCCCGGTTGTGCATGACGATGACCGGCACCCCGTGTCCGGCCACCACCGGCGCCATGTCGGGGTCGCGCTGCAGTCCCCAGACGTCGTTGACGATCGTCGCGCCCTGGCGCAGGGCCCAGTCGGCGGTCCTGGCCTTGATGGTGTCGATGGAGACGGGCAGGCCGAGCCGAACCACCGAGGCGAGCACCGGTGCGAGCCGCGCGACCTCGTCCTCGAAGGGCACCGGCTGCATGCCGCCATAGGGGCGGGTCGACTCCGCGCCGACGTCCAGGAGATCCGCGCCGTCCGCCGCCATGCGCCCGGCATGGTCGATCGCGATCCCGGGGTCGAGGAACCGCCCGCCGTCGGAGAAGGAATCCGGCGTGATATTGAGAATGCCCATCACGCAGGGCCGGCCGAGCGCCCGCAGCCGGTCGAGCGCCGTCGGCGCAGGCGAGACGGTCGGACCCGGCGCGAGGCTCATGACGAGGCTTTGCGTCCGGCGCGATACAGTGTCAAGCCGCAACGTCAAGGCGCAAAGTCAAGGGGCAGGGCACGCGCTCCTGCCCGCCCTGCGATCCTCGAGGACGAGGATGCCCGGCACCGTGCCGACCGGTGCCGTCAATACGAGATCTTCGGCGGCAGCTTCTTGGCCTCCTCGATCCAGCGCTTGAGGCGCTTCTCGGTCGGCAGCACGTGCACCAGCTTGCGCTTGCGGTTCGCCTCGGCGACCGCCTGGGCGAGGTTCTCGACATTGCGATGCCTGAGCTCGCGCACGGTATCCACGCCGGCGGCGCGCAGGAGCTCCGCATAGGGCTCGCGCACGCCCTTGATGCGCATGCGGTCGGCGAGGTTCGCCCAGCGCAGGACGGTCTGCTCGTCCACCCCGATCTTCTCCGCGATCTCCTTGCGGCCCTTGACGGTCCTCGCCGCCTCCAGCAGCCCGCTCGTGGTTCGGATCTTGATCGATTTCAGCCTCGAAGCCATGGCGGGCCCGATGCCTTCGATCTGGCGGATGGAATACGTCACAGAGGCCTCCTCTTGCCGCATCGCGGTCGCGGCGCCGCAGCCGCCGCGATCGGACCGGGTCACGTGAACGGATCGCTTCCGGAATGGGCGCCGTTTCTCGCGTTGATCGAGACGGCGATCGGGGCACGCACCGCATCATGCGTCCCGTCCATCGGCGGAGAATCGAGGTTGATGGCGACGGTCGTTCCGGCCTGCGGCCGTTCGACGCCCGATCGAGCGGCGAGACGTCCCCTCGCGTCCATGATCCCCCTCGCTCCCGCACTGGCGGCGGGTTCGAGACTGATCTTGAACGGCGCCGCGCGCGAACACAAGCACGACAAGGGATGAGCGTCGAGCGTCACGACGAGGGATCGATGCAATCTCCGCGAATGCGTGGCAGCGAGAACACAGAGGCCGACGCAAGGTCATTCCGCGCGCGCCGGAATGCCGAGCGGGAGGCGGACTTCACGGAGCGAACCGGCTGCGATATGACCATGGGCGAGACGGGTCGCGGAGGAGCCAGGCATGTCGGACCTCGACCGGGACGGCAATATCTTCATCGGCGCGGGCGGCAAGCCGGAGCTTCTGAGCCTGAAGCTCGCCAACCGGCACGGCCTGGTGACCGGCGCGACCGGCACCGGCAAGACCGTGACCTTGCAGGTGATGGCGGAAGGCTTCTCGCGCGCCGGCGTTCCGGTGTTCGCGGCCGACATCAAGGGCGACCTCGCCGGCATCGCGCAGCCGGGCGACGCCAAGGAGGCCTTCGTCAAGCGGGCCAAGGAATTGAACATCGCCTACGAGCCGGACGAGTTTCCCGTGATGTTCTGGGACCTGTTCGGCGAGCAGGGCCATCCGATCCGCGCCACCGTCTCCGAGATGGGCCCGCTGCTCCTGTCCCGCATGATGGACCTCAACGAGGTGCAGGAGGGGGTGCTCAATATCGCGTTCCGCGTCGCCGACGAGCAGGGCCTGCTGCTGGTCGACCTCAAGGACCTGCGCGCCGTGCTCGGCTTCGTCGCCGACAGCGCCAAGGAGCTGACCAAGCTCTACGGCAACGTCTCGAAGCCCTCGATCGGCGCGATCCAGCGCCAGCTCCTGGTACTGGACAACCAGGGGGGCAGCTCATTCTTCGGCGAGCCGGCCTTGTTGCTGAAGGACTTCATGCGCGTGACGCGCGACGGGCGCGGCTACATCAACATGCTGGCCGCCGACAGGCTGATGGACAACCCGCGCCTCTACGCGACCTTCCTGCTCTGGCTGCTGTCGGAGCTGTTCGAGGAGCTGCCCGAGGTGGGCGACCCCGAGAAGCCGAAGCTGGTGTTCTTCTTCGACGAAGCGCATCTCCTGTTCGACGACGCGCCCAAGGCCCTGCTGGACAAGATCGAGCGGGTGGTGCGGCTGATCCGCTCCAAGGGGATCGGAGTCTATTTCGTGACCCAGAACCCGCTCGACGTTCCCGACAAGGTGCTGGCACAGCTCGGCAACCGGGTGCAGCACGCGCTGCGGGCGTTCACGCCGCGCGACCAGAAGGCGGTGCGCGCCGCGGCCGAGACCTTCCGCCCGAACCCCGAGCTCGATACCGAGGCCGTGATCACCCAGCTCGGCAAGGGCGAGGCGCTGGTCTCCTTCCTGGAGGGCAACGGGTCGCCCTCGATCGTGCAGCGCGCGCTGATCCGTCCGCCTTGCGCCCGCGTCGGCGTGATCTCGCCCGAGGAGCGCGCCGCCGTGATCGCCAAGAGCCCCTGCAAGGGCAAGTACGACGAGGCGATGGACGCCGAGTCGGCCTTCGAGGTGCTGCAGAAGCGCACCGCCGAGACGGCGGCGGCCGCCGAGGCTTCGGCCGAAGGCGCCGCCGCGGGGGGCGGCGTGCTCGGCGGCATCGGCGACATGCTCGGCTCGATCTTCGGCACCAACCGTCCGCGCGGCAAGCGGCTCACGACCGGCCAGTTGGTCACGCGCGAGATCACGCGCACGGTGGCGGGGCGCGTGGCCGGCAAGGTCGCGGCCGACATCGGCAAGTCGATCGGCGGCTCGATGGGCGGCAGCATCGGCCGCGCGATCGTGCGCGGCACGCTCGGCGGCATCCTGCGCCGGTGAACCCCATGGGTCCGGCGCACCGCCGGGCCACGCCTTGCCCTCCCGTTCCGAATATCGCCCTCCCACGGAGCCCCTGATGACCACGCCCGCGCAGGCCCTTCCCGCGGTCCTCGACCACATCGACCGCGATCTCGACAACAGCCTCGAGCGTCTCTTCGCGCTGCTGCGCATCCCCTCGATCTCGACGGATTCGGCCTACAAGGAGCAGTGCCGCGCCGCCGCCGAGCATCTCGCCCGGGATCTCGGATCGATGGGCTTCGAGACGAAGGTGCGGCCGACCGCCGGCCATCCGGTGGTGGTCGGCAAGGGCGGCAACGGCGCGGGCCCGCGCGTGCTGTTCTATGGCCATTACGACGTGCAGCCGGTCGATCCGCTCGACCTGTGGACCACGCCTCCCTTCGAGCCGCGCATCGCGACGCTGCCCGACGGCCGCAAGGTGATCGTCGCCCGCGGCGCCTGCGACGACAAGGGCCAGGTGATGACCTTTCTGGAGGCCTGCCGCGCCTTCGTCGCCGTGACCGGCAAGCTGCCGCTCGCGATCACCACCATGATCGAAGGCGAGGAGGAGTGCGGCTCCAACAACCTCTATCCCTTCGTCAAGGAGAACGCGGCCGAGTTCCGCCGCGACCTCGCGCTCGTCTGCGACACCGGCATGTGGGACAAGGACACGCCGGCGGTGACCACCTCGCTGCGCGGCATGGTCTATGACGAGGTCAGGCTCACCTGCGCGGACCGCGACCTGCATTCAGGCCTGTTCGGCGGCGCCGCCCTCAACCCGATCCGCGTGCTCACGCGCATCCTCGGCGGCCTGCACGACGACGACGGCCGCGTCACCCTGCCGGGCTTCTACGACGGCGTGAAGGAGCTGCCGCCACAGATCAAGGCCGACCTCGCGGCGCTCGAGCTGACGGCCGAGGGCTTCCTCGGCGGCGTCGGCCTCAAGACCCCGGCCGGCGAGAAGGGGCGGCTCCTGATCGAGCAGATCTCGACCCGGCCGACCTGCGACATCAACGGCATCGTCGGCGGCTACACGGGCGAAGGCGCCAAGACCGTGATCCCGTCGCAGGCCGCGGCGAAGATCTCGTTCCGCCTGGTCGGGGACCAGGATCCGGACAGGATCCGCGACGGCTTCCGCGACTACGTGCGCGCGCGCCTGCCCGCCGACTGCAAGGCGGAGTTCGTCAACCACGTCCACAGCCCGGCGATCTCGCTCCCCTACGATGCCCCCGCCCTCGAGAAGGCGCGCGCCGCGCTCGCCGCCGAGTGGGGACGCAAGGCCGTGACCATCGGCTCGGGCGGCTCGATTCCGATCGTCAACGACTTCAAGCACGTGCTCGGCATGGACTCGCTGCTGGTCGGCTTCGGCCTCGACGACGACCGCGTGCATTCGCCGAACGAGAAGTACGACCTGACCTCCTTCCACAAGGGGATCCGGTCCTGGGCGCGGATCCTCGCGGAGCTCGCGCGCTAGCGCACCCGGCGGGCAGGAAGATCGGGGCGCACTCTCGCGACATCGCGACTTCGCGGCATCGCGTAGCCGGGCGCCCCGACTTACCCTGCGGCATGCGTGAGACGCAGTGGGACTGCGTATCTTGGTGCGGATTTACGGTTTCTTATGGCGCGCCCCGTATGACGCTGCCGTGGGCTTTCTGCCCTGTCGCACCCCCGGAACTTCGCAACGCCACCCGGCGGCTGCTTGCCGTCAACGATGGAGTATTCCGGAATGCGTAAAGTACTTTCGATCTGCCTTGCTCTCTTCGCGCTGTTCGGTCTCGCCGTCACGGCGAGCGCCGATCCCGGGCGCACGCCCGAGGACGCGAAGGCGCTCGTGCAGAAGGCAGCGGCCTTCTTCAAGAGCGAGGGCAAGGACAAGGCGCTCGCCGCCTTCAGCGATCCCAAGGGCGGATTCGTCGACGGCGACCTCTACCTGTTCGTCATGGACGCCAAGGACGGCAAGCTGACCATGCTGGCGCACGGCGTCAACAAGGCGCTCGTCGGCAAGCCGCAGATCGACGTGAAGGATGCCGAGGGCAAGGCCTTCAACCGCGAGATGGCCGCGGTGCTCGAGAAGGGCAACGAGACCTGGATGACCTATGCCTGGCCGAATCCCGCGACCAAGAAGATCGCGCCCAAGAAGAGCTACGTCGTCAAGGTCGGCGACGTCGTGATCGGCGCCGGCGTCTACACCAACTAGCCCGCCCGCCGCGGCCCGGGCCGGCATCGGCCCGGGCTTCGCCATCTCGGTCGTGCAGGGGGCGGCCGAGCCACGTCACGATCGAGCCGAAGGTCCGCACGATGGCTTCTCTGGCAACGCTCTTCCGCAACGCGCGCATCTCGACCAAGGTCTTCGTCGCGCCGGTCTGCATCACCTTGTTCATGCTGGCGATGGCGGCCGCCGCCTTCTATGGCGCGGACCAGCAGGGCCGCGCGCTGCGCAAGCTGACGACCGAGACCATGCCGAAATCCATGGCCGCGGTCCAGGCATCGGACCTCGTGGTGCTGGCGCAGCTCGACCTCTATCGGACGGTCAGCTGGGCGGTGAACAGCCAGGACGAGAAGAAGATCGAGGAGAGCCTCAAGCGGACCCGGGAGAATCTCAAGCGGGCGCAGGAGGCCCTCGCCGCGATCGCGACGCGATGGACGCTGACGCAAGAGGACGCGACGCAGCGCGACGCCGCGGCCGCGGCGCTCAAGGAATATGCGGCGGCCGCCGAAAACGTGCTGGACATGGCCGCGTCCGACGCGACGACGGCCTTCGTGTTCCTCCTCGCGGTCGAGAAGGCCTACGGAACCGTCAAGACGTCGCTCGACGCCCTGCGCGACGTCCAGGCGCGCCAGACCGACGAGACCAGCGCCGCCGCGGTGCGCACCGAGGAGCGCGCGCGGCTCCTGCTCCTCTCCTTGCTCGGAGTCGCCCTGGCGCTCGCCGCCGTGGTGACCCTCACGGTCGCCCGCATGATCAGCCGGCCGATCGCCGGCATGACCGGCGCCATGACCGCGCTGGCGGGCGGCGACCAGTCCGTGGAGATTCCCGGCACCGGCCGCAAGGACGAGGTCGGCCGCATGGCGGACGCCGTGCAGGTGTTCAAGACCGGGATGATCGAGGCCGAGCGGCTGCGCGCCGAGCAGGCGAATACCGAGGCGCGTGCCGAGGCGGAAAGGCAGGCCGCGATGCGCCGCCTCGCCTCGGAGTTCGAGCAGGCGGTCGGCAGCATCGTCGCCACGGTGTCGTCCGCGGCGGGCGAGCTCGAGCAGGCCGCCGGCTCGCTCAGCCGCACCGCCAATGTCACGGGCGAGCTGTCGGGCTCGGCCGCCGCGGCCTCCGAGCAGGCCTCGGCCAACGTGCAGTCGGTCGCCTCGGCGGCCGAGGAGATGAGCGCATCGGTGGAGGAGATCAGCCGTCAGGTGCGGGAATCGAGCGTCATCGCGACGGAGGCCGTGCAGCAGGCCGGCCGCACCGATGCGCGCATCGGCGAGCTGTCGCAGGCGGCCGGGCGTATCGGCGACGTCGTCAAGCTGATCACCGCGATCGCCGAGCAGACCAACCTGCTCGCCCTCAACGCCACCATCGAGGCGGCGCGCGCCGGCGACGCCGGCCGGGGGTTCGCCGTGGTGGCGCAGGAGGTCAAGGCGCTCGCCGGCCAGACCGCCAAGGCGACCGAGGAGATCGGCGCCCAGGTCGTCGGCATGCAGCAGGCGACGCAGGAATCGGTGGCGGCGATCAAGGGCATCGGCGGCACGATCGGCCGGATCTCCGAGATCGCGGCGACGATCGCGGCCGCCATGGAGGAGCAGGGCGCCGCGACCCGCGAGATCGCGCGCAACGTGAACGAGGCCGCGCACGGCACCGCCCAGGTCGCGGCCAATGTCGCGCAGGTGAACCGGGAAGCCGGCGAGACCGGCACCTCCTCCTCGCGCGTGCTCTCGCTCGCCCAGTCGCTCGCCGGCGACAGCGGCCGCCTCAAGCACGAGATGGAGAGCTTCCTCAGGAGCGTCGCGGCATCCTGAGGCCGCTCACTGCTGCTCGCTCGCGAGCAGCAGGAACCCGGTCAGCCCGCACGCCACCGCGAACAGCGAGACGATGGCGCCGGCGACCACCAGCAATGCCTGGCGCGGGTCCGGCTGCGCGACGACGAGGTCGCGCAGGCCGCCCGTGTTCGCCATCAGCATGAACAGGAACACGAAGAGGCCGAAGCAGGCGCCCATGGCGGCGTGGGCCGGCAGGGCGCGAAACGACGATCGGTGCGTCATGGGCGACGTCCGCGTGAAGATGCGTTCGCCCGACAACCCGGTGCCGCCCGCGATGGTTCCGGCGCGCCGCGGCCGGAACCGGATCCCTCACACCGCGATCTGCGGCAGCGCAGCGAGATCCGACACCGTCGCGAGCGGTGCCGGCGCGAGATACTCGTCCGGCAGCCCGGCGCGGTTGACCCACACGGCGCGGAAGCCGAACTGTGCCGCCCCCATCACGTCCCAGCGGTTGGAGGAGACGAACACGACGTCGGCCGGCGCGATGCCCATGCGGTCGGTGACCAGCCGGTAGACCTCGGGGCGCGGCTTGTACATGCGGATCGCGTCCACCGAGAGGACGGCATCGAGGCTGCCTTGCAGCTTCGCGCCCTCCACGGCCCCGGCGAGCATGCGCGGCGAGCCGTTGGAGAGGATGGCGGTCGCGGCGCCCGCGCCCTTCAGCGCGGCGAGGGTCGCGCGCGCATCGGGAAACGCATCGAGCTCGAAATAGGCATCGAGCAGCCGCTGCCGCAGCGCGCGGTCGATCGAAGGGACGCGCGCGAAGGCGTGGTCGAGGGCGCGCTCGGTGAGGGTCCAGAACTCGACATACTGGCCGGCGAGCGTCAGCGTCCAGGAATACTCGAGCTGCTTGGCGCGCCAGATCTCGGAGAAGCGGTCGGCGTCGGGGCCCGCCGCGGCGCGATGGCGGCCGATCGCGGCATGGACGTCGAACAGCGTTCCGTAGGCGTCGAAGACATAGGCGCGCGGCATGGGGATCCCTCCGGCGTCGGCGCCGCCATCCTCGCAGACGTCGCTGGCATCCGCAAAGCGCCCGCGATCACGGTCGCGTGGCCCGCGCATCGACGATTTTCACTGGGCGCCGGGGCCGCGGCTGCCGTAGAGTGGACCGGAAAGCGCGAGGAGACGCCGAATGGCCGCGAACGGCTGGTCGAAGACCTGGACCTTCTACGACGGCGACTGGCACCAGGGAAACCTGCCGATTCTCGGCGTGCGCAGCCACGCGACCTGGCTCGGCTCCTCGGTGTTCGACGGCGGACGCGCCTTCGAGGGCGTGACGCCCGACATCGACCTCCATTGCGCCCGCGTGAACGATTCGGCGAAGAAGCTGTTCCTGAAGCCCACCGTCTCGCTCGATACCTGGCTCGGCCTCGTCGCGGACGGGCTGAAGCGCTTCGACGCGAAGGCCGAACTCTACATCCGCCCGATGTACTGGGCCGAGCACGGCGGGCCCTTTGCGGTGCCGCCGGATCCCGAGTCCACGCGCTGGTGCCTCAGCCTCTACGAGGCGCCGATGCCGCAGCCGGCCGGCATCTCGGTGACGCTCTCGCCGTTCCGCCGTCCCACGCTGGAGTGCATGCCGGTCGACGCCAAGGCGGGCTGCCTCTATCCCAACAATGCGCGCGCCCTGTTCGAGGCCAAGTCGCGCGGCTTCGACAACTGCATCGTCTGCGACATGCTGGGCAACGTCGCCGAGCTCGGCACCGCGAACATCTTCTGCGCCAAGCAGGGCGTCGTCTACACGCCGGCGCCCAACGGCACCTTCCTGAACGGGATCACGCGCCAGCGCGTGATCGCGCTCCTGCGCGAGGCCGGCGTCACCGTGCACGAGACCACGCTGCGCTATGCGGATTTCGAGAGCGCCGACGAGATCTTCTCGAGCGGCAACTACATCAAGGTGATGCCGGTGATCCGCATCGGCGAGCGCTCGCTGCAGCCCGGGCCGATGTACCGCAAGGCGCGCGAGCTCTACTGGCAGTTCGCCCATTCGTGAGCCAGGGGGCCGATCAGTCCCAGAGCGCGCCGACCGTGCGGCCGCCGATGTCGTAGACGCGCGCATAGACCGCGCCCTCGCGCTCGATCTCGACGAAGACCGGCGCGTTGAGCTCGCGGCAATAGTATTCCCCCAGCACCATGGCGAAATCGGCATTGAGGGTGTTGCCGACGAGCTCGAAGCCGGGACCGAGCTCGACCCGCGCGGCCGGATGCGGGCCGCAGACCGCCACGCGCCAGCGCCGCCCGCCGGGAGGGGCGAGATCGTGGCTCGCGAGCGTCTCGCGCAGCTCGCGCGCCGCCTGCGCGAAGGCGAGGCCCCAGTAGTCCAGCATGTAGCGTTCGTGCGCGACGCGCACGCCGCCCGCGACCAGGTTGAAGTGCGTGTACTGGTAGGGATGCAGCCGCACCATCTTGTGCACCGGCAGGGCGACGCCGATCGCGAGCGCGGCGAGCGCGCCCGCGCGCACGGCGAGCGGGCGGCTGCGCAGCCGCTCGGCCGCCCAGGCGGCCGCGAAGCCGCCGAGTGCCGCGAGCGGCGGCAGGATGAACACGAAATGCCGGATCCCGTTGTACATCGCGGGCCGCGTCGCCACCGTCAACGCGATCGGGAAGGCCACGGCCAGCGCGACCAGCAGGAAGGCCGCGCGCTGCCGTTGATCGAGGTCGCGCCGCGCCGCCATCAGGAAGGCTCCGGCGACGCCGCCGAAGCCGAGCGCCAGCAGCGCCTCCGGCAGCTTGAGCGCGAGCAGCGTCGGCAGGTAGCTGCGCGGCATGTCGACCACCAGCGGCGTCGCCCCGTCGTAGAGCTCGCGCCACGGCTTCTCGAAGAAATGCGAGAAGTAGGCGACGGCGCGGAACGGATTGAGCGGATCGATCACGGCCCAGGGCCACACCAGCGCCATGACCGCATAGGCGAGCGCGAAGCCCGGCGCGAGCCGCAGCAGGAAGCGCCCGGCTTCCGCGCCGGCGCCGGACCAGCCGAGCGCGCGGCTCCGCAGGCGGAGGATCAGCGTGAGCGCCGCGAGCGCGTAGACGCCGGCCATTCCGCCCATGACGCGCGAGCCCAGCGTCAGGCCGAGGCCGCAGCCGAACAGCACGATCGTCGGCCAGCCGGGCTTCGGATAGTCCTGGAACGCGCGCACCAGGCCGAGCAGGAGCAGCGTCATCGCCACCGCGAAGGGCGCGTCCTTGGCGTTCATGAACATGTGCCCGTAGAACAACGGGCAGGCCGCGAGGAGCGTCAGTCCCACGACGCCGGCGAGCGGGCCGCCGAGCCGCCGCGCGAGCCGCCAGGTGGCGACCAGGCCGACCAGACCCACCGCCGCGCCGAGCAGGCGTCGCGTCTCGAACAAGCCGAAGGGAAGCAGCTTGGCCGCGATCGCGGCCGCGAGATCGAAGCCGCCGCCGTAGAGGTAGAGGTTGACGAAGGAGAAGGCGCGCCGGTCGGCGAAGCCCGACGTGTAGAACGCCAGCAGCAGGTCGCCGTACTCCGAATGGGTGAAGTCGTCCCAGCCGAGGCCGTAGTCGCGGAATGTCGCGGCGGCCACACCCGCGACGACGGCGAGCACGAGCACGGCGACGCCGTCCGCGAGGCGGGCCGGCCTCCAATTCCCGAACGCGACGCTCATGGGCGCATTGATGGCTTCGATGGCTTCGTGGCGCCGTCCGGCTCTGGGTCCGGGCCGGCGGCTCCCCCTCGACGTGATCGTGCCTCCGTATTAGCCGCAGTCTCGCTCGACAAAAAGGCAAAAAAGAAACGGCGGGGCGCCTGCCCCGCCGCCGGTTCGACCGTGTATCCTCCGGCTGGCGCCGAGGTATTACTTGCTGGCCGCCTCGTACATCTCGGCCACATAGTCCCAGTTGACCAGGTGGTCCAGGAAGGCCTTGAGGTAGTCCGGGCGCCGGTTGCGGTAGTCGATGTAGTAGGAATGCTCCCACACGTCGCAGCCGAGGATCGGCTTGGCGCCGTGCACCAGCGGGCTCTCGCCATTGGGGGTCTTGCTGACGATGATCTTGCCGTCCTTGACGGCGAGCCAGCTCCAGCCCGAGCCGAACTGGGTGACGCCGGCCTGGATGAAGTCCTCCTTCATCTTGGCGACCGAGCCGAGGTCGGCCTCGATCTGCTTCTGCAGCTTGCCCGGAATCTTGTCGCCGCCGCCGCCGGGCTTCATCCACTTCCAGAAGTGGAGGTGGTTGTAGTGCTGCCCCGCATTGTTGAACAGGCCGGCATTCTTGCCGAAGGAGCCCTTGACGATCTCCTCCAGCGACTTGCCTTCCCACTCGCTTCCCTTGAGCAGGTTGTTGCCGTTGTTGACGTAGGCGAGATGATGCTTGTCGTGGTGATACTCGAGGGTCTCGCGCGACATGTGGGGGACGAGGGCATCGTGCGGATAGGGGAGATCGGGCAGCGAGAACGACATCGGGCTGGCTCCTCGGCGAATGGACGGTCGCGGGCGGTTGGGGGTGAGAGGGCCGCACGCGCAAACCCCGTCGGGGGTTCTCCCTAGATAGGCCGAGCACCGTCCCGGGGCAACGCGCCATATTCGCAAGGGGCGCCGCGCCGCGCGTCCCGGACGGAACAATCGCCGGGTCGAACCGCGTCGGCGGGCCGATTTTTCCTTCAGGTCCCAGGGCGCAGCGTCTAATGTCCTTGTCGCAATGCGGAATTCCGGGCGGTTTCGGCCGTCTGCGTCCGGGTCCGCGCGCTTGGATGTGCCGGAAATGCCTCAAATCCTGTTGGTGCTCGGGGTTCTGCTGGCCGCCATCGGCGTCGGCGCCGTGCTGTATGGGATTCCGATCCACGAATTCCGCTTCGGCGATACCCTGATCATCTCGGGCACGGTCAGCCTGACGGGCGGCCTGATCCTGATCGGCCTCGCACTCGCGGTGCGCCAGCTCCGCCGCATCGCCGAGACCCTCGACCTCCAGCCCATGGCCTGGACGGCGGCGCCGGAGGCGACCGTGCAGCGTCCGGCCCATCCGGCCGGGCCCGCCGGCGCCTCCGAGCCCGCAGAGCCGGGCGCCGCCCTGGAGCCGGCGCTCGAGCCTTCGATCCCCGCGCCCGAGCCCGTGCGCGCCGTGCCGACGCCGGAGCCGATCCGGTCGGCCGATCCGGTCGCGATGCCGGAGCCTCGCCGTTCGTTGCGGAGCTGGCTCGGCGGCGCGCGGCCCATCCCCCCCGAGGCGCTGCCGCAGCCGGC
>PQAH01000099.1 GCA_003105195.1 Bradyrhizobiaceae bacterium
GACAATTGCCGCGGGGCGTGGTCCTGCGCGGTGCGGTCGGTGAGCGGCGTCGGGTACTCGCCCGTGAAGCAGTGGTCGGTGAACTGCGGCCTCGAGGGATTGCGCTTCTCGTGGCCCATGGCGCGGTAGATGCCGTCGACCGAGAGGAAGGCGAGCGTGTCGGCGCCGATGAAGCGCCGCATGCCCTCGAGGTCGTGAGTCGCGGCGAGCAGCTTGTCCCGCTCCGGCGTGTCGATGCCGTAGTAGTCCGGATGCGTGATCGGCGGCGAGGCGATGCGGAAATGCACCTCGGTCGCGCCGGCGTCGCGCATCATCTGCACGATCTTCACCGAGGTGGTGCCGCGCACGATCGAGTCGTCGACCAGCACGATACGCTTGCCGTTGACCACCGCGCGGTTGGCGCTGTGCTTGAGGCGCACGCCGAGCTGGCGGATCTGCTGGGTCGGCTCGATGAAGGTGCGGCCCACATAGTGGTTGCGGATGATGCCGAGCTCGTAGGGGATGCCCGAGGCCTGGGCGTAGCCGATCGCGGCCGGCACGCCCGAGTCCGGCACCGGCACCACCACGTCGGCCGCGGCCGGCGCCTCGCGCGCGAGCTCGCCGCCCATGGTCTTGCGCACGTCGTAGACCGGGCGCCCGCCGACGATCGAGTCCGGCCGCGAGAAGTAGATGTACTCGAAGATGCAGGGCCGCGGCTCCATGGGCGGGAACGGCATGATGCTCTCGATGCCCTGCACGCCCTTCTCGGTCGCGACCACCACCTCGCCGTTCTGCACGTCGCGCACGTGGCGCGCCCCGATGATGTCGAGGGCGCAGGTCTCGGAGGTGAGGATCGGGCAGCCCTCGAGCTCGCCCAGCACCAGCGGGCGGATGCCGAGCGGGTCGCGCGCGCCGATCAGCTTCTTGTTCGTCACCGCGACCAGCGAATAGGCGCCTTCGAGCGCGCGCAGCGCCTCCACGAAGCGGTCGATGAAGCGGTTGCGGCGCGAGCGCGCGACCAGGTGCAGGATCGCCTCGGTGTCGTTGGTCGACTGCATGATCGCGCCCTCGCGCACCAGCTGGCGGCGCAGCGCGATTCCGTTGGTGAGGTTGCCGTTGTGCGCGACCGCGAAGCCGCCCGTGTCGATCTCGGCGAACAGCGGCTGCACGTTGCGCAGGATGGTCTCGCCGGTGGTCGAGTAGCGGTTGTGGCCGACCGCGATCGCGCCGGGCAGCCGGTCGATCACCTCGCGCCCCGAGAAGTTGTCGCCGACCAGGCCCATGCGGCGCTCGGAATGGAAGCGCTTGCCGTCGAAGGTGACGATGCCGGCCGATTCCTGGCCGCGGTGCTGGAGCGCGTGCAGGCCGAGCGCCGTGATGGCGGCCGCCTCCGGATGGCCCAGGATGCCGAATACGCCGCACTCCTCGTGCAGGCGGTCCGCGTCGGGGTCGAAGACGGGGAGGCCGGTGTCCTGGTCCATGGTGTCGCCTTTCAGGCCTCCCGGCGGCCCGGTTGTCTCAAGGTTTGGGCGCCTGCGCGGTGTTCCACGGCGCCTCGCGGCTCGACCGGTCCCCGGTCGGGCTCTCCTGCGGTTCCGAATCGTCCGGCCGCTGCCGCCTGAACCGCTTCAAGATGGTGCTCTCGGGGTCGTCCGGCAACATCGAGATCAGCCATTGTCCCGTGCCCTGCAGCACGACCCGGGACTTGGCGTTCTTCACCCAGTCGGGCTGGCTGCGGTCGGGCACCAGCCAGGCGAAGAACAGGAACGCCACCACCACGATGATCAGCCCGCGCCCCAGCCCGAACAGGAAGCCGAGCGTGCGGTCGAGCGCGCCCACCCGGCTGTCGAGCACCGCATCCGAGATCTTGATGGTGATCACGGAGACCACCAGCAGGGTGCCCAGGAAGGCGCCGCCGATGGTGGCGGCGAGCGCGACCGCGTCGCTCGTGAAGTACTGCTTCACCACCGGCAGCAGCCGCGGATAGGCGTAGACCGTCACCAGGGCGGCCGCGAGCCAGGACGCGATCGACAGTACCTCGCGCATGAACCCCCGCACCATCGCGAGGATGGCGGAGATGAACATGACGACCAGCAGGATGATATCGAGCAGCGTGACGGGCATCGACGACTCTTAACGCCGTCCGACGCGCCGCGCCCCATCCGGGCGGCGGCCGGCGGCGGAATCGGGCCCTCCTGAGCGGGCGCCCCGTGTATAGCGGGAGGGATGGCGGCCGTCACCCGTCTTGTCGGGCGCTGCGCACCGGGGCCGGACGCGGCCGTCCGGTGGCCGCGATGCGCGCGACCAGGTCGGTCAGCGCGCCGACCGCCTGCAAGTCGAGCTCGCTGCCGAGCTCGCTGCGTCCCGCCTCGGGAACGAAGGCGCGGGTGAAGCCGAGCTTGGCCGCCTCCTTCAGCCGGCCGGCCGCCTGCGGCACCGGGCGGATCGCTCCGGACAGCGAGACCTCGCCGAAATAGACCGCTTCGGCTGGCAGCGGCGCGCCGGCGAGCGAGGAGACGAGCGCGGCCGCCACCGCGAGGTCCGCAGCGGGCTCCTGGATGCGCAAGCCCCCGGCGACGTTGAGGTAGACGTCGTGGCTGCCGAGCCGCACCCCGCAATGGGCGTCCAGCACGGCGAGCACCATGGAGAGGCGGTTCTGGTCCCAGCCGACCACCGCGCGGCGCGGGGTGCCGAGCGTGCTGGGCGCGACCAGCGCCTGGATCTCCACCAGCACGGGCCGCGTGCCCTCGACCCCGGCGAACACGGCGGTGCCGGACGTGCCGAGGTCGCGCTCGGAGAGGAACAGCTCGGAGGGGTTCGGGATCTCGCGCAGGCCGAGCCCCGTCATCTCGAACACGCCGATCTCGTCGGTCGGGCCGAAGCGGTTCTTCACGGCGCGCAGGATGCGGAACTGGTGCGAGCCTTCGCCCTCGAAGGAGAGCACGGCGTCGACCATGTGCTCGACCACGCGCGGCCCCGCGATCGTGCCTTCCTTGGTGACGTGGCCGACCAGGATCACGGCGGCGCCCGAACGCTTGGCGAAGCGGATCAGCGCCTGCGCGCTGCCGCGCACCTGGGTGACGGTGCCGGGCGCCGAGTCGACCGCGTCGGTCCACATGGTCTGGATCGAGTCGATCACCACCAGGCGCGGCGGCTTGCCCTCGCGCAGCGTCGCCACGATGTCCTCGACCGAGGTCTCGGCCGCGAGCTCCACCGGCGCGCCGGCGAGCCCCAGCCGCTCCGCGCGCAGCCGCACCTGCGCGACCGCCTCCTCGCCCGAGATGTAGGTCGTGCGATGGCCGGCGCGCGCGAGCGCGGCCGCCACCTGGATCAGCAGCGTCGACTTGCCGATGCCGGGGTCGCCGCCGACGAGCAGCACCGAGCCCCGCACGAAGCCTCCACCCGTGACCCGGTCGAGCTCGGCGATGCCCGAGGCGAGGCGCGGGGCCTCGTGCGTCTCGCCGGTGAGCGGCTGCAGCTCGAAGACCCGGCCCTTGCGTCCGGCGCGCCCCGGCATGGCCCGGTCGGCGGCCGCGGTCTCGTCCGCGATCGTGTTCCACTCGCCGCAGGCCTCGCACTTGCCCTGCCAGCGCCGATGGACGGCGCCGCAGTTCTGGCACACGAAGCTCGGCGCGGATCGGCTCAAGGGACGCCTCCGTTTGCGCGCAGACTGACGGCCGGCGCGGATTCAGTCTATCATGACGACAGGGAAGGTCGGGCGCGACCGGACCCGACCGTCAGATGGGAGCAGCGGTGAGCGAACGGAAGCCCTGGTTCCGGTGATGACGCCAGCGGACGCCAACCGACCCGATTCGCCCTGGATCCGCCATGACGCCGTGTTGCGCGGCAAGATCGTGGCGACGCCGATCGCGCCCGAAGGCCGGCTGGTGCTCCTCGCCTTCGTCGCCCTGGTGGTCGGCACGGTGCTGCTGATCTGGGGGCGCGGCGTGACCGGCGGGTCGCTGTCGATCGCCGCCGGCGTGGTCGCGACATTGATCGCGATCGGCGTGCTCGTCGGCGGCCTCGTCTGGGTCATCCGGGCGCGCGCGACCCGCCTGCCGCCCGCTCAGACGTAGACCCGGTGGTAGCGCCGGCCGAGGCCGGTGAGGATCTCGTAGCCGATCGTGCCGGCGCGCGCAGCGAGCGCGTCGACTCCGATCTCCTCGCCTAGAAGGGTCGCGAGGTCGCCCCGCATCACCTGCTCTTCGGGCACGTCGGTGACGTCGATCGCGGCGAGGTCCATCGAGATCCGCCCCGCGAGCGGACAGCGCCGTCCCGCCACCACGGCCTCGGCGCCCGGCTTGTGGTCGCTCGCGCTCGCGGCGCGCAGAAGCCCGTCCGCATAGCCGACCGCGATCACCGCGATGCGGCTGTCACGGCGCGCCGTCCAGGTGGCGCCGTAACCGACGGTCTCGCCCGCCGCGACCCGGCGCAGCTGGACGATGCGGCCCTCGAGGCGCACGACCGCGCGCATCGGGTTCGCGCCGGCGGGCGTCGGGTTCGCCCCGTAGAGGGCGACGCCGGGACGCACCAGGTCGTGATACGCCGCGCCGCCGAGGAAGATCCCGGAGGAGTTCGCGAGCGAGCCGGCGATTCCGGGAAACAGCGTGCGCAGCTCGCGGAAGGCCGCGACCTGCCGCGCGGTCAGCGGATGGTCCGTCTCGTCCGCGCAGGCGAGATGGCTCATCACCAGCGCGAGATTGCGCGGCGGCCGCGCGGCGGCCGTGCGCGCCTCCGCGGGCGCGAGGCCGAGCCGGTTCATGCCGGTGTCGATGTGCAGCGCGGCGCCGCCGGTCCAGCCGGTCGCCTCCGCGAAGCCGTTCCATTCGGCGACCTCCGCGAGGCTGCCGAGGATCGGGCGCAGCCCCGCCTCCGCGAGCGCCGGCGCGGTGCCGGGCAGGAGGCCGTTGAGCAGGTAGACCGTCGCCTCCGGCGCCGCCTCTCGCACGCGCCGGCCTTCCGCAAGGTGGGCGACGAAGAAGGTCCGGCATCCCGCGGCGGCGAGCGCGCCGGCCACCGGCGCGATGCCGCAGCCATAGGCGTCGGCCTTCACGACCGCGGCGCATTCGGCGCCCGTCGCGCGCGCGGCGAGCGCGCGCCAGTTGGCGACGAGGGCGGCGAGGTCGATGGTCAGCAGGCCGCCCGCCTCGGCCATGCCGGACGGATCGCGTTGCGGGTTCGAGGGTCGGTTCATTCGCTCAATCCGAGGCGTATGAAAGAACAAGCTTATCACGCGATTCCCGGGTCGAGCGCCGTTCGGCTGGCGCGGCCCGGGCGACTCCGTGCAATGAGAAAGATCAAGTCCGACCGGTCGGGAATCGTCGCGCCGTGCATGACGGCAGGGACGACGTCAGAGCTGGTCCGGCAGCCGCGCCTCGTCGGCGAGATTGGCGAAGCGGGTGACCTCGGCCTTGAACTGCAGCTGCACGGTGCCGGTGGGACCGTGGCGCTGCTTGCCGATGATCACCTCGGCCTTGCCGTGGACCGCCTCCATGTCGGCGATCCACTTGAAGTGCTCCTCGGTGCCGGCGCGCGGCTCCCGGTTCTTCAGGTAGTACTCCTCGCGGAACACGAACATCACCACGTCGGCGTCCTGCTCGATCGAGCCCGACTCGCGCAGGTCGGAGAGCTGTGGCCGCTTGTCGTCGCGCGACTCCACCTGGCGCGAGAGCTGCGAGAGCGCGACGATCGGCACGTTGAGCTCCTTGGCGAGCGCCTTGAGCCCGGTGGTGATCTCGGTCACCTCCTGCACGCGGTTGTCGGAGCGCCGGCCCGAGCCCTGCAGCAGCTGGATGTAGTCCACAACGAGGAGGTCGAGGCCGCGCTGGCGCTTGAGCCGGCGCGCGCGCGCCGCGAGCTGGGCGATCGACAGGCCGCCGGTCTCGTCGATGTAGAGCGGAATCGTCTCCATCTCGCGCGCCACCTGCGCGATCTGGTCGAAGTCCGACGGATCGATCTCGCCGCGGCGGATCCGGTAGGAGGGGATCTCGGTCTGCTCCGCGATGATGCGGGTCGCGAGCTGCTCGGCCGACATCTCCAGCGAGAAGAAGCCGACGACGCCGCCGTTCAGCGTCTCCATGTGCCCGTCGGCGCGCACCTCGCCGCGCCAGGCGCGCGCCACGTTGTAGGCGATGTTGGTGGCGAGCGCGGTCTTGCCCATGCCGGGACGACCCGCGAGAATCACGAGGTCCGAATGCTGCAGGCCGCCCATCATGCGGTCGAGGTCGGTGAGCCCGGTGGCGATGCCCGAGAGCTTGCCGTCGCGCTGGTAGGCGCGCGCCGCCATGTCGACCGCGGTGGTGAGCGCGATCGCGAAGCGCTGGAAGCCGCCGTCGTAGCGGCCGGTCTCGGCGAGCTCGTAGAGCCGCCGCTCGGCGTCCTCGATCTGGTCGCGCGGCGCGAGGTCGACCGGCGCGTCATAGGCGACGTTGACCATGTCCTCGCCGATGACGATCAGGTTGCGGCGGATCGCGAGGTCGTAGATGGTGCGGCCGTAGTCCTCGGCATTGATCACGGTGGTCGCCTCGGCGGCGAGGCGCGCGAGATACTGCGTCGGGGTCAGGCCCGCGATGTCGAGGTCGGTCGGCAGGAAGGTCTTCAGCGTGACCGGGCTCGCGATCTTGTTCGCCCGGATCAGGCTGGCTGCGAGCTCGAACAGCTTCTGGTGCACGCCTTCGTAGAAGTGCTGCGGCTCGAGGAAGTCGGAGACGCGGTAGAACGCCTCGTTGTTGACCAGGACGGCCCCGAGCAGCGCCTGCTCCACCTCGATATTGTGGGGCGCCGCCCGGTAGAGGGGCACGGGTTGCGCGGCGGCCTTGCGCGCCGCGGAATCTTGCGATGCCATCCAGATCCTCCCGGGGCACGCGAACTAGCACGGCGCCGGATGGCAGGGGTGTTTTGTTCGCGAGCCGAGACAGTTCGTCCCGCGATTCACACCCGCCGGTGTGAATCGACGATTCGAATCAGATTCTCATTGACAGCTTTTACGCGGCAATCCGGGCGGAACAAGGCGGGCGATGCCGCACTACTCGCCGGCGAGCCGCAGCGGCGGCCGGCTGCCGCCTTCGAGGCCGCGCAGGCGGGCCTCCTCGCGCGCGATATAGTCGCGCGTGACCGGCACCACGCCCTGACGCTTGGTCAGCTGCAGCTGGAACACCATCAGGTTCTGCTCGCGGAACGCCATTTCCGAGCTCGCGAGGTAGAACTCCCACATGCGCACGAAGCGCCGGTCGTAGACCCGCTCCACGTCCTCGCGATGGGCGAGGAAGCGGTCGCGCCAGTGCTTCAGGGTTTCCGCGTAGTGCAGGCGCAGGATCTCGATGTCGGTGACCAGGAAGCCCGCGCGCTCCACCGCCGGCAGCACCTCCGAGAGCGCCGGGATGTAGCCGCCCGGGAAGATGTACTTGGCGATCCAGGGATTGGTGATGCCCGGCCCCTCCGAGCGGCCGATGGAGTGGAGCAGGAACACCCCGTCGTCGGCCACGAGCTGGGCGGCCTTGCGGAAGAAGCCGTCGTAGTGGCCGACGCCCACATGCTCGAACATGCCGA
>PQAH01000100.1 GCA_003105195.1 Bradyrhizobiaceae bacterium
GCGTCGAGCAGCACCGGCGCGATCGCCTGCGGCCGGCGCGGTCCCGAGAAGATCTGCGAGGGCACCAGCGTCACGTAGTCGCCGTTCTCGACCAGCGCGAGGGTGGCCGCGAAGGAGGTGCATTCGATCGTGCTCTTGGGCGGCTCCAGCCCGTTGGTGACGAAGGTCTGCTCGAAGATGTCGAGGCCCGAGCGGCTGCGGCGATAGATGATCCAGTTGAGGCCGATCATGTCGGCGAGCCGGAGCCGGCGCGCCGAGACCATGGGATGGTCGGCGCGCACCGCCGGCACCAGCCGGTCCTCGAGCAGGTTGGTGAAGGTCAGCGTCTCGTCGCGCGGGCGGTCGGGCACCAGGCAGACCGCGAAATCGAGCGCGCCGGTGCGCACCGCCGGCAGCACGTCGGGATAGACGCCCTCCTCGATATGGAAGCTCACCCGCGGCCGGCTGCGCTGGAACTCGACCACGGTGCGGGGCAGGAGCCCGGTCGCGACGGTGGGCGAGGAGGAGATGCGGATCTCGCCGAGCGCGGCGCCGCGCACCGCCTCGACGTCGTTGCGCGCGTGGCGCAGCTCGGCCTCGATCAGCCGGGCATGGGCGAGCAGGGCCCGGCCGGCCTCGGTCGGCGCGACGCCGTGGGAGCTGCGCTGCAGCAGCGCGGCGCCGAGGCTGTGCTCGAGCTGCTGCAGGCTCTTGGTGATCGAGGACTGCGAGAGGTTGAGGTCGCGTGCGGCCTGGCGCACGGTCCCGGCCTCCACGACGGCGATGAAATGGCGCAGCTGGCTGAGCTTCATGGTCGGGACGCCGGGCTCGTCGGAGGTGATCGACAAAGGCTATCACGGACGGCCGAATTTGCATAACCGGGCGATCGATCCCCCCGGTATAGTCGAGGCTGGCGCGGCGTCGTCTGTGGACGTTCCAGCGGCCCCGCCGTCACCCGTCAGCCCCCGGAAGCGACCCGCGCGCGCCAAGCGCGGCCGTCGCCCCGTGCCGAGAGTGGCGATGAGACAAACGACGTCCCCGGCGAGGACACGGCGCGCGCGCAGCGTGCGAGGGAGCCGCCCGTGACGATGCATCAGCAGTTGCCCGAGACCGCCGGCACGGTGCGCTACAAGAGCGTCTGCCGCAGCTGCCACGGCGGCTGCGGCGTCGTCCTGCACGTGCGCGACGGCCGGCTCACCCGGGTCGAGGGCGACCCGGACTCGCCGCTCAACCACGGACGGCTCTGCCCGCTCGGCACGGTCACGACCGACCTCGTCTACCACCCGGACCGCCTGCAGCATCCGCTGCGCCGGCGCGGGCCGCGCGGAGCCGGCACCTTCGAGCGGATCTCCTGGGACGACGCGCTCGACGAGATCGCGGAGCGGCTCAACGCCATCCGCAAGGAGTCCGGCCCCGAGGCGATCGCGCTCGGCACCGGCACGGGGCGCCATCACATCCGCTGGGTCTCGCGCTTCGGTCACGCGCTCGGCACGCCGAACTGGGCCGAGCCCGGCTTCGCGCAGTGCTTCCACCCGCGGGTCAACACCTGCATCCTGACCTTCGGCGACTTCCCGGTGTGCGACTTCACGGGCGAGGTGCCGCCCGCCTGCGTGCTCTACTGGGGGCACAATCCGGTCAATTCCGGTCCCGACGGCGAAACGCGCTTCAACGTGCTGGAAGCGCTCGCCCACAAGCCGAAGATCATCGTGGTCGATCCGCGGCGCACCGGGCTCGCCGAGAAGGCCGACCTGTGGCTGCAGGTGCGGCCGGGCGCCGACGACGCGCTGGCGCTGGCCATGCTGCACGTGGTGATCGGCGAGAACCTCTACGACGCGCCCTTCGTGCAGCGCTGGACCCACGGCTTCGACGCGCTCGCCGCCCATGTGCGGCCCTACACGCCCGAATGGGCCGAGCCGATCACCTGGGTCGCGGCCGACAAGATCCGGGCGGCGGCGCGGCTGTTCGCGCAGACCCGGCCCGCCATGCTGGAATGGGGCTGCGCCATCGAGCACACGCCGAAATGCGTGCAGACGGTGCGCGCCGTCTCGATGCTGCCGGCGCTCACCGGCAATATCGACGTGCCGGGCGGCTGGGTGTTCGGCATGCACGGCCTCGGCCGCTTCCCGAGCCTGATCGAGAAGCTCACCCCGGAAGCGAACGCCAAGCGCCTCGGCGCCGACCGCTTCCGCCTGCTCGGCGGGGCGGGCGCGGACCTGCCGGCCGCGCATATCCCGACGCTGCTGCAGGCCATGCGCGACGGCGTGCCCTATCCCGTGAAGGCGTTCCTGGTCTTCGGCAACAACACGCTGACGACCTATGCGAACAGCACGATGGTGCGCGAAGCGCTGCTGCGCCTCGACTTCATGGTCTGCGCCGACCTGTTCATGACGCCGACCGCGGAATACGCCGACATCGTGCTGCCGGCCGCCGCCTGGCCCGAGCTCGACCAGCTCGCCGGGCTGCCGACCGTCGCGGCGAATGTGGTGCTCGCCCAGCAGAAAGCCGTGCAGGTCGGCGAATGCATGGCGGACGAGGAGATCTTCGTCGCCCTGGCGCGCCGCATGGGGCTCGACGCCTGTACCGAGCCCGTCAAGCAGGTGCTCGATTCGCAGCTCGCGGCCGGCGGGCTCGGCATCACGTTCGACGAGCTCAAGCAGCAGGGCTTCCTGAAGGTGCCGTTCCGCTACCGCAAGTACGAGAGCGACGGGTTCAGGACGCCGACCGGGAAGATCGAGCTCTATGCGACACGGTTCGAGGCGCTCGGCTACGCGCCCTTGCCGTGCTACGCGGAGCCGCCCGAGAGCCCGCTGAGCACGCCCGAGGTCGCCGAAGCCTTCCCGCTGGTGCTGACCACCGGGGCGCGGATCCCGTTCTTCTTCAACTCCGAGCACCGCCAGCTGCGTCGCCTGCGCAAGGCGCATCCGGACCCGATCGCCGAGATCCATCCCGACACCGCGGCGCGGTTCGGCATCGCGCATGGCGCCTGGATGTGGATCGAGACGCGCCGCGGCCGCATGCGCCAGCGCGCCAAGATCACGACCGGCATCGACCCGCGCGTGATTCACGCCCAGCACGGCTGGTGGTTCCCGGAGCGGCCGGGGCCCGACTACGGGGTGTTCGAGTCGAACGCGAACCTGCTCACCGACAACGGCCCGCCCTATGACCCCCAGATGGGGACCTACCAGCTGCGGGCGCTCTTGTGCCGCGTCGCGCCCTGCGAGGACGCCAATGCGGCGCGGCCGCCGATGTGACGAGACGATGTGACGACAAGAAACCCGAAGGGAGGGGTGCGATGCTGAGGAAATCCTTGCTGATGGCGCTGGCGACGGCGGCGCTCGCGGGCCTGCCCGCGCCGGGCCTCGCCCAGGAGACCGTGAAGGTCGGGCTGATCCTGCCGATGACCGGGCCGTTCACGTCGACCGGCAAGCAGATCGCGGCCGCGGCGCGGCTCTACATGCAGGAGCACGGGGCGACCGTCGCGGGCAAGAAGATCGAGCTCGTGCTCAAGGACGACACCGGCAATGCCGAGCTCACCAAGCGCCTCGCCCAGGAGCTGGTGGTGAGCGAGAAGGTCCGCTTCCTGGCGGGCTTCGGGCTCACCCCGCTGGCGCTGGCGGTGGCGCCGCTCGCGACCGAGGCGAAGGTGCCGCAGATCGTCATGGCGGCCGGCACCTCGATCATCACCGAGCGATCGCCCTTCGTGGTGCGCACGAGCTTCACGGTGCCGCAGTCGGCCGTGGTGATCGCGGACTGGGCCGTGAAGAGCAACGTCAAGAAGGTCGTCACCCTGGTGTCCGACTATGCCCCGGGCCACGACGCCGAGAAGTCGTTCAAGGAGCGGTTCACGGCCGCCGGCGGCCAGATCGCGGCCGAGCTGCGCGTGCCGCTGCAGAACCCGGACTTCGCGCCGTTCCTGCAGCGGGCGGCCGACGCCAAGCCGGACGCCCTCTACGTGTTCGTGCCCTCCGGCGCCGGCGCGATCGTGATGAAGCAGTTCCTGGAGCGCGGCCTCGACAAGTCCGGCATCCGGCTGATCGGCACCGGCGATCTCACCGACGACGACATCCTGCCGGGATTCGGCGACGCCGCGCTCGGCATCATCACGGCGCATCTCTACGCGACCGCGCATCCCTCGCCCAAGAACAAGGCCTATGTGGCGGCCTTCAGCAAGGCGAACCCGGGCATGCGCCCGAACTTCATGTCGGTCGGCGGCTACGACGGCATGCACCTGATCTACGAGGCGCTGAAGAAGACCGGCGGCAAGACCGACGGCGAAGCGCTGGTCGCCGCCATGAAGGGCCTGGCCTGGGAGAGCCCGCGCGGCCCGATCGCGATCGACCCGCAGACCCGGGACATCGTCCAGAACATCTACATCCGCAAGGTCGAGAGGGTGAACGGCGAATTGCACAATGTGGAGTTCGCGACTTTCGAGGCCGTGAAGGATCCCGTCAAGGCCGCGAAGAAATAGCGGACAGGAGCCCGCAGCACGGTCGCCAGCCAGCATGCTCACGATCCTCTTCGACGGCATCGCCTACGGCATGGTGCTGTTCATGCTGGCCTGCGGGCTCTCGGTCACGCTCGGCCTGATGAACCTCGTCAACCTCGCGCACGGCGCCTTTGCGATGGCGGGCGGCTACTGCGCGGTCGTGCTGGTGAACCGGCTGGGCGTGCCGTTCCTCGCCGCGTTGCCGCTCGCCTTCCTGGCGAGCGCGCTCATCGGCCTCGCGTTCGAGCGCACGCTCTATCGGCACGTCCACCGCAAGAGCCACCTCGACCAGGTGCTGTTCACGATCGGGCTGGTGTTCATGGCGGTGGTGGCGGTCGACTACGTGGCGGGGTCGAGCCAGGTCTTCGTGCAGCTGCCGGACTACCTCCAGGGCCGGTTCACGCTCCTCGGCGTCGGCATCGGCCGCTATCGCCTGCTGATCATCGTGCTGTGCGGCGTGATCGCGGTCGCCTTGCAGCTCGTCCTGATGCGCAGCCGCTTCGGCAGCCGGCTGCGCGCCGCGGTGGACGATGCGCGGGTCGCGCAGGGCCTCGGCATCAATGTCGGAGGGCTGTTCGCCGCGACCTTCGCGGTCGGCTCCGGCCTCGCCGGGCTCGGCGGCGCGCTCGGCGCCGAGATCCTCGGCCTCGATCCGAGCTTCCCGCTCAAATACATGGTGTACTTCCTGGTGGTCGTGACGGTCGGCGGCACCTCGAGCATCACGGGGCCGTTCCTCGCCTCGCTGATCCTCGGGATCAGCGACGTCGCCGGCAAATACTATCTCCCGGACCTCGGCGCCTTCGTGATCTACACGATCATGATCGCGGTGCTGATCTGGCGGCCGCAGGGGCTGTTCGCCCGCGCGGCGGCGCGATGAGCGCCGCGCCGTGAGCCCGCAAGCCCAGGCCGACGCCGCCCAGCTGCTGGCGGGGCGCGCCCGCTGGCATCCCTTCGAGGTGCTGTTCTGGCTCGCCGCCGCGGCCAGCACGGTGCTGCTGCCGGGCCATCACCTGATCCTCACCGAGATCGCCTGGCTCGCGCTGTTCGCGCTCTCCCTCGACCTCATCCTCGGCTATGCGGGCATCGTCTCGCTCGGGCATGCGGCGTTCTTCGGCCTCGGCGCCTATGCGGCCGGCCTGCTCGCCAAGCACGAGCTCGTCAACGAGCCGCTGCTGGCGCTGCTCCTCGCCGGGCTCGCGGCCGCGCTGCTCGGCTTCGTGACCAGCTTCCTGGTGCTGCGCGGCGCCGACCTGACCCGGCTGATGGTGACCCTCGGGGTCGCGCTGCTGCTGCGCGAGCTCGCCAACAAGCACGCCTGGCTCACGGGCGGCGCCGACGGGCTGCAGGGCGTGACCGTCGAGCCCCTGCTCGGCAGGTTCCGCTTCGACATGTTCGGCCACACGGGCTACGTCTACACGCTCGCCGTCACCTTCGTGCTGTTCCTGGTCGCGCGCCGGATCATGAACTCCTCCTTCGGCCTCTCGCTGCAGGCAATGAAGGAGAATCCGGCGCGCGCCGAGGCGGTCGGCATGCCGGTCAGCCGGCGCCTGATCGCGGTCTACACGCTCGCGGCCGGCTATGCGGGCATCGCGGGCGCGCTCCTGACCCAGACCACCGCCTTCACGTCCCTCGACGTGTTCTCCTTCGAGCGCTCGGCGGACCTGCTGCTGGTGCTGATCATCGGCGGCGCCGGCTACCTCTACGGCGGGCTGATCGGCGCGGTCGTGTTCAAGCTGCTGCAGGACTCGCTCTCGACCATCACGCCGCAGTACTGGCCGTTCTGGATCGGGCTGCTGCTGGTTGCGATCGTCCTGGTCGGACGCGAGCGGATCACGGCGTGGACCGCGCCCTTGCGCGCGTTCGCGGGGCGGCTCGACCGACGGCGTGGCGCCGCGGCCACGAAGGCCTGACCGTGCCGCCCGCCCTCGAGACCATCGCGCTCAACAAGCGGTTCGGCGGGATCCGGCCGACCAGCGACGTGACGTTCCGGCTGGAGACCGGCGCGCGCCATGCGCTGATCGGGCCGAACGGCGCCGGCAAGACCACCATGATCAACCTGCTGACCGGCGTGCTGCGGCCGAGCTCGGGCCGCATCCTGCTCGACGGGCGCGACATCACGGACCTCAAGCCCCATGCGCGCGCGCGGCTCGGGATGGCGCGCACCTTCCAGATCAACCAGCTGTTCGGCGAGCTGACCCCGCTCGAGACGCTGAGCTTCGCGGTGTCGGAGCAGGCCGGGACCGGGTGGGACGTTTGGCGGCCCGCCGGCACAAGGCGCACGCAGGCGGCGCGCGTCATTGAGCTGATCGAGCGCTTCGGCCTCGCCGACGTCATGAACGCGCGCACCGCCATCCTGCCCTACGGCAAGCAGCGCCTGCTCGAGATCGCGGTCGCCATGGCGTGCCGCCCGCGCCTCTTGCTGCTGGACGAGCCGGCGGCCGGCGTCCCGGAGGAGGAGCGCCACGACATCCTCGCCACCGTGATGACGCTGCCCGCCGACGTCACGGTGCTGCTGATCGAGCACGACATGGACCTGGTGTTCAACTTCGCGCGCCGGATCTCGGTGCTGGTCAACGGCGCGCTGTTCGTCGAGGGGAGCCCGGACGAGGTCGCGCGCGACCCGCGCGTGAAGGCGGTCTATCTGGGGGAGGCCGATGGCTGAGCTGCTCGCCGTCGACGAGCTCAGGGCCGGCTACGGCAAGGCCGTGGTCCTCTCCGGCGTGTCGCTGTCGCTCGCACCCGGGGAGGCGCTCGCGGTGCTCGGCCGCAACGGCATGGGCAAGACCACGCTGATCAATGCGATCGTCGGCGTCACCCAGCGCTTCGGCGGCCGCATCCGCCTCGACGGCCGCGACATCACGGCGCTGCGGCCGGACCAGCGCGCCCGGGCGGGGATCGGCTGGGTCCCGCAGGAGCGCAACATCTTCAGGTCGCTGACCGTGGAGGAGAACCTCACGGCGGTCGCGCGGGACGGCCCCTGGAGCCTCGCGAAGATCTACGACCTGTTCCCGCGGCTCGCGGAGCGCCGCCAGAACTTCGGCGGGCAGCTCTCGGGCGGCGAGCAGCAGATGCTCGCGGTCGGGCGCGGGCTGATCGTCAACCCGCGCGTCCTCCTGCTCGACGAGCCGCTCGAGGGGCTGGCGCCCATCGTCGTGGACGAGCTGATGCGGGCGCTGCGGCGCGTGATCCGCGACGAGGGCATGGCCGCGATCCTGGTCGAGCAGAACGCACGAAAGGTGTTGAGCGTCACCGACCGCGCCCTGATCCTGGAGCGTGGCAGCGTCGTGCATGCGGGCGACAGCGCGGCGCTGCGCGCGAACCGCGAGGTCCTCGAGGCCCATGTCAGCGTCGCGCAGGCGCGGCCGGAGCGCGCGCGCCAGCCGGCGGTGTCGAATTAGACGGGACTCTGTCGCACGGCGAAATTGGGGCGTGAGCGTTCGGTCTTCGTTCCCGGCGGCCCGATGAGCCGGTGCCCGGCCCGCATGCGGCAGCCGCATGGACAGGTTGTCCGGACATTTGCACGTAGCCTTCCGGGCGGCGGACCCGCTATAGAGCAGCGACGCTTCGAATCGGCTCCGCATGCAACACCCACCTGTCGGTCTCGTCGGCATCGGCCTCATGGGCGAGGCGTTCGCGCGGCGGCTCGTCGCCGCGGATCACGCCGTGCTCGGCTACGACGTCGAGCCCGCGAAGCGGGCGCATCTGCATGCGATCGGCGGGCAGGTCGCGGAGGGCCTCACCGAGATCGCCCGGCGCGCGCAGCCGATCATCCTGGCGGTGTTCGACACCGAGCAGGTCGAGGAGGCGACGGACGCGCTCGCGGCTGCGCTTCCCCCCGATGCGCGGCGGATCGTGCTGTGCGCCTCGACCTGCGACCCGGACCGGATCGCGGCGCTGGCGGCGCGCCACGGCAACATCCGGTTCGTCGAGACGCCGGTGTCGGGCACCAGCCAACAGGTGCTGCTCGGCAATGGCGTCGGCCTGATCGGCGGCGATGCCCACGCGGCCGCCGAGGCGGCGCTGGTCCTGGACGCGATCTATCCGACCCGGTTCCACGTGGGCGCGGCGGGCGACGCGGGCCGCACCAAGCTCGCGATCAACCTGATCCTCGGCCTCAACCGGCTGGCGCTCGCCGAGGGCCTGGTGTTCGCCGAGCGGATGGGCCTCGATGGCGCGGCCTTCCTGGACGTGGCGCGGCGCTCGGCCGCCTATTCCCAGATCATGGACGTCAAGGGCGACGCCATGCTGGCGCGGGACTTCGCGCCCAAGGGGCGCGCGCGCCAGACGCTCAAGGACGCGCGGCTGATGCTCGACCAGGCCGCACGGGTGGGCCAGCAGCTGCCGCTGCTCGAGGTCCATGCCGCGATCCTCGAGGCCTGCGTGCGCGAAGGCGAGGGCGAGCTCGACAACAGCGTGGTGATCGAGGAGATCCGCCGGCGCCACCGGCGCGCGTGAGCCGGGGGGTGCATCGCGGCGCGGCCCCGCTATGATGGCGGCCCTCCTACCCCCTAGCAACGGAGACACGGAATGGCGCTCTGGCGCATCGATGTCGGCGGGACGCCGCGGCTCGCCGCCGGCCCGGTCGCGGGCGGCCCGCAGGTGCTGCTGCCGGCCGAGCTTCGCATCTCGACCCTGCTCGCCGGCGACGGCGCGGCTTTCGCCGAGGCGGCGGGCCGGAGCGCGGGCGAGCGCGCGCCCGCCGGCGCGCGGGTGCTGGCGCCGGTGGACGAGCAGGAAATCTGGGCCGCGGGGGTCACCTACGAGCGCAGCCGCGAAGCGCGCATGGAAGAGTCCAAGATCCCGGACCAGTACGACCGCGTCTACGACGCGGAGCGCCCCGAGGTGTTCTTCAAGGCGCTGGGCTGGCGCGCGCGCGGCCCGAACGAGGCGATCGGGATCCGCGCCGACTCGACCTGGGACGTGCCGGAGCCGGAGCTCGGCCTCGTGATCTCGGCGGCGGGGCGCGTCGTCGGCTACACGATCGGCAACGACGTCTCCTCGCGCAGCATCGAGGGCGAGAACGCGCTCTACCTGCCGCAGGCCAAGAGCTTCACGGGCTCCTGCGCGCTCGGGCCCTGCCTTGTCCCGGTGGGCGAGGCGCCGCCGCTGCGCGACCTCACGATCGCGGTCGAGATCATGCGCGGCCCGCGCAAGCTCTACGCCGATTCGGTGTCGGTGACGCGCATGCGCCGCACGCCCGAGGAGCTCGCCGACTGGCTCACCCGCGCCCAGGAGTTCCCGCAGGGCGTGGTCCTGCTCACCGGCACCGCGCTGGTGCCGCCGAGCGAGATCACGCTCGAGGCCGGCGACGTCGTGACGATCCGCATCGACGGGCTCGGCGAGCTGAAGAACGCCGCGACGCGCGTCGGCCGCGCCGGCAAGAGGCCGGCATGAGCGACGGCGAGGTACGCTTGGAGCGCGAGGGGCCGGTCGCGCGCGTGACCTTCGACCGGCCGGCCGCGCGCAATGCCATGACCTGGCACATGTACGCGCGGCTCGGCGAGATCTGCGCCGAGCTCGCGCGCGACGAGAGCGTGCGCGTCGCCGTGCTGCGCGGCGCCGGCGGCAAGGCCTTCGTCGCCGGCACCGACATCGCCCAGTTCCTGGAGTTCAAGTCGGGCGAGGACGGTATCCGCTACGAAGAGCGGATCGAGGGCTATCTCGGCGCGCTCGAGACGCTGCCGATGCCGACGCTCGCGGTGGTGGAAGGCTGGGCGGTCGGCGGCGGGCTCGCGATCGCGGCCTGTTGCGACTTCCGCATCGCGACTCCGGGCGCGCAGTTCGGGGTGCCGATCGCGCGCACGCTCGGCAACTGCCTCTCGGTCGCCAACACCGCGCGGCTGGTGGCGGGGCTCGGGGCGGCCCGCGCCAAGCGCGTGCTGCTGCTCGCCGAGACGATCGCGGCCGAAGAGGCGAAGGCCGCGGGCTTCGTGCTCGACGTGGTGGCGCCGGCCGAGCTCGACGCGCGGGTCGCGGCGCTCGCCGAGCGGCTCGCGCGGCACGCGCCGGTCACCATGCGGGTCGCCAAGGAGGCGATCCGCCGCATCGTCCGCTCCGGCCTCCCGGACGACCACGACCTCGTGCGGCTGGCCTATGGCAGCGACGACTTCCACCGCGGCGTGCGCGCCTTCGTGGAGAAGAAGGAGGCGGAATGGACGGGACGGTGATGCAGTCCGTAGGGTGCAATAGGCGCGCAGCGCCGTATTGCACCGGCAGCGTCCCGATGCGCCGATGGTGCAATACGCCGCTGACGCGGCTATCCTTACTGTGTCAGAAACACATT
>PQAH01000101.1 GCA_003105195.1 Bradyrhizobiaceae bacterium
GACGCCGTCGGCGCCGCGCCAGGCGGCCGCGGAGGGCCAGCCTCCCGGGGCGGCGGCGCGTCCGTCCGCCAAGGGACCGCCGGCAGCCTCGCAGCAGCGGCCGCCGCCGCGCGAATACTACCAGCAGCCGCGCGCCTGGCCGTTCTTCTGGCCGTTCGGGCGGTGACCGAACCGTTCGGGTCCGGCTGAGTCCCGGTCGGGACATTGCCGGTGCGATACGCCGCGGGCGCGCCCGACGATCTCGCTCTCTCGGAGTGACGGCTCGAGGCTTCGCTTCGGGTCGAGCGCGCGGCTCAGCGCGGCAGGTTGGTCGCGCCCATCAGGAACTCGTCGACGGCGCGTGCGACCTGGCGGCCTTCGCGGATCGCCCAGACCACCAGGGACTGGCCGCGCCGCATGTCGCCGGCCGTGAAGACCTTCGGCAGTGAGGTCAGGTAGGCCCGGGTGTCCGCCTTCACGTTGCCGCGCGGGTCGAGCTCGACGCCGAGGGTCTTGATGAGGCCCTCGTGCACCGGATGGACGAAGCCCATGGCGAGCAGCACGAGGTCGGCCTTGAGCTCGAACTCGCTGCCCGGGACCGGCTGCAGCTTCTCGTCGCAGCGCACGCAGACGAGCTTCTTCACCTGGCCGTTCTGACCGGTGAACTTCTGCGTCATCACCGAGAACTCGCGCTCGGCGCCCTCCTCGTGGCTCGACGAGGTGCGCAGCCTCAAGGGCCAGTTCGGCCAGGTCAGCGCCTTGTTCTCCTTCTCGGGCGGCTTCGGCATGATCTCGAGCTGGGTGATCGAGAGCGCGCCCTGGCGCGCCGAGGTGCCGATGCAGTCCGAGCCGGTGTCGCCGCCGCCGATCACCACCACGTGCTTGCGGGTCGCCAGGATCGGCGGCTGGTCGCCGATCGGCTCGTTGCCGATGCGCCGGTTCTGCTGCGGCAGGAAGTCCATCGCGAAATGGATGCCGCCGAGCTCGCGGCCCGGAATCGGCAGGTCGCGCGACTGCTCGGCGCCGCCCGCGAGCACCACGGCGTCGAAGCCCTCGGTGATGCGCTCGACCGGCAGGTTGACGCCGACATGGGCGCCGTAGTGGAACACGACGCCCTCCGCCTCCAGCTGCGCGACGCGGCGGTCGACGTGACGCTTCTCGAGCTTGAAGTCGGGAATCCCGTATTGCAGCAGGCCGCCGGCCTTGGCGTGCTTCTCGAACACGTGCACGTCGTGGCCGGCGCGGGCGAGCTGCTGCGCGCAGGCGAGCCCGGCCGGCCCGGAGCCGACGACCGCGACCTTCCTGCCGGTGCGGCGCGTCGGCGGCTCGGGCACGATCCAGCCTTCCTGCCAGCCGCGGTCCGCGATCGCGCATTCGATGGTCTTGATCGTGACCGGCGTGTCCTCGAGGTTGAGCGTGCAGGAGGCCTCGCACGGCGCCGGGCAGACGCGACCCGTGAACTCCGGGAAGTTGTTGGTGGACTGGAGATTGAGCAGCGCGTCCTTCCAGTCGCCGCGATAGACGAGGTCGTTCCAGTCGGGAATCTGGTTGTTCACCGGACAGCCGCTGTGACAGTACGGAATGCCGCAGTTCATGCAGCGCGCCGCCTGGTTCCGCGTCGCCTCCTCGGAGAGCGGAATCACGAACTCGTTGTAGTGGCGGATGCGATCGGAGGCCGGCGCATAGCGCCGGTCCTGGCGGTCGATCTCCAGGAAACCCGTAATCTTGCCCATTGTTGTTATGCCCCGGCGGCGGCGAATTGCGGGACGCTCGTCTCGAGCGTCTTGAGTTCGGCGAGCGCGCGCCGATACTCGACCGGCATCACCTTGCGGAATTTCGGCAGATAGTCGTCCCAGGCCGCGAGGATGTCCGCGGCGCGCCGGGAGCCCGTGTAGCGGGCGTGGTTGGCGATCAGCTGGTGCAGACGCTCGGCGTCGTAGCGGCTCATGTCCGACATGACGTCGACCCGGCCGTGATGGTCGAGATCGCCCGCCTGGTGGTAGTGACGCGCGATCGCGTTCTCCTCCGCGAGCACCGGCTCGAGCTCGACCATGGCGAGGTTGCAGCGCTTGGCGAACATGCCGTCCTCGTCCAGCACATAGGCGATGCCGCCCGACATGCCGGCCGCGAAGTTGCGCCCGGTCCGGCCCAGCACCACGACCACGCCGCCCGTCATGTACTCGCAGCAATGGTCGCCCGCGCCCTCGACCACGGCGACCGCGCCGGAGTTGCGCACCGCGAAGCGCTCGCCCGCGATGCCGCGGAAATAGCACTCGCCCTCGATCGCGCCGTAGAGGACCGTGTTGCCGACGATGATCGACTCCTCGGGCACGATCCGCTGCGCCTCGCGCGGCGGATAGACGATCAGCCGGCCGCCCGAGAGGCCCTTGCCGACATAGTCGTTGGCCTCGCCCTCGAGCTCGAAGGTGACGCCGCGCGCGAGCCAGGCGCCGAAGCTCTGGCCGGCGGTGCCCCTGAGCGTCACGTGCACCGTGTCGTCGGGCAGCCCGGCGTGACCATAGATCCCGGCGATCTCGCCCGACAGCATGGCGCCGGCCGTGCGGTCGGTGTTGCGGATCGTGGTCTCGAGCTTCACCGGCGCGCCACGATCGATTGCCGCGCGCGCCTCGGCGATGAGCTTGCGGTCGATGATGTCGTGGATCTTGTGATCCTGCTTCTCGCAATTGTGGATCGCGACGCTCTCGGCCGCCTCGGGCTTGGTGAACAGGCGCGAGAAGTCGAGGCCGCGCGCCTTCCAGTGATCCACCAGCTTGCGCTTGTCGAGCATCTGCATCTGCCCGACCATCTCGTCGAAGCGCCGATAGCCCATGGCGGCCATCAGCTCGCGCACCTCCTCGGCGACGAAGAAGAAATAGTTGATGACGTGCTCGGGCTGGCCGCGGAAGCGCTTGCGCAGCACCGGGTCCTGGGTCGCGACGCCGACCGGGCAGGTGTTGAGGTGGCACTTGCGCATCATGATGCAGCCGGCCGCGATCAGGGGCGCGGTCGCGAAGCCGAACTCGTCGGCGCCGAGCAGCGCGCCGACCACCACGTCGCGGCCCGTGCGGATGCCGCCGTCGACCTGCACGGCGATGCGGCCGCGCAGCCGGTTGGCGACCAGCGTCTGGTGGGTCTCGGCGAGGCCGATCTCCCAAGGCGAGCCCGCATGCTTGATCGAGGTGAGCGGCGAGGCGCCGGTGCCGCCCTCGTAACCCGCGATGGTGACGTGGTCGGCGCGCGCCTTGGAGACGCCGGCCGCCACCGTGCCGACGCCGACCTCGGAGACGAGCTTGACCGAGACGTCGCCGGCCGGGTTGACGTTCTTGAGGTCGAAGATCAGCTGCGCCAGGTCCTCGATCGAGTAGATGTCGTGGTGCGGCGGCGGCGAGATCAGGCCGACGCCGGGCGTCGAGTGGCGCACCTTGGCGATCACGGCGTCGACCTTGTGGCCGGGCAATTGTCCGCCCTCGCCGGGCTTGGCGCCCTGCGCCATCTTGATCTGCATCACGTCCGAGTTGACCAGGTACTCGGTGGTGACGCCGAAGCGGCCGGAGGCGACCTGCTTGATCGCCGAGCGCATGGAATCGCCGTTCGGCAGCGGCTTGAAGCGGTCGGATTCCTCGCCGCCCTCGCCGGTGTTGGACTTGCCGCCGATGCGGTTCATGGCGATTGCGAGCGTGGTGTGCGCCTCGCGCGAGATCGATCCGAACGACATGGCGCCGGTGGAGAAGCGCTTGACGATCTCGCGGGCGGGCTCGACCTCGTCGAGGGACACCGGCTTGCGCCCTTCCTCCGCGGCCGACCTGAGGCGGAACATGCCGCGGATGGTGAGGATGCGCTCGCTCTGTTCGTTGATGAGCTGGGCGAAGGCACGGTACTTCTCGGCGCTGTTGCCACGCACCGCGTGCTGCAGGGTCGAGACCGTCTCGGGCGACCAGACATGGGCCTCGCCGCGCAGCCGGTAGGCGTACTCGCCGCCGACCTCGAGCGCGTTGCGCAGGACCGGCGAGTCGCCGAAGGCCTCGCGGTGGCGCCGCGCGGTCTCCTCGGCGATCTCCTCGAGGCCGACGCCCTCGATGCGCGAGGCGGTGCCGAAGAAGAACTCCTCGACGAAGTCGCCGCGCAGGCCGACCGCGTCGAAGATCTGCGCACCGCAATAGGACTGATAGGTCGAGATGCCCATCTTGGACATCACCTTGAGGATGCCCTTGTCGACCGACTTGATGTAGCGCTTGATGATCTCCTTCTCGTCGATCTTCTCGGGCAGATCGTCCTTCATGGCGATCAGCGTCTCGAAGGCGAGATAGGGATTGATCGCCTCGGCGCCGTAGCCCGCGAGGCAGCAGAAATGGTGCACCTCGCGCGCCTCGCCGGTCTCCACCACGAGGCCGACCGCGGTGCGCAGGCCCTTGCGGATCAGGTGGTGGTGCACGGCCGCCACCGCGAGCAGCGCCGGAATCGGGATGCGGTCGGGGCCGGCGCGCCGGTCGGAGATCACGATGATGTTGTAGCCGTTGCGCACCGCGGCCTCGGCGCGCTCGCGCAGGTTCACCAGCGCGGGCTGCATGCCGGCCGCGCCCTGCTCGGCCGGATAGGTGACGTCCAGGGTCTTGGTGTCGAACTGCTCCTCGACGTGGCCGATCGAGCGGATCTTCTCCAGGTCCTCGTTGGTGAGGATCGGCTGGCGCACCTCGAGGCGCTTCTTCTTGGAAAGACCCTCGAGGTCGAACAGGTTCGGCCGCGGCCCGATGAAGGAGACGAGCGACATCACCAGCTCCTCGCGGATCGGATCGATCGGCGGATTGGTGACCTGGGCGAAGTTCTGCTTGAAATAGGTATAGAGCAGCTTCGGCTTGTCGGAGAGCGCCGAGATCGGCGCGTCGTTGCCCATCGAGCCGATCGCCTCCTGGCCGGTCGTGGCCATGGGCTCGAGCAGGATCTGCAGATCCTCCTGGGTGTAGCCGAAGGCCTGCTGGCGATCGAGCAGGGAGACGTTGGTGGTGGGCTTGCGCGGCTGCACCGCCGGAAGGTCCTCGAGGACGAGCTGCGTGCGCTTGAGCCACTTCCGGTAGGGATGCTTCTTGGCGAGCGTCGCCTTGATCTCCTCGTCGGAGATGATGCGGCCCTCGACGAGGTCGACCAGCAGCATCTTGCCGGGCTGCAGGCGCCACTTGGTGACGATCTGGTCCTCGGGAATCGGCAGCACGCCCGCCTCGGAGGCCATGATGACCCGGTCGTCGGCGGTGACCAGCCAGCGCGCCGGCCGCAGGCCGTTGCGGTCGAGCGTGGCGCCGATCTGGCGGCCGTCGGTGAAGGCGATGGCGGCCGGGCCGTCCCACGGCTCCATCAGGGCGGCGTGGTACTCGTAGAAGGCGCGCCGCTCCTCGTCCATCAGGGGATTGCCGGCCCAGGCCTCGGGGATCAGCATCATCGCGGCATGGGCCAGCGGATACCCGCCCTGCATCAGGAACTCGAGCGCGTTGTCGAAGCAGGCGGTGTCGGACTGGCCCTCGTAGGAGACCGGCCAGAGCTTGGAGATGTCGTCGCCGAACAGCTTGGAGGACACCGAGGCCTGGCGCGCCGCCATCCAGTTGACGTTGCCGCGCAGCGTGTTGATCTCGCCGTTGTGGGCGACCATGCGATAGGGGTGCGCCAGCGGCCAGGACGGGAAGGTGTTGGTCGAGAAACGCTGGTGCACGAGGCAGAGCGCGCTCTCGAAGTCCTCCTCGTGCAGGTCCGGATAATACTTGCCGAGCTGGTCGGCGAGGAACATGCCCTTGTAGACGATGGTGCGGCAGGAGAGCGACACCACGTAGTAGCCGGCGAGCCGCGGGTCGCGCCTGTTGTAGACGATGTTCGAGATCGACTTGCGCAGGATGTAGAGGCGGCGCTCGAAGTCATCCTCGCTCTTGAGCGCGGGTCCGCGGCCGATGAACACCTGGGCGTGGGACGGCTCGGTCGGCTTCACCGAGGCGCCGAGCGAGGCATTGTCGGTCGGCACGTCGCGCCAGCCGATCAAAGCGAGGCCCTCGCGCGCGACCACCTCGGCGAAGACCTCGCGCACCGCCTTTCGCCCCTCGGGGTCCTTCGGCATGAACACGTAGCCGACCGCGTAATGCCCGGGCTCGGGCAGCGCGAAGCCGAGCTCGGCCGCCTTGCGCGCGAAGAACCTGTGCGGGGTCTGCACCAGGATGCCGGCGCCGTCGCCGGCCCGCGGGTCGGCACCGACCGCGCCGCGATGCTCGAGATTGCAGAGGATCGCCAGCGCGTCCTCGATCATCCGGTGCGAGCGGCGGCCCTTGATGTCGGCGATGAAGCCGACGCCGCAGGAATCCTTCTCGAGCGCAGGGTCGAACAGGCCGCGCGCGGCCGGATAGGCGGCGTGCGCCGGATCCATGACGGCACGCGGCGCGGGCGAAGCGTGAGGCCCCTGGCGGTCGTGCATCGTGTCCATCGTCGTCCCCGTTCTCTCTGCACGCGCCGCGACCGGGCGACCGGCCGCCGGCGCACCGTCCTCGCACGCGGCGCCAGGGGGGCACCCCGCCGCGAGGGCGAGCCATTCTCGTGAGGGGCGGCCTTCGCTGCCGCTCGTCGGCCCCTCGCGGGGCCGCTCTGTTTAGGCGCACCCGGCGCCGCTTGCCGTCGCCGGGTTGCTCCCGGTCTCGCGGGCCAGGGATGACCCTTGGCCAATTGGGACAGCATTGCTGTCCTAAGCCGCGAACATGCCAAATTTCGGTCCCGGGCACAAGAGCCGCCTTCGGGCGGATTCACCGCCGTGTTGCGGTTTGTTGCTCTCGTCCGCGCCGGTCCGTAACAAGAGGAACACGGATCGCCGCGGCAGCGCAACGGAATTGCAGCCGGCCGGGGTCCGGCCCCCTCGAGGTGGGGCATCGTCCGGGATCCGAAAGGGGGGGACGCATGAATTTCGCCAGCGACAATGCGGCCGGCATCGCCCCGCCGATCCAGGAGGCGCTCGCGGGGGCCAATACGGGCTTCGCGCTCGGCTACGGCAACGACGATTGGACGCGGCGCGTCGAGCGCCGCTTCGCGGAGCTGTTCGAGCGCGAGGTGGCGGTGTTCCTGGTGCCGACCGGGACGGCCGCGAACGCGCTGGCGCTCGCTCACGTGAGCCCGCCCTGGGGGGCGGTGCTTTGCCACGCCGAGTCCCATGTCGCGACCGACGAATGCGGCGCGGTCGAGTTCTTCGCGGGCGTGAAGCTGATCGAGATCGCCGGCGAGGGGGCCAAGATCACCCCGGAGGCGCTGCAGGCGACGCTGGCGCGCGGGCGCGGCGCACCGCACAGCGTCACCCCCTCGGCGCTCTCGCTCACCCAGGCGACCGAGCTCGGCACCGTCTACACCCGGGCGGAAGTGCGCGCGCTCGCCGAGATCGCCCACGCGCGCGGCCTCGCCGTGCACATGGACGGCGCGCGCTTCGCCAACGCGCTGGTGCGGCTCGGCAGCAGCGCCGCCGAGGCCACCTGGAAGGCGGGCGTCGACGTGCTCTCGTTCGGCGCCACCAAGGGCGGCGCGCTCGCGGCCGAGGCCGTGATCTTCTTCGACCCGGCGCGCGCCGCCGGCATGCCGTCGCGCCGCAAGCGGGCCGGCCACCTGCTCTCCAAGCACCGGTTCCTCGCAGCGCAGATCGAGGCCTATCTGGCGGACGACCTCTGGCTGCGCCTCGCGCGCCACGCCAACGCCATGGCGCAGCGCCTCGCCGAGGGGCTCTCCGCGATCGGCGTCGCGCCGGCTTGGCCCGTGGAGGCGAACGAGGTGTTCGCGCGGCTGCCGCGCGCAGCGGACGCGCGGCTCAAGGCGGCCGGCGCGAGCTACTATGCGTGGCCCGAGACCGGGGTCGCGCTCGCGCCCGACGAGATC
>PQAH01000102.1 GCA_003105195.1 Bradyrhizobiaceae bacterium
TGTGCGAGGCTCGCCTGCGGCACCTCGATGCGCGGCAGGTTCTCGGCGATCGCGCCTTCCTCGAAGGTGCGGCGCGCGGTCTCGGCGGCCTCCTCGGCGGCGGCGCGGCCGTGCAGCAGGGCGGTCGCCTCGGTGGCGAGCACCTTCTTGGCCTCGTTCGCCTCCGCGCCCTTGAGCGCGGCCAGGCGGCCGATCTCGTCGAGCGGCAGCACCGTGAACAGCTTGAGGAAGCGCGCCACGTCGCCGTCCTCGGTGTTGCGCCAGAACTGCCAGTAGTCGTAGGGGCTCACCATGTCGGCGTTGAGCCACACGGCGCCGGCCGCGGTCTTGCCCATCTTGGCGCCCGAGGCGGTGGTGATCAGCGGCGTCGTCAGCGCGAACAGCTGCGCGTTCTCGAGGCGCCGGCCGAGATCGATGCCGTTGACGATGTTGCCCCACTGGTCGGAGCCGCCCATCTGCAGCACGCAGCCGGTGCGCCGGTAGAGCTCGACGAAGTCGTAGGCCTGGAGGATCATGTAGTTGAACTCCAGGAAGGAGAGCTCCTGCTGGCGCTCGAGCCGCAGCTTCACCGAGTCGAAGCTGAGCATGCGGTTGATCGAGAAGTGCCGGCCGACGTCGCGCAGGAAGTCCACGTAGTTGAGGTGGTTCAGCCAGTCGGCATTGTTCGCCATGACGGCGTCGCGCGGCCCGTCGCCGAACGTCAGGAACCTGGCGAACACCGCGCGGATGCCTTCCAGGTTCTGCGCGATGTCGGCGTCGGTGAGCAGCCGGCGGCTCTCGTCGCGCCCCGACGGGTCGCCCACCCGCGTGGTGCCGCCGCCCATCAGCGCGATCGGCCGATGCCCGGTCTGCTGCATCCAGTACAGCATCATGATCTGCACCAGCGAGCCCACGTGCAGGGACGGCGCCGTGCAGTCGAAGCCGATATAGGCGGTGACCGGCCGGGACACAGCGAGCGCGTCCAGCGCCTCGGGCTCCGAGACCTGGTGGATGTAGCCGCGGCTCGACAGCACGCGCAGGAGGTCGGACTTGAAGCTGCTCATCGGTCGGGTCGCATTGGCGCCGTGGTCCGCGGCGATTGTGGCGGTGGTGTAACAGGTTCGGCCCGGGAATCAACTTGCGTCGGGCCCGGCGAAATGCGCCGGCATGGCCCGCGCGATCAACGTCCCCGGAACACCCCGGGACGCCGCTCGATGAACGACCGGATGCCCTCCTGGGCGTCCTCGGAGCCGAGCACGCGCGCGCGCATGGTCGCGATGAAGTCGATCGCCGCCTGCTCGCCCTCGCGCAGATAGGTCAGCGCGCCCGCCTTGGTGACCTGCACGCCGAGCGGCGCGTTGCGCGCGATCGCCTCGGCGATCTCCAGCGCGCGCGCGGCCTCCCGCCCGGCCGGGACCACCTCCTGCACGAGGCCGATCTTGAGCGCGCGCGCGGCGTCGAACTCGTCGCAGAGCATCAGGTGGTACATGGCGTCGCCCCAGCCCATGCGCTGGAGGAAGCGGAAATGCGCGCCGCCGAGCGGCGCGATGCCGCGCTTCGCCTCCAGCTGCGAGAAGCGCGCGGTGTCGGCCGCGATCGCGATGTCGCAGGCGAGCAGGAGCTCGATGCCGAGCGTGTAGGTGATGCCCTGCACCGCGATCACCAGCGGCTTGGAGCAGCGCCTGGTCAGCCCGAAGGGATCGACATTGTCCGCGGGCAGGGGGCGATCGGTCGCGTCCGGCCCGAAGAATTTCGGCATGTCGAGGCCGGCCGTGAAATGCTCGCCCTCGGCCACGATCACGCCGGCCCACAGTGCGTCGTCGCGGTCGAGCCAGGTGAGCGCGTCGGACAGTTCGCGCATCATCTCGGGCGAGAACGCGTTGCGCCGCGCGACGTTGTCGATGGTGATGCGGAGGATCCGGTCTTCGGCGCCGGCGTGCACGCGGCCGGGCGGCTTCACGTCGCTCACGCGCGCCTCCCTCGGATCGCGTCGGCCCTCGGCGCGTTACGCCGCGCTCGGCGCCTCGGTCTTGAGCCGCTTGTCGAGATAGGTCGTCACGGTCTGCATCAGCGACTCGATCTCGCCATCGAAGAAGTGGTTCGCCCGGGCGATGACCTTCTGGTCGATGACGATGCCCTTCTGGGTCTTGAGCTTCTCGACTAGGCCCGTGATGTCCTTGGCGGGAACGACCGCGTCCTTGTCGCCGTGCACGATCAGGCCCGAGGAGGGGCAGGGGGCCAGGAAGGAGAAGTCGTAGAGGTTGGCGGGCGGCGCCACCGAGATGAAGCCCTCGATCTCGGGCCGGCGCATCAGGAGCTGCATGCCGATCCAGGCGCCGAAGGAGAAGCCCGCGATCCAGCAGCTGCGCGCCTCCGGGTTGATCGACTGCGCCCAGTCCAGCGCCGCGGCCGAATCGGAGAGCTCGCCGGTGCCGTGATCGAACGCGCCCTGGCTGCGGCCGACGCCGCGAAAGTTGAACCGCAGCACGGAAAAGTTGCGATGCACAAAGGCATAATACAACTGGTAGACGATCGGATGATTCATSGTCCCGCCGAACTGCGGGTGCGGGTGCAGGATGATGGCGATCGGGGCGTTCTTCTGTCGCGCCGGGTGGTAGCGGCCTTCGATCCGTCCGGCCGGACCGGCGAAAATYACTTCGGGCATGGTCTCCAATCCTGCTGGCCGGAACTCCGTGCGCGCGTCGCGGACAGGGCGAACGGGGCACTTGACGTGGGCAACCGGCGCACGGTAACTATTTAGAACCGTTCTAAATTTGGGGACGGTGTCGCGGCTCAACCGCCGGCACGCGGAGCCGGGCAAGCGCGGCAGGTCTCTCTTGCACGAAATCAGGGGCAAAAAGCAAGGGTTTCTGTTAAAGTAGGCTCCAAGGATCTACAATACGCTTCGGGATCAGGATGACGGACCGCACCTACCTCGACTGGAATGCCACGGCGCCGCTGCGCCCGGCGGCGCGCGAGGCCGTGGTGGCGGCGCTGTCCGTGGTCGGCAACCCGTCGTCCGTGCATGCCGAGGGGCGGGAGGCGCGCCGGATCGTCGCGTCCGCGCGCCTCGAGGTCGCGGCCCTGGTGGGAGCAGACCCGCGCAACGTGATCTTCACCTCCGGCGGCGCCGAGGCGAATGTGCTCGCGCTCGCGCCCGGCGCCTGCCGCCGCCTGATCGTCTCGGCCGTGGAGCATCCCTCGGTGCTGGCCGGCGGCCGGTTCGCCGCGGTGGAGCGGCTTCCCGTGGATGCGGACGGACGCGCGGATCTCGCGGCGCTGGAGCGGCGCCTCTCCGAGCTGCACGCCGCCGGCGAGCGCGCGCTCGTCTCCCTGATGGCGGCGAACAACGAGACCGGCGTGGTGCAGCCGGTCGCCGCCGCGGCCGCGATCGTGCATCGCTTCGCCGGCTTGCTGCACGTGGACGCCGTGCAGGCGGCCGGCCGCATGCCGCTCGACATCGAGGCGCTCGACGCCGACCTCCTGACGCTCTCGGCGCACAAGCTCGGCGGGCCGAAGGGCGCGGGCGCGCTCGTGCGCCGCGACGAGGAGGTGGAACTCGTGCCGCTGGTCACGGGCGGCGGGCAGGAGGCGCGGCTGCGTGCCGGCACCGAGAACGTCGCCGCCATCGCGGGCTTCGGCGCGGCCGCCGCGGCCGTGGAGCTGGCGGCCGAGAGCGCCCATATGCGGGCGCTGCAGCGGCGCCTCGAGGACGGGCTGCGCGCCGCGACCCCGCAGGCCGTGATCTTCGGCGCCTCCGTCGACCGTCTTCCCAACACCACGCTGGTCGCGCTTCCCGGCGGCAAGGCCGAGACCCTGGTGATCGCCTGCGACCTCGCCGGCGTCGCGGTCTCCTCGGGTTCCGCCTGCTCCTCCGGCAAGGTCGCGCCCTCGCACGTGCTCGCCGCCATGGGCGTCGAACCGGCGCTCGCGCGCGCGGCACTGCGGCTCAGCACCGGCCCCGCGACCGCGGAAACCGACATCGATCGCTTCCTTGCCGTCTGGAGAAATCTCGCCGAATCCTTATCTAAGGAAGGACAGGGCCTTGCGGCCTGACATCCACCCCAACCCATGGAAGGTGATCTCCGCCCCGGGGACGCGAACCATAACCGACTGATCCAACCCGCGGTCCTTGAAACCGCAGTGGAGGGAATGACATGCCGGCCGTGCAAGAGACCGTCGAGCAGGTCCGTCGCATCGACGTCGACCAGTACAAGTACGGGTTCGAGACCAACATCGAATCCGAGAAGGCTCCGAAGGGTCTCGACGAGGACACCGTCCGCTTCATCTCGGAGAAGAAGGGCGAGCCCCAGTGGATGCTGGACTGGCGGCTCGACGCCTATCGCCGCTGGCTCACCATGCGCGAGCCGCAATGGGCGCGCGTCGACTACGGCCCGATCGACTACCAGGACCTCTACTATTATGCGGCGCCGAAGAAGTTCAAGGCGCCGAAGTCGCTCGACGAGGTCGATCCCGAGATCCTCAGGACCTACGAGAAGCTCGGCATCCCGCTGCGCGAGCGCGAGATCCTCGCCGGCGTCGTGCGCGAGGGCGAGGAGGCGAGCGGCTATTCCCGCGTCGCGGTGGACGCCGTGTTCGACTCGGTCTCGGTCGCGACCACCTTCAAGGAGGAGCTCAAGAAGGCCGGCGTGATCTTCATGCCGATCTCGGAGGCGATCCGCGAGCATCCCGACCTGGTGAAGAAGTATCTCGGCACGGTGGTGCCGACCTCGGACAACTTCTTCGCCACCCTCAACTCGGCGGTGTTCTCCGACGGCTCCTTCGTCTACGTGCCGAAGGGCGTGCGCTGCCCGATGGAGCTGTCGACCTACTTCCGCATCAACGCGCGCAACACCGGCCAGTTCGAGCGCACCCTGATCATCGCCGACGAGGGCGCCTACGTGAGCTACCTCGAGGGCTGCACCGCGCCCACGCGCGACGAGAACCAGCTGCACGCCGCCGTGGTCGAGCTGGTCGCGCTCGACGACGCCGAGATCAAGTACTCGACCGTGCAGAACTGGTACCCGGGCGACGCCGAGGGGCGCGGCGGCATCTTCAACTTCGTGACCAAGCGCGGCGACTGCCGCGGCGCGCGCTCCAAGATCACCTGGACCCAGCTCGAGACCGGCTCGGCCATCACC
>PQAH01000103.1 GCA_003105195.1 Bradyrhizobiaceae bacterium
CGGTCTGGCCGACGCCGGCCGGGATCAGCCGCAGGCGCGGCTGCGCGGGCGCGGCGTGCGCGGCGCAGCCGCCGGCCGCAGCAGCACCACCAGATAGACCGCGACCATGTAGAGCGCGGCCGCGAGCACGCCCGGGATCATGCCGGCGAGGAACAGCCGGCCGATCGACTGCTCGGTCATGATCGCGTAGATGACCATGATGATGCTCGGCGGGATCAGGATGCCGAGCGTCCCGCCGGCCGCGACCGATCCGGCCGTGAGGCGGTCGTCGTAGCCGATCGCCCGCATCTCGGGGATCGCGACCCGCGCCATGGTGGCGGCGGTGGCGAGGCTCGAGCCGCACACGGCGCCGAACAGCGCGCAGGCGCCGATCGTCGCCGAGGCGAGCCCGCCGCGCCAGTGGCCGATCAGCGCGTGCAGCGCCTGGTAGAGCGACTGCGAGAGCCCGGCGCGCGCCGCGAAGGCGCCCATCATCACGAACAGCGGGATCACCGAGAGCGTGTAGGGCAGCACCGTCACGAAGGGCTGCGAGCCGAGCACGAAACCGAGGCTGAACCAGCCGTTGATCGCGACGCCGCCGACGATGCCGACCACGCCCATGGCGATCGCGACCGGCACGCGCAGCGCGATCAGCAGGAGCAGGGCGGCGATGCCGATGCCGCCGATCGCGGCCGGGCTCATGTCGGCAGGCCTTGCGCCTTCGCGGGCAGGCCGTGGCGAAGGAGGCGAACCACGACGGTGAGGCTCGCCAGCACCGAGAGCGCGAGGCCGGCGAGGAACGGCGCCCAGTACCAGATCATCGGGATGCCGATGGTCTGGCTGCGGTCGCCGCCCGCATGCTCGGTCGCGGCCTGCTGCAGCGAGAACCAGAACACGCCCGCGAGGAACGCGATGCCGAGCAGCGCCGCGAACACCCGCAGCCCCACCTGGACGCGCACCGGCAGCCGCTCGACGAACAGGTCGATCGCCACATGCTGGTCGGTGACGAAGCCGTAGGGAATCGCCAGCATCGCGCCGGCCAGCACGCAGAGCTGCATGATGTCGACGATGCCCTTCACGGTCAGCGTGCTGACGCTGCGCAGCGCGATGTCGACCATGGTGAGCCCCGCCCCGAGCGCGATCGCCGCGGTGCCGGCAAGCGCCAGTAGCCGCAGGATGCGCTCGGCGGGATCGGGACGGGACATCACGACGCCTTCCGTAGGCTGGGCGTCGCGCCGACTCGGCCTTGCGTCCGGCTCGACGCGTCCGGCGCGATGCCCACGCGTCCGCGTGGGCCAGATCGCATCGGGTTCACGGCCCTACGAATCACCTTGGTGATCATGCCCACCCTACGACATTCATTCGTACTTCTTCAGGGTCGCGACCATCAGGTCGTAGAGCTCGCGCGCATCGGGGAGCGTCTTGGCCTGCTCCTCGATGTACTTGTCGACCACCGGCTTCATCTTGGCGCGCCAGGCCTCGCGCGTGGCATCCGGCACGTCGCTGACCTTGTTGCCGGCCTTCTTGGCGGCCTCGATCGCGGTTGCGTCCGTGTCGCGCCACCACTTGCCCCAGTTGGCCGTGAAGAACGGCTTGCTCTCGTCGAACAGCTTGCGGATGTCGGCGGGCAGCGCGTTGTAGCGTCGCTCGTTCATGAGCGTGTACATCACCACCGCGTCGATGCGGGCGTTGAGGTGGTTCTTGAACACCTCGTAGAGCTTGAAGGCGCCGACCGGGCCCCACGGCATCACGTTGCCGTCGATCACGCCGCGCTCGGCGTTCTCGTAGATCTGGGTCGGCGGCATGCCGACCGGGGTGGCGCCGAAGCCTTCCAGCATGGCGGTCACGCTCGGCGTCGGCGCGCGCACGCGCACGCCCTTGAGCTGATCGAGGTCGCTGATCGGCTGCTTGGTGTGCACCGCGCTCGGCTCGGTGATCGTCAGGTTGAGGATCACGGTGCCCGGGAAGTCCTCCTTCAGCCGGCCCTCGAGCTCGGCCAGCGCCTTGGTGCCAGCCTCGGCCGACTTCACCGTGAAGGGGAGCTCCATCAGGGTGGAGCGCGGATGCCGCCCGCGCGGAATCGCCGGGATCCCGACCGCCATGTCGACCACGCCGGCGCGCACCTGGTCGAACTGCTTGGTGGCGTCGCCGAGGGCCGATCCGGCCGCGAAGATCGTGATCTTCACGCGCCCGCCGCTCTTCTCCTCGATCGACTTCGCCCAGGGCTCGAAGGCGAGCTTCTGGATGAAGTGGGTGGGCGGGAACATGTGCGAGAGCTTGAGCTCGAATTCCGCCGCGCCGGCCGGGCCGGCGAGGAGCGCGGCCGCGAGGCCGAGCAGCACTGATCTGGCTTTCATGCGGGTCCTCCCTGGTTTCTGTGTCATGCGTCGACCGTGCTGCGCGCTTCGGAGAAATCGAGCAGCTTCGACTTGTACTCGCTGCGCGGCAGCGTGCCGTGCGCGACCAGCTCGACCGCGGTGGCGACCACCAGGGCCGAGCGGATCTCCTTCTCGATGCGCTCTGCGAGGTCGGCGGGCGCCGCCGCGCCCTCTGCGAGTTCCACCACGACGCGCAGCGGCGGGTCCTGCTTGACCCCCTTGTGCTTCGGCCGGATCGAGATCACGCCGCTCACGGCCGGCGCGAAGCGGTTGACGACCTCGCGCATCGCCGAGGGGAACACGTTCACGCCGCGCACGATCAGCATGTCGTCGGTGCGTCCGATGCAGCGCACCCGCGGCGCGGTGCGCCCGCAGGGGCAGGGTGCGGTCCAGATCACGACGTGGTCGCGGGTGCGGAAGCGCAGCAGCGGCGCCGCCCGGTGCTGCAGGTGGGTCAGCACCAGCTCGCCGCGCGCCCCGTCCTCGATCGGCACGGGGGCGCCGCTTATCGGATCGATCAGCTCGAAATGCACGAAGCCGCGGCCGCTGAAATGCATGCCGTGCTGGTGCTCGCATTCGCCCCAGAGCGAGACCGAGATGTCGCCGATCCCCATGGCCTCGGTCACCTTGGCGCCCCAGGCCTCCTCGAGCTGCGCCCGCATCGCGGGCTCGCCGCCGCCCGGCTCGCCCGCCACCATGATCCGCGCGATGCTGCTCGCGCGCGTGTCCATGCCGCGGTCGCGGCCCCACTCGGCGAGGTGCAGCGCATAGGAGGGCGTGCAGGCGAGGATCTGCGGCTTGAGCAGGCGCACCGCCGCCATCAGCCGCTCGGTATTGCCGGTGCCGACCGGGATGTGGCAGAGGCCGAGCCGCGCGAAGGCCTCGAGCGCGGCGCCGGCGACGAACGGCCCCGCATTGTAGGTGCTGACGATGCGCTCGCCCGCCGCGAGGCCGGAGGCCGCGTAGCTGCGCGCCGAGATGCGCACCCAGTTCTGCAGGTCCTGGGCGGTGAGCGGGATGTAGCTCGGCGTGCCGGTGGTGCCGCTGGTCGAGAAGATGCGGACGATCTGCTCCATGGGCGCGGCGAGATGGGTGCCGATCGGATGCGCCTCGCTGCGGCTCGCCCGGAGCTCGTCCTTCTCGGTGCAGGGGAGGCGCGCGATCGCGTCGAGGCCGCCGACCGCGTCCGGAGTCGCGAAGCCGGCCTCGCCGAGCTTTGCGCGGTAGAAGGCGGATCGCTCGAACAGGTAGGCGATCTGCGCGCGATAGAGCGGCGCGTCGTGCGCGCGCTGCTCGGCGAAGGGGAGCGTCTCGATCTCGGGCTCGTGCATCAGGCCGGCCCGCCCGGCGTGTAGGCGATCGCTTCCTCGCCGTGATGCGCCATCAGGAAGCCGATCGGCCTCTCGTGCTCCTCGGCGAGGTGCCCGAGCAGCCCGGCGGTGCGCGCCAGGATCGGGATCCCCTTGATGATCGCGGGCGGAAAATCGAGGTCGAGCATCACGGCCGCGATCGGCATCGACACGTTCATCGGCATCGGCTTGCCCCAGGCCTTGGCGACCGCGTCGCGGAAGTGCCGCGCAAGGGCGACATGGACGCCCGCCGCGCCTTTCTCGTCCGCCAGCGCCAGCACGCGCTCGGCGCGCGGATCGACCGGATGGTGGATCGGGTGGCCGAAGCCCGGCATCTTCTCGCGCCGCTCGCGGATGCCGCGCGCGATCGCCTCGGTCGCGGCCTGCGGCGTCGCGCCGGCCTTGACCCGCGCCTGCGCCTCGCCGAGCACGCGGCCGCACAGGTCGGCGGTGCCGAGCACGACCGTGCCGCAGCCGAGGATCCCGGCCGCCACCGCGGCCTGCAGGCACGACGGGTCGGCGTCGTAGGTCATGCGCGCGGCCTGCGCCGTGGGGGTCAGTCCGTGCTCCGCGATCGCGACCAGCAGCAGGTCGAGGAAGAAGCGCTGCGTCTCGCTCGGCTCGCGCCCGGTGACGAGCAGGAAGAAGAACTCCGTGAAGCCGAGGCGCCCCATCAGGTCGCCCGCGAGGTCGCGCCCGCGGATCTCGATGCGTGCGGCGTCGGCCGTGCAGATCGCGGTCGTGGCGGGTCCCGGCTTGCCAATCAGCATGCCGCCCTCCTGTCGCTGGGGCTCATGCGTCCTTCCCTTTTGCTGTTCATTTTTGTAGGACAATAGTGATCGGCGGGACGTTGTCAAACGCCGATTCGCGCTGCTAGGAGAGGTTGTGCTCGACGAATCGACCAGCGAACCCGCCGTCCGCGGCCGTGGGACCACGGTCGGGCACGTCGTCACGCACCTGAAGGATGGCATCTTCTATGGCCGCTACGCGCCCGGCCAGCGGCTGATCGAGGCCGACCTCACGCGCGAGCTCGGGGTCAGCCGCGGGCCGCTGCGCGAGGCCTTCCGGCGCCTCACCGCCGAGGGCCTGATCGAGAGCGTGCCGAACCGCGGCGCCATCGTGCGGCGGCTCACCGCCACCGAGACCCAGGAGCTGTTCCAGATCCGCACCGCGCTCGAGGCGCTCGCGGCGCGGCTCGCCGCCCACACCATCGCGTCCCCCGGCGTGCGCGCGCGCTTCGAGGCCGCGATCGCGCCCATCTGGAGCGACCGGCCGCGTGACACGCCCTCGACCTATCTGGACGAGAACCGGGTGTTCCACCAGGCGGTCGCCGATGCCAGCGGCAACGAGCAGCTCGCCGCCCTGGTGCGCCAGCTGCAGTTGCCGCTGATCATGTTCCAGCTCTCCGGCGCGCTCACCCCCGAGACGCTGGCGAAGTCCAATGCCGAGCACCGCGCCATCGCCGGCGCGATCCTCGCCGGCGACGCGGCCGCGGCCGCGGCCGCCATCACGGCCCATCTCGACCGCGCCGCCAAGTTCGCCCGCGAATTGCCGGGAAACGTGTTTCGCTCTTCGTAGGGCGCAACAGCCGCGCAGCGGCGTATTGCGCCGGATGCATCTCAGATGGAGCAATAGGCTTCGTTATTGACGTCCTACGACGCCCCGAGCTCCTTCCGCACGATCGCGGCGCCGTCGACCATGGCCTTCATCTTGGCGAAGGCGATCTCGCGCGGCAGATATTTGAGCCCGCAGTCGGGTGCGACCACGAGGCGCTCGGCCGGCACGTGGGGCAGCGCGCGGCGGATGCGCGCCGCCACCGTCTCGGGCGCCTCCACCGCCTTGTCGGAGAGGTCGAGCACGCCCAGGATGATGGTCTTGCCCGGCAGCGTCTCCAGCACCGAGCAGTCGAGCTTCGACTGCGCGGTCTCGATCGAGACCTGCTGCACGGGCGAGCCGGCGAGCTCCGGCAGGAACGAGTAGCCGGTCGGGCGCACATGGATGATCGCGGCGTAGCCGAAGCAGATGTGCACGGCCGTGGCCCCGGTGACGCCGTCGAGCGCGCGCTCGAGCGCCGCGAGCCCGTATTGCCGCGCCTTCTCGGGGCGCGCCTGCATATAGGGCTCGTCGATCTGCACGATGTCGGCGCCGGCCGCGAACAGGTCGCGGATCTCGGCATTGACGGCGGCCGCGTAGTCCATCGCCATCTCGGCCTCGTTCTCGTAGAAGTCGTTCTGCGCCTGCTGCGACATCGTGAACGGCCCCGGCACCGTCATCTTGACGCTGCGGTCCGTGTTCGCGCGCAGGAACTGGACGTCGCGCACCTCGACCGGGTGCTTGCGCCGCACCTTGCCGGTGACGCGCGGGACCGGGTTCGGATGGCCGCTGCGGTCGAGCGCGGTGCCGGGATTGTCGACGTCGACGCCCTCGAGCGCGGTCGCGAAGCGGTTGGAGTAGCTCTCGCGCCGCATCTCGCCGTCCGTGACGATGTCGAGGCCGGCGCGCTCCTGGTCGCGGATCGCGATCAGCGTGGCGTCGTCCTGCGCCTCCGCGAGCCATTCGGGCGCGACCCGCCAGAGCTCGCGCGCCCGCACCCGCGGCGGAAAGCGCGCCGCGAGCTTGGCGCGGTCGATCAGCCACTCGGGCTGGGCGTAGGATCCGACCAGCGAGGTCGGCAGCAGCTTGGGCATCCTGGTCTCCTCCCGGCTTGCCCGGCGATTATGCGCGAGGACCGTGTGGATGCCAGGGGTCTCGTCGCGGTGGTTTCGATGGCGGAAACCGCGACGCCCACGGCCATTCTTCGAGGGGGCCGTGGGCAAGCCTGCGCCGGGCGCGCCGCGCGTCTGCGCGAATTGCCGGTTGACGCTGGCGGAGCAACCCAGAAAAATGTCTGGACATTTGCATGCAGGGTGGCGAAAGCGAGTCCCGCATGCATGCCGAGCGCGATCGTCGTGGTCGCGAGACAGAGCCTGGCGACGACCAGGCCGAGCCCCGGGGAGGACTATCCATGCAGAAGTCGCTATTGGGCATCCTTGCGGCCGCGGCCGTGTTGACCGGTTACCCGGTCGCGGCGTCGGCGGTCGAGTGGAATTTCTTCCATCATCAGTCGGCGCCGCAGTTCGCGACCTCGCGCGGCGCCAGGATGCTGGCCGAGGAGATCGAGAAGTCGACCAACGGCGGTCTCAAGGTCAAGCTGCACCTCTCGGGCACGCTGCAGATCAGCCCGACCAACGTGACCTCGGCGGTCGCGGGCGGCGTCGTCCAGCTGGGCGACGACCTGTTCAACTCCGGCAACATCCCGGTCGCCGGCATTCCGCGCCTGCCCGGCCTGGTGCAGTCCTACGAGGAGTTCGCCAAGGCCGCGGATGCGCTGCGGCCCTACCTGCACAAGGCCTTCGCCGAGAAGGGCCTGGTGGTGCTGGGCGAGTACACCTATCCGCTCCAGGTCGTGTGGGGGAAGAAGAAGATCGCGAGCCTGGACGACATCAAGGGGCTGAAGCTGCGCGTCGCCCAGCCCGAGCAGGGCGAGATGGTGCGCCGCTTCGGCGGCACCTCGATCACGATCAGCGCGCCCGAGGTGCCGGCCGCCCTCGACCGCGGCGTCGTCGACGGCATCTTCACGGCCGGCGTCGGCGCGGTGCTCTGGAAGGACCTCCTGAAGTTCGGCTATCTGGTCCCGGTGAACTGGAACAACTCCTACTTCATCGCCAATGCCGACGCCTACAAGGCGCTCTCGCCCGACCTGCAGCAGAAGCTGCGCGCCGCGGCCGAGAAGATGGCGCGCTGGAACCAGGACACGATGCGCCAGGAGGAGGCCGAATCGGTCAAGACCCTCACCGCCGCGGGCTTCACCCTCACCCGGGCGACGCCGGAGGCGGCCGCCAAGGTGGCCGAGACCATGAAGCCCTATTGGGACGAATGGGCGAAGTCGCGCGGCCCGCAGGTCGTGGAAGCGCTGGCCAAGGTGCGCGCCGCGCTCGGGCGGTAGCCGGGTCGATGGCGCCTCGGGGTCCGAAGGAGTCGGCGCCGCCGGGTGATCCCGGCGGCGCTGTCGCAGAAGGCGTGGTCGAGCGCGCCTGCAAGCTCGCCTGCGCGCTCGCGCTCGCCGCGATGCTGGCGCTGATCGGCGTCGACGTGTTCACGCGCGCGGTGCTCAACTTCTCCTACGAGGTCTCCGACGAGCTCGCCGGCTACCTGCTGGTGGCGGTCGCCTTCCTCAGCCTCTCGGTCTGCCACGTCAGTGGCAGCTTCCATCGCGTGGATTTCGTCCAGGAGCGCCTCTCGGCGCGCGGCCGCGTCGCGCTGCGGCTCGCCCTCGAGGCCCTGATGCTGTTCGCCGCCGCGCTGCTGCTCTGGCAATATGTACGCCTCGAGCTCGCCTCCTGGCGCTTCGGCGAGAAGGCGCCGACATATCTGGAGACGCCGCTGTGGCTGCCGCGGCTGTTGTTGGTCTTCGGGGCGGCGGCGCTGTGCTGGTCGCTCCTGCGCACCATGACGGGAGAGGTGCGGCGCTGGCGCCGCGCGCGGGGGACGCATGGGGCCTGAAGTCCAGTTCCTGATCGCGCTCGCCCTGTTCCTGGTGCTGCTCGGCGTCGGCATGGCGGTGCCCTTCGCGATCATGGTGCCTGCCGTCATCTACCTCCTGATGCAGGGCGGTGTCGCCTCGCTCAACGGCCTCGGCCTGGTGAGCTGGGGCAGCATGAACAGCTTCACCCTGACCGCGATCCCCCTGTTCATGCTGATGGCCGAGATCCTCGGCGTGAGCGGGCTCTCGGGCCGCATCTATGGCGGCCTCTCCAAGCTGGTCGCGGTGCTGCCCGGCGGGCTCTTGCAGACCAACATCGCGGGCTGCGCGATCTTCGCCTCGGTGAGCGGCTCGAGCGTCGCGACCGCGGCCTCGATCGGCAGCGTCGCGTTGCCGCAGCTCACGGGCCGCGCCTACAACCCGGCGCTCGCGGCCGGCTCGCTCGCGGCCGGCGGCACCCTCGGCATCCTGATCCCGCCGAGCTTCGCCATGATCATCTACGGCACCTTCACGGAGACCTCGGTGCCCAAGCTGTTCATGGCGGGCGTGGTGCCGGGCCTCATCACCACCTTCCTGTTCATGTTCTATATCGGCCTGCACGCGACGGTCTCTCCGCGCACCGCTCCGCGCGAGGCCGGTCCGAAATCCGTCGCCGAGCTCGCCCGCGCGCTCGCCGACGTGATGCCCTTCGCGGTCATCATCGTCGGCACGCTCGGCGGGCTCTATCTCGGCATCGTGACCACCACCGAGGCGGCCGTGATCGGCTGCTTCCTGGCGATCGTGCTCGGGGCCCTGTTCGGCGACCTCACGCTGCGCGGCTTCGTCCAGGCGCTCTTCAGCACGGTCCGATTCACGGGCAACATCCTGTTCCTGATCCTCGCCGCGTTCGTGTTCTCCTTCGCGATCAGCTTCGGCGGCATCGGCGGCAAGATCACGGAGTTCATCGTCGGCCTCGACCTCAGCCGCACCGAATTCTTCGTCGCCCTGTTCATTCTCTACACGGTGCTGGGCTGCTTCATCGAGAGCCTCGGCATGATCGTGATCACCCTGCCGCTGATCTTTCCGCTGCTCGCGACCTACGACATCGACCCGATCCTGTTCGGCGTCGTGCTCGTGATGTTCGCCGAGGTCGCGCAGATCACGCCGCCGATGGGAATCAATCTGTTCGTGATCCAGAGCATCTGGGACGGCAAGCTCAACCAGGTCATCATCGGCGCGATTCCGTTCGAGATCATCCTGTTCGTCGTGCTGATCCTGATCGTCACCTGGCCGGACCTCGCGCTCTGGCTTCCGACCCGGATGTCGAATTGAAGCGTCAGAGGACACCGCCATGCGCCGCAGCACCGAGCGAATCCTCACCACCCATACGGGCAGCCTCCCGCGCCCCAAGGACCTGACCCGCCTCTATGCGCTGCGGGCGCGCGGCGAGACGGTGGATCCGGCCGAAGTCGCGCGCGCCGGCCTCGACGCCGTGCAATGGATCGTGCCCAAGCAGCGCGAGGTCGGCATCGACGTCGGCAACAACGGCGAGCAGCAGCGCGACTCCTTCTTCCTCTATCTCAAGGAGCGGCTCTCGGGCCTCGGCGGCAGCTGGGAGCGCCCCTCGCGCGCCGACGTCGACCGCTATCCCGAGTTCAAGCGCATCTGGAACGAGCAGTACGCCGCCAAGACCCAGGTCTCGGCCTTGAGCCGCCTGCCCAAGGCGATCGACGCGGTCGACTATGTCGGCGATGCGGCGATCGAGGCGGAGTGCCGCCACTTCGAGACCGTGCTCGCGCACAATCCGGATGCCTTCGTCGAGCCCTTCATGAGCGCGCCCTCGCCGGGAATTCTCGCGACCGCGATCAAGAACGAGCACTACGACACCGAGGCCGCCTATCTGGCGGCGCTCGGCGCCGCGGTGCGCCACGAGTACGAGGCGATCGTGCGCCACGGCTTCGTGCTGCAGGTGGACGCGCCGGACCTCGCGCTCGAGCGTCACATCACCTTCAAGGACAAGCCGCTGCCGGTGTTCCTCGACTTCGTCGCGCAGGTGGTCGCGACCATCAACGACGCGCTGGCCAACGTGCCGCGCGACCGCGTGCGCCTTCATGTGTGCTGGGGCAATTCGGAATCGCCCCACGACCGCGACGTGCCGCTTGGCGAGATCCTGCCGATCCTGCAGCGCGCCGAGGTCGGCGGCTTCGTGCTGCCCTTCGCCAATCCGCGCCACGCCCACGAGTACAAGCTGTTCGCCGAGCTCCCGCTCGCCGACGATCAGGTGCTGGTGGCGGGCGTGATCGACACGCTGACCAATTTCGTGGAGCACCCGGAGGTGGTGGCCGACCGCATCGAGAACGTCGCCCGCACGGTCGGCGACCCGACCCGCGTGCTCGCCGGCACCGACTGCGGCTTCGACACCTCGGCGGGCTGGGGCCGCGTCGCCGAGGACGTGGTCTGGGCGAAGCTGACGAGCCTCAGGGACGGCGCGCGCATCGCCTCGGAGCGGCTGTTCAAGCCGTAGGGTGCAATAGCCGCGCAGCGGCGTATTGCACCGGCCGCGCCGGCCGGATCCGTCGCCGGTGCAATACGGTGCTTCGCACCTATTGCACCCTACACGCCCCACCAGCCTCAGGGACGGCGCGCGCATCGCCTCGGAGCGGCTGTTCAAGCCGTAGCCCGTCATCCCATCGACGGGCTGTGCTCAGCGGCTCGCGACCACGGCGGCGAGCATGGAGGTCGCCTCGCCGTAGCGGCGCTCGATCGTGATCACGCGGGCCGGGCGGCGCGGCGGCGCGGCGTCGGCCGAGACCAGGCATTCGGCCGCGATGTAGGGCCAGTCCTGCCGCCCGCAGGCGGCGGGCAGCACCCGGTCGTGCTTCAGGGCGGCCGCGGCGGGCGCCAGATTGGCGGGCACGCTCTGCAGCAGCGAGACCGGCGAGAACATCAGCTGGTCCGGCCGCGCGAACCGCTCCTCCGGGGTCGGAAACCGCGCCTCGATCGCCATGGCGGCCGGAAGCTCGGGCGACGCGGGCGGCTCGTAGGCCGACACGAGGCCGGCCGAGATGAGCGCGGATACGCCGATCAATGCCTTGCTGATCATGGGACGTCTCCCCAAACGTCGCGGCGCACGCCGCCTTGCCTGGGCAGAAGTCTACGTCCCCGGCTTTTCCGCCGTTTGTCGCGCCGCGGCCGAAATGGTTTCCGGTTTGTCGGCCGTATTGCGCCTGTCGCGCCTTTGTTTCGCCGCGGCCCGGCGGCGAAACAATATTGGTGCTCCGGTAGCGGGCCTACCGCTCCTTGCCGTCCGGCGAGAACAGGTAGCCGGCGCCCCGGACCGTGCGGATGATGCTCGGGTGCTCCGGGTCGGGTTCGATCTTGCGGCGGATGCGGGTCACGCGCACGTCGATGGCGCGGTCGTAGGCGTCGGGGTCGCGCGCATTGGCGAGGTCGAGCAGGCGTTCCCGCGAGAGCACGCGCCGCGGATTGTCCGCGAAGGCCTTCAGCAGGTTGAACTCCGACGCGGTCAGCGGGTGCTCGTTGCCCTCGTCGTCGCGCAGGCAGCGCGCGTCCACGTCCAGGGTCTTGGTGCCGAAGCGCACCGTGGCGTGCTTGGCCGCGGCCGCGGCCGCGGCCGGCGCCGGGCCCGCCACCGTCCGGCGCAGCACCGAGCGCACGCGGGCGAGCAGCTCGCGCAGCTCCACGGGCTTCGCCAGGTAATCGTCGGCGCCGAGCTCGAGGCCGACGACCCGGTCGATCGGGCTCGCGGTCGCGGTCAGCATGATGATCGGCACCGGCGAGGTCTGCTTGAGGTCGCGTACGATCGAGAGCCCGTCCTCCTCCGGCATGTTGAGGTCCAGCACGATCAGGTCCGGCGCCTCCGCCGCCATGGCGGCGCGCAGGCTGCGTCCGCCGTCGCACAGGGTCACGTTGAAGCCCTGCATGCGCAGATAGTCGCCGACCATCTCGCGGGCCGCGGCTTCGTCGTCGACGACGATGATGTGGGGCGTGCTGGTCATGGGCCTCATGTCTGCTGGTTGAGCGGCAACACGATGGTGAAGGTCGCGCCCTTGCCGGAGCCCGCGCTCTCCGCCGTGATGCGGCCGCCGTGGAGGTCGATGATCTGCTTGGCGATGGACAGGCCGAGCCCGGTCGAGCTCTCGCCGCCGGTCGGCTTCGCCGAGAGGCGCTGGAAACGCCCGAACAGCCGGCCCTGGTCCTCGGGCGAGAGCCCGGGGCCGGTGTCGCGCACCCGCACGAAGGCCTCGCCGCCCGCGAGCGCGACCTCGACGTCGATCCGGCCGCCGATCGGCGTGTACTTGATGGCGTTGCCGACGATGTTGTCGATCGCCTCGCGCAGCCGGTCGGTGTCGCCCGTGATCGCGAAGGAGGGCGGCCGCGAGATGCGGATCGTCTGCTTCTTCTTTTCGGCGAGCGGCTGGCCGGCCTCGATCACTTCCTCGACCAGCTCGACCAGCTCCACCGGCTCCGACCGGATCGTGATGTCGAGGGCGTCCACCATGGCGTCGGCGATCAGGGTGTCGACCATGCCGGCGAGGCGCTTGACGGTGTCGCGGATGTGCTCGACCTGGGTGAGCGACTTCTCGGTCGGTACCTGCGCCGCGGTGATGAACTCGGTCAGGATCTCGGCGCGCCCCATGATCACGCCGAGCGGGTTCTTGAGGTCGTGCGCGACGCGCCCCAGCACCTCGTTCTTGAAGGCGTTGGCGCGCCGCAGCCGCGCCCATTGGGCGGCGAGCCGCTGGTTCGCGAGCGTCAGCTCGCGCGTGCGCCGGGCGACCCGCTCCTCGAGCCGGTTGTTCGCCTCCTGCAGCTGCTCGTAGAGGATCACGTTGTCGAAGGCGACCGAGAGCCGGCTGCAGAACACCTCGACCAGGGTCCGGTCGGTGGCCGAGAGCGGCCGCGGCGCCTCCAGCAGCACCACCACCTCGCGCCCGCTGCCGGTCTGGATGTAGAGCACCGAGCGGTGCGCCATGAAGTCGTGGCAGCGCCTCTCGAAGGCCTGCAGCACCAGCTTGCGCAGGTCCGGCGCCAGCGCCTGCTCGACGTCGATCCCGGTGAGGTTGCGGTAGCAGCCCGACGCCGCCAGCACGGAGGGCCCCTTGCCGTCGCGCCCGCTGTCGCGCAGCACCAGGATGCCGGCGCATTCCACGTTGAGCAGGCTCGCGATCTGCGTCAGCACGCCCTCGGCGAGCCGCTGCATCGACTTGAAGTCGAACAGCTCCGAGGCCGCGTCGATGATGATCTCGAGCCCGCGCCGCGTCTCCACCATGCGCTGCAGCTGCTGGTAGCCGCGCAGCGCCGCGGTCAGGGCGGTGAACAGCTTGTCGGCCGTGAGCTCGGTCTTCGCCTTGTAGTCGTTGATGTCGTAGTCGACGATCACGCGCCGTTCCGGCGCCTGCCCGGGCTGCCCGGTGCGCAGGATGATGCGCACGGTCTCGTTCCTCAGCTCGTGGCGGATATATTCCACGAGCTTCAGCCCGGCGTCGTCGGTCTCCATCACGACGTCGAGCAGCAGCACCGCGATGTCGGGATGCGCGCGCAGGAGCTCGCGTCCCTCCGCGGCCGAGAAAGCCGAGACGATCTCCAGCCCCTGGTCGTTGAGTGCGTAGTCGTAGAGCGCGAAGCGCGTGCCGTCGTGGACCGCGGGATCGTCGTCGATCACCGCCACCTTCCAGCGCGGGCCGGTCGCGACGGGGCTCGCCTCGTCGTCGATCACGGTTACGAAGTCGTCGTCCTCGGCCATGGCGGGTCCACTATTTCGAGGTCTCGCTCGGATGCGCCTCGCCGGCCGGCGCGACCAGCGGGATGGTCATCCGAAATTCGGTGCCCCGGCGCAAGGCGGAGGCGAGCGCGATCCGGCCGCCGAGGCGGCGGGTCACCAGGTTATAGACGATATGCAGCCCGAGCCCGGTCCCGCCCAGGTGCCGGCGGGTCGTGAAGAAGGGCTCGAAGGCCCGCCGCTGCACGTCCTCGTGCATGCCGCGGCCGTCGTCCGCGAACACGATCTCGACCTCGTTCGGGCCGACCCGCGCCGCCGCGATGCGGATCGTCCCGCTCTGTCCGCCCGGGAACGCATGGCTCACCGCGTTGAGGAACAGGTTGGTCAGCACCTGCCCGTAGTCGCCCGGGTAGCTGTCCATCACGATCCCGGCCGGGACGTCCACGCGCAGCGTCAGGTTCGACTTGCGGATGCCGGGGCGCAGGCTGGAGAGGATCTGCTCGGTCGATTCCAGGAGGTCGAACTGGCGCCGCTCGGTATGGCTGCGGTCGACCGCCACCTGCTTGAACGACTGGATCAGCTCGCCGGCGCGCTGCAGGTTGCCGACCAGCTGGGCCGCCGCCTCGCGCGTGCCGTCGACGAACTCGGCGAGCCGCGAGCGGCGGATCTGCCCGGTGGCGAGCTCGGTCGCGAAGCCCTCGGAGCGGTGCGCGAGGCTCGAGGCCACCGTCAGGCTGATGCCGACCGGGTTGTTGACCTCGTGGGCGATGCCGGCGACGAGGCCGCCGAGCGCGGCGAGCTTCTCGGCCTCGATCAGGCTGCGCTGCGCCTCGCGCAGCTCCGCGAGCGCGGTCTCGGCCCGCTCCTTGGAGGCGCGCAGCTCCTCCTCGGCGCGCTGCCGCGCGATGGCGTTCTCGCGGAACACCTCCATGGCGCGCGCCATCTCGCCGATCTCGTCGCGCGCCTTCAGGCCGCGGATCCGCTGGTCGTAGCGGCCGCGCACGATCGCGTTCATGGTCGACATCAGCTCGTGCAGGGGCGCGCTGATGCTGTGCGCGATCGCGATGCCCATCAGCGCGATCGCGGTCAGGAACGAGCCGGCGACGATCGCCACGTTCCAGTAGACGTTGCGCAGCGTCTCGTCGAAGCGCTCCTGCGCCTGCTGGGCGCGCGTGCGCATCTGCCGCGACAGCGGGTCCATGATCGCGCCCATGGCGATCTGGTTGCCGTCGATGGCGTCGCGCAGCAGCCGCGCCCGCGTCTCGAAGTTCTCGGCGAGCCGCGTCAGTCCCTCGCGCATGATGCTGGTCTGCTCGCGCAGCGCCTGCAGGCGGCCGCGCTGCAGCTCGTTCTCGGCCAGGTCCAGCATCATCGGGATGGTCTGCTCGACGGCGCCGAGCAGCTGCTGCGCCTCCGCGGCCTCGCCGGAGGCGAGCGAGAAATAATAGGAGTTCGCCGCGATCACGGCCGCCGAATAGGTCTCGCGCGAACGGGTCAGCGTCGGCCAGATCGGCGAATCGCGGTTGCCGGTGGCTTCGTCGATGCCCGCATAGAGGCTCGCCATCTGCTTGGCGGGCTTGAGCACCTGGCTCTCGTAGGTGCGCGCGATGGTGGCCTGGGCGAGGCGGAGCTCGCCGAACCCGTCGGTGAGCCGCTCGATCGCCTCCGTCAGCCCCTCCGCCGAGGGCGCGAGGATCGGGTCGGCCGCGACGCGGCTGCGCATGGTGATCAGCAGCGCCTCGCGCGAGAGCAGGATCTCGGCCGAGACCACCGAATCGGGGCGGTTGAAGTAGCGCTGCACCAGGTTCTGCAGGCGCCGCGTCTCGCTCTCCACCAGGCCGAGCAGCTGGTCGGAATCCCGCACCTGTCTGAGGTCGTTCCAGGCCGTGCTCAGCACCTTGCCGCCGTCCCAGATCAGGGTCGCGAGCACGACCGCGACCGCGACGTTGACGGCCGCGATCGCCAGGATGCGCCAGCGGATCGGCAGCGCGCGGATCAGGCGCTCGACGCCGTTCCCGGCGGGCACCGTCCCGGCAGCAGGCAGTTGGTCCGATGCCGTCACCGATCTCTCATTCGGGCTGTCGGGAGCATGCGCCGCGGCGGCGGGCGGGGCACCGGACCGCGCGGGAGCCGGCGGCGCGCCGCCCGGCTCAGATCTCATCATAGCGGACAAGCGTCGCGCGAGTCCCGACTGCGCCCCGGGCGCGGGGGCGTGGCAAGGAGCCGGGACCCGGGAAAAGAATGTGCCCGGGCGGGGGCCCGGGCAGGAGAAGGGAGGTCACAGACAGCATCGAAGGGTCGGTACGCGACGGTTGGAACGCGCGGTGGTTCGGCGCTCCGGAAATCAGTGGCTCGAGCCGGCGAGGGCCAACTGGCCGCGGCCGGGCTCGCAGGGCGGCTTCGCGGCGTGGCGGCGGGTGGCCGCATCGCTCGCCAGGGTGGCCGCGCAGGCGGTCACGGCGGGAGCCACGGTCTCGGCCGGGCGCGGCAGCGAGGCGATCACGATGAGGGCGAAGAGCGGCAGGACGAACATGCGGGGGCGGAGCATGGTGTTCACCGGTTCGTCGGGATCTCGGGGTTTCGCGGCCGGGGGCCGCATCCGTGTTCGATGGAGAGACTAGCGCGGTCGTGTTTCGGCGGTTTGTCGCCGAATGTTTCCGAGGGGAAACAAACGGCCGGCGCGCCGCGCTATTGCGCGTCGGTCGCGATGTTGAGGTAGATCGCGCAGGCCTTGCGGGCGGTGGCCGAGTAGCTCGGCTCGGGCATGCCGGCCGGTCCGGCGACGAGGTCGCAGCCCTGGCCGCGAGAGCCCGCCGGCAGCGGCGCCAGTGCGATGCACAGCGCGGCTGCCAGCGGAAGTGCGATCGGGTGCGGCGTCCTCATCGGTCTCTCCCGTCGTGAGGGGGACGCTCAGGCTCGTTGGGGGACGAGTGCGGCGAGGAAGAGCCCGACGAAGACGACGCCCAGGATCTGGAAAGCCAACATGGCTGTTCTCGTTGTTTCGTTCACTTGGGAAGAGGCTAACCGAGTCTCGTTTCGGCACGATGTCGCCCGGTGTTTCGCCGATGAAACATGCGGGGCATCGCGCTCGCCCCGAAGGACGGCGCCACGCGCCCCTCTCCGACAGGGGATTGGCGAAAAATTTCAGTGCCGGGGCCGGCGCCCCGGGGCGGTGCGGGCCGCGGGCTCGCCGACGCTGTCGGGCTCGAAGCGCAGCACCTTGACGACGCGGTCGCGCAGCGGCCCCGCGAGATTGAGCGAGAGCGCCCAGTCGCCGTGCATCTCGAGGGCGAGCCGTCCCTGGTAGGTTCCGGGCGCCGCCCCGGGGGCGGTCTTGACGGGAGCGACGCTGTGCGCCCCCGGCATCGAGGGCATGTCGGCCCCGATCGTCAGCTCCACGCCCGGCAGCGGCGCGCGGGTGCGGGCATTGGTGAGCGTGACCGTGCAGTCGTATTCGAGCACGTCCGGAGCCGGGCGGCAGGTCACCTCGGCCTTGGCGCGGATCTGTTGCGCAACGGCCTCGCCGGACGCGAGCAGCGCCGCGACGGCGGCCACGACAGCCAGTTCCCGGGTCGCATGAATCATGGTCGTCTCCTCGGGCGCCAGGCCCGCTGCAGCCAGTGGACCGCCGCCTCGTCGAGCAGGCCGCGCGGCCGCGCGATCAGGAGCAGGGCGACCAGGCCGCCGAACACGATCATGCGGTATCCGGCGAGCGGGCGGATGGATTCCAGGAGCCCGATGTCGATCAGCACGCCGACCAGCGGGCCGAAGGCGGTGCCGAGGCCGCCGATCAGGCCGTAGGCGAGGCTGTGCACGCCGAGCATCACGTCGAACATGCGCGGCTCCACATAGGTCGTGAGATGTGCATAGAGGCCGCCGCCGAGGCCCGCCAGCGCTCCCGCGAGCCCGGCCGCGAGGATCTTGAGGCGCGCGACCGCGATGCCGTTGAGCGACGCCAGCACCTCGTCCTCGCCCACCATGCGCAGCGCGACGCCGAGACGCGAGCGCTCCATCAGCATGAACCCTATCAGCACCGCGGCGAGCAGGCCGTAGATCAGCGCCAGGAACTGCAGCGGCCCCAGGTCGTGCTCGAAGATGTAGCGGATGCCGCGGAAGCCGTCGGCGCCGTTCGGCCCGACCAGCTCCCCGTCGATCTCCACCTGGTAGCGCGCGAGCTCGAACAGGAGCCGCACCATCTCGGCGAAGGCGAGGGTCGCGACCGCGAAATAGAGCCCATGCAGCCGCAGCGTCGGCAGGCCCACCGCCGCGGCCGCGGCGGCCGAGACCGCAGCCCCGAGCGCCAGCGCGGCCGCGAGCGGCCAGCCCCAGAGCGCCGTGGCGACCCCGGCCGCATAGGCGCCGATCGCGAAGAAGGCCTGCTGGCCGAACGAGATCGCGCCGGTGAGCAGCAGCAGGTAGGCCGAGAGCGCGACGAACGAGACGACGCCGATATTGGAGAGGACGCCGACCAGGTAGTCGTCCATGTCAGAGGCTCCGGCCGCGCGCGAGGTCGCGCACCGGCGCGGCGCCGAACAGGCCGCCGGGCCGCCACACCAGGCAGGCGAACAGGAGGACGTAGGCCGCGAGGTCGCGCAGCTGCGGCCCGAGATACCACTGGCTCTGCGCCTCGACCACGCCGAGCAGCAGGCCGCCCACCAGCGCGCCCGGAATCGAGCCGAGGCCGCCGATCATCATGGCGATCAGCCCCTTCATCGTCGCCCACATGCCGAACATGGGGGTGACCTGGGCGTCGCTCGCGAGCACCAGGAAGCCCGCGACCCCGCCGACCGCCGAGGCGAGCGCGAAGGCGAGCACGGTCGCGCGCCGGACGTCGATGCCGACCAGGTGCGCGGCGGTCGGATTGCCGATGATCGCCCGCAGCGCGAGGCCGAAGCGCGTTCCGTAGAGCAGCGCCTGCACGCCGAGCGCGAGGACGAGCGCACTCGCCAGCATGATCAGCTGGTCGAGGCGCAAGAGGAACGGGCCGAGCCAGGCCGTCGCGCTGGCGAGCGGCGGGAACGGGTAGGTGTGACGCGGCAGCACCAGGATCGCGGCCTGCTCGAGCTGCATCCAGATCGCGAAGCTCGACACCATGGCGGCGATCCCCGCGCCCGCCGCCATGGGCGCGAAGCAGAGCCGCTCCACATAGAGGCCGGCGAGCACCGCGCCCGCCACCGTGACGGCCGCGACCCCGAGCGGCCCGGCCGCGAGGTGGAGATGCGCCAGCGTGCCCAGATAGGCGCCGACCATGATCGAGGGCCCGTAGGAGAGGTTGAGCCGGCGCATCACCCCGAAGATCAGCGTGAAGCCGAGTGCGAGCAGCGCGTAGGAGGCGCCGGTCATCACGCCGTCGATGGTGTTCTGCAAGAAGTCGATCATCGGCCGTCACCCCGCGGCGCGACGAGCCCCGAGATAGGCGCGCTGCACGACTTCGTCCTCGGCGAGCTCGCCCGGCGTGCCGCTGAAGGTCACGCGTCCCTGCTCCATCAGGTAGAAGTGGTGCGCGACCTGCAGCGCCATGTGGGCGTTCTGCTCGACCAGGAAGATGGTCGTGCCGTCGCGATTGAGCTCGCCGACGATGCGGAAGATCTCCGCCACCACCAGCGGCGCGAGCCCGAGCGAGGGCTCGTCCATCAAGAGCACGCGCGGCCGCGACATCAGCGCGCGCGCCACCGCGAGCATCTGCTGCTCGCCGCCCGAGAGCGTGCCGGCGAGCTGCGCGCGCCGTTCCTGCAGGCGCGGGAAGCGCGCATACATGCGCTCGACGTCGCTCGCGATCTCGCCGCGCCCGCGCCGCTGGTAGGCGCCGGCGAGCAGGTTCTCGTGCACGCTCATCTGCGGGAACACGAGCCGGTTCTCCGGCACGAGCGCGACGCCCTGCGCGACGATGCGGGCCGGCGTCAGCCCGGTGAGCTCCTGCCCGTCGAGCCGGACGGTGCCGCGGCGCGGCTGCAGGATCCCGGCGATCGTCATCATCAGCGTGGTCTTGCCGGCGCCGTTCGGGCCGAGCAGGCAGGTGATCCGGCCGCTCTCCACCCGCAGCGAGACTCCCTTCAGGGCTTCGATCTTGCCGTAGGCGGTGACGAGGTCGGCGACGTCGAGCATGGCGGGTCACGCGGCGGTCTGGGTGCCGAGATAGGCCTCGCGCACCAGGGGGTTCGTCTGGATCTCCGCGGGCGTTCCCTCGGCGATCTTCTGCCCGAAATTGAGCACCGCGATGCGGTCGGTCACCGACATCACGAGCTCCACATGGTGCTCGATCAGCACGATCGTGACGCCCTCGCGGCGCAGCTGCCGGATGCGCGCGTCGAGCTGGTCGATCTCCTCGGCGTTCATGCCGGCGGCCGGCTCGTCGAGCAGCAGCAGCGACGGCTTCGCCGCGAAGGCGCGGGCGAACTCGAGCCGCCGCTGCTCGCCGAAGGCGAGATTGCCGGCGAGCTCGTCGCGCTTGTGGCCGAGGTCGAAGAAGTCGAGGGTCTTGTCGATCGCTACGCGGTCGTGTCGCGATCCGCCGAGCCAGCCGCGCAGGAAGCCGCGCCCCTGTCCGCGCGCCTTCTGCGCCACCCACAGGTTCTGCCAGACCGTGAGCTGCCCGAACAGGCGGATGTTCTGGAAGGTGCGGGCGATTCCGAGCGCCACCCGCTCGTGCGGCGGCAGGGTCGAGATGTCGGTGCCGCGGAACACGACCTCGCCGTCGGTGAGTGGGAACAGGCCGCAGATCAGGTTGATGATGGTGCTCTTGCCCGAGCCGTTCGGCCCGATCAGGCCGAGGATCTCGCCCTCTGCCACCGTGAGGTCGACACCGTCGACCGCGCGCACGCCGCCGAAATACTTGGTCAGGCGTCTGAGCTCAAGCACCGGCGCGCTCTCCCCTGCGCAGCAGGCGCTTCAGCGCCACCAGCGTGCCGGCGTCGATCAGGCCGCGCGGCCGCACGATCATGGCGAGCACGATCAGGCCGCCGAACAGCAGGTTGCGCCAGTCGCCCATGAAGCGCAGCCCTTCGATCAGGAATCCCTGGATGAAGATGACGGCGATCAGCGTGCCGAACACGTTGGAGAGCCCGCCCAGGATCGGGTAGGCGACCGCGAAGGTGGCGAGCACCACGCCGAACTGCACGTGCTCGATATGGGTCGTGTAGTGGGCGAACAGGCCGCCGCCGAGCCCCGCGATCAGCCCGCCGATGGTCATGGCCGAGACCTTCACGGCCGTGACGTTGATGCCGCTGCTCTGCGCCGCGAGCTCGTCCTCGCCGACCGCGCGCAGCACCGCGCCGATGCGCGATCGGTCCATCCACCAGAGCGCCGCCATGACGGCGATCACCACCACCCAGATGAACAGCATCACATCGAGCGTGCTCCAGCCGTTCTCCGGAAAATAGCGGATCTGCCGGAAGCCCTCGCCGCCGTGCGGGCCGATGCGCAGCTCGCCGCGCTCCAGCTGGTAGGTGAAGTTGAAGAAGAACAGCCGCACCGCCTCGCCGAAGGCCGTGGTCGCGACCACCAGCATCAGCCCCTTGACGCGCAACGCCGGGAAGCCGACCGCGCAGGCGACGATGCCGGCGGCGAGGCTCGCGACCGCGAGCGCCGGGATCAGCGGCCAGCCCCCGAGCACCGTGAGCATGCCGGCCACATAGGCGCCGACCGCGAAGAAGCCGGCCTGGGCGAGGCTCACCTGCCCGGTCAGCAGCACGCAATAGGCGGAGAGCCCGAGCAGCGTGTGGACGCCGATGATCTGGACGAGGCCGAGATAGAAATCCAATCGCCCCTCCTCAGTCCCGGCCCGCCGCCGGCGCGAACAGGCCGCCCGGCCGGAACACCAGGAACGCGAACAAGAGCATCATCACGTAGAGGTCGCGCTCGGAGACGCCGCGGAAGAACTGGACCACGTTCTCGATTCCGCCCACCAGCAGTCCCGCGACGATCGCGCCCGGGATGCTGCCGAGCCCGCCGATCACGGTGACGATCAGGCCCTTCACGGTGAGCGGCAGCGACAGCAGCGGCGAGAGCACGCCGATCGCCGCGCCCGTCATGGCGCCGGCGAGACCGCCGAGCACGCCCGTGATCACGAAGGTGAGGATGTTGACCCCGTCGATGCTGATCCCGCACAGCTGCGCGGCGACCGGCTGCTGCGAGACCGCGCGCGTCGCGATGCCGAGCCGCGTGCGGTAGAGCAGCGCCCACAACAGCACCATGGCGACGCAGCCGAGCGCGAACACGAACATCAGGTCGCCGCGCAGGTTGAAGGCGCCGGCGCGGATCACGACGTCCGAGAACAGGGCCGGATAGTTGAGCGGCACGCCGGCCGTGGCGTGCACCACGATCTCGTCGATCAGCAGCAGCAGCCCGACCGTCGACATCAGCGTGGCGAGCGGGTTCGCGAGCGGGATGAAGCGGAAGGCGACGAAATAGACGAGCGCACCGATCACCCCGCCGCAGGCCGCCGCCATCAGGAACACCAGGACCGGCGGCGCCTTGACGCCGGCGAGCAGCAGCAGGCTCGCATAGGCGGCGCCGATCGAGGCGGCCGCATAGGAGAGGTTGATCTTGTGCATCACGCCGAAGATCAGCGTGAAGCCGATGCCGAGCAGCGCATAGGTCGCGCCGAACAGCACGCCGTCGGCGACCGACTGCAGGGCGTCGATGAGGTCGAGCATATCCACGGTGGGCGGCGCCTGGCGGCGGGAACGGGAAGCGAGCCGCGGCCCGCGCCGCGGCTCGCTTCGCTGCCCGGGGGATCAGGAGGCGGGCTTGTAGAGGACCTGCCAGCTCCCGTCCTTGGCGTGGACGAACAGGAACGGCTTGATCGCCTCGCGGTCCGGCGTGCGGCCGACTTTGCCGAGGAGCCCGTTGGTCTCCTTCAGCGCCGCCAGCCCTTCGCGCATCTTCACGCGGTCGGCCTGCACGGTGTCGGCCTTGGCCATGATCTTCTGCTTCTCGATCACGTCCTTGAGGATGAACATGATCTCGTAGGCCGCCGCGCTGTGCAGGTCGGCGCTGCCGCCGAGCTTGGCGACCTGCTCGGCCGCCTTCTTCGCCTCCGGCGTGACCGGGGCGAAGCTGGTCGGGATGATGATTCCTTCGGCCTGCTTGGCGCAGCCCTGCAGCGTTTCGATGCTCGAGGAGGAGGTGAGCCCGATCAGCAGCTTCGGCTTGACGCCCTGGCGGTCCATTTCCTTGAGCACGCCGCAGGTGGTGAACGGGTGCGCCGAGATCGCGACGATGTCCGGATTGGCGCGCCGCATCTCGCGCACCTGGGTCGAGAAGGTGGTGTCGGCGAGCAGCCACTCGCTCTGCCCGAGCACCTTCAGCCCGTTGGTCTCGGCCTGCGACTTCATCACGCCAAAGGTCGCGTTGGAGTGCGCGAAGTCCTTCTCGACCCCGCCCCAGATGGTCTTCAGGTCCGGGTGCTGGGTCTTGAGCCAGGCGAACAAGGACTTGTACATCTCGAATTCGCTCGGCACGTTGCGGAACGCCCATTCCGAGATCTTCGCGAGCCCGCCCTTGGCGGCGACGTCGGCGATGATCGGGAACTGCAGGCCGGTATCGGAGGCGTCGCCGACCTTCTTCTGCAGGATGCCGAACAGGGATTCGGCGACGTTCGAGCAGGTCGGCCCGACCGCGACGAAGGCGTCCGACGACGCGATGCGGCGCACCACCGAGATTCCCTCCTCGGCATTGCAGCGGTCGTCGAGGAACTCGATCGCGAACCTGCCCTTGGTGCCGTCGCCGAGGGTGACGCCGCCCGCCTTGTTGATCTCCTCGGCGGCGGCCTTGAGCGCCGCCTCGCTGTTGATGCCGAAGACGCGCACCACGCCGGACTTGGCGCCGAAGCCGGTGATCTTGACGGTGCGTTCCTGCGCGAATGCGGGTGCGGCGCCGAGCGCGCCGATGACGCCGAGCGACGCCGCAATGACAGCCACTTTGCCGTACATCAGTCCCTCCCTTGTAGGTTCCTCCCGCGGGCGGCGCGGCTTCTGCGGCCGTCTCGGAGCCCGCGGTTCTGCACGAGCCTAACACGCCGGCGGCGCGCTCGTATATCGGCTCGTCGCTCGCGGGCACTGCACAATGCCCCGGTGGCCAAGGGCGCGGGATTTGGTCATGATGACAGGAGCCGGCCACAAGGATCGCGCGAACAAGCGGCGGGCCGGGGCAGGGGAGGACGGCCATGGCCAAGCGCAAGACTCGGGCGTTGCGACAGAACGAGGCGCGCAAGCGTTCCGCAAGACCCGCGACCCGGAAGAAGATCGTCCCGGCCCGGCGCGCGAAGAAGGCTGCCACGCCGCGGCGCGCGGGCTTGTTCGCGAGCCTCAAGCCGAATCCGGCCAACTTCGCGCCGCTGAGCCCCGTCGCCTTCCTGCCGCGCAGCGCGGCGATTCATCCGGAGCGGGTCGCCGTGATCCACGGCGCGGAGCGCTTCACCTATCGCGAGCTCGAGGCGCGCGTGCGGCGTTGCGCCTCCGCGCTCGCCCGGCGCGGCGTGCGCGCGGGCGACACGGTCTCGGCGATGCTGCCCAATGTCCCGGCCATGCTGGAGCTGCATTTCGCCGTGCCGCTGCTGGGCGCGGTGCTCAACACCATCAACACCCGCCTCGACGCCGCGACCGTCGCCTATATCCTGGGTCATGGCGAAGCGAAGGTGCTGATCACCGACCGCGAGTTCGCGGGCCAGGTCGGCCCGGCGCTGGCGCGTCTGAAGAAGCGCCCCCTGGTCGTCGACGTCGACGATCCGCTCCATGACGGGCCGGGCGAGCGCCTGGGCGAGACCACCTACGAGGACCTCATCGCCACCGGCGCGCCGGACTTCGCGGGCGCGCCGGTGGCCGACGAGAGCAGCGCCATCGCGCTGAACTACACCTCGGGCACCACCGGCAATCCCAAGGGCGTGGTCTATCACCACCGCGGCACGTTCCTGGAGGCGGTCGGCAACGTGATGGCCTGGCCGCTGCCGCCGCAGCCGGTCTATCTCTGGACCCTGCCGATGTTCCACTGCAACGGCTGGTGCTTCCCCTGGTCGGTCACCGCCATGGCCGGCACCCATGTCTGCCTGCGGCGGGTCGATCCGGCGGTGATCTTCCATCTCATCGTCGAGCACCGCGTCACCCACATGTGCGGCGCGCCGACCGTGCTCAACATGCTGGTGAGCGCGCCGGCGGAGCAGCGCCGCAGCTTCGACCACATCGTCGACATCCAGACCGGCGGCTCGCCGCCGCCTGCCAAGATCATCAAGGGCATGGAGGAGCTCGGCTTCCGCGTCACCCATATCTACGGCATGACCGAGCTGCAGGGGCCGTCCACGCTGTGCGTGCCGCAGGACGGGTGGGGCACGCTGCCGCTCGAGGAGCGCGCCGCGCTCACCGCCCGGCAGGGCGTGCGCTATCCCGTGGTCGAGGGCCAGATGGTCGCGGATCCGAAGACGCTCGCGCCGGTGCCGCGCGACGGCCGGACCGTCGGCGAGATCATGATCCGCGGCAATACCGTGATGCTCGGCTACCTCAAGGATCCCAAGGCGACCGCCGAGGCGTTCCGCGGCGGCTGGATGCACACCGGCGACCTCGCGGTCGAGCATGCCGACGGCTATGTCGAGATCAAGGACCGCGCCAAGGACATCATCATCTCGGGCGGCGAGAACATCTCGAGCGTCGAGGTCGAGATCGCGCTCTACCGTCACCCGGCCGTGCAGCTCGCCGCCGTGGTGGCGCGGCCGGACGAGAAATGGGGCGAGACGCCGTGCGCCTTCGTGCAGCTCAAGCCCGGCATGGCGGCGACGGCCGACGAGCTGATCGCCTTCTGCCGCGACCAGATCGCCCATTTCAAGGCGCCGAAGACCGTGGTGTTCGGCTCGCTGCCGACCACCGCCACCGGCAAGATCCAGAAATTCGTGCTGCGCGAGCAGGCGAAAGGCCTGTAGGCGCCCCGGCCTCGGGCTACGGGACGCGCTTGAACGTGGCCGCGTAGCTCTGCCAGCGGTTGAAGTAGACGTCGGCCGCCATGGTGTTGAACCGGGCCGCCGCCGCGTCGAGGTCGCGGATCTTGCGCGCCGGGCTGCCGACCATCAGGCTGTTGTCGGGGACCACCATGCCTTCGCGGATCAGCGCGCCGGCGCCGATCACGCAGTTGTCGCCCACCTTGGCGCCGTTCATCACGATCGCGCCCATGCCGATCAGCGTGTTGCGGCCGATCGTGCAGCCGTGCACGACCGCGTTGTGGCCGACCGTGCAGCCGGCCCCGATCGTGATCGCGAATCCCGGATCGGTGTGGAGCGTGCAGTTGTCCTGGATGTTGGTTCGCTCGCCGATCTCGATCCACTCGTTGTCGCCGCGCAGCACCGCCCCGAACCAGATGCTCGCCCCGGCGCGGATCCGCACCCGGCCGATCACGAACGCGTTCTCGGCCACCCAGCACTGCGGCGCCACATCCGGCCGGTCCTCGCCGAAACTGAACAGCGGCATCGATCACCCCGTCGAGAAGGACGGGGCAGTACTAACGGAGCGTCGCAGGGGGTGCAAGGAAACGGCCGTGGCGCCGTATCCCGGATGAGCGAAGTGAGACCCGGGGACGCCGCTCGCGCGTGTCGCTGCGCTCGTGCGGGCTCCGGGCTGCGTGAAAGGATCACGCCTTCGCCTTCACGCGCACCTTGGCGGCGACCGGGCCGGTGTCGCCCATCTGCTCCACATAGGCGACCACGTCGCCGCGCTCGAGCGAGTCGAAGTCGCCCGCGAGCACGCTGTTGCGATGGAAGTAGAGCAGCCCGCCTTCCTTGGTCATCAGGAAGGCGAAATCCTCGTCGGGGTTCTTCTCGGCCACCTGGCCGAGGAACTGGTTCTCGGCATCGTGGTGCGGTTCCTTGGTGCGCCCCTGGCGCTGCTTCTTGAATTCGACCAGCCGGTCCTCGGCGATCCGGAACGCCTCGTTGATCGCATTGTGCAGGTCGGGGGCCTGGAACTTGTGCTGCAGGTGCTCGGGCTCGTGGCTCACCACCAGGTCCTTGTGCCCCGGAATGCTCATCTCGATGCGCACCACCGGCGGGATCGTCCCGTTGCTGTTGCGGGCGCGCTGGTCGACGCGCACCCGGCAGGTGGTGAGCCGGTCGTAGAGCTTCTCGAGCTTGGCGACCCGGGCGCGGATCTCGTCCTCGGCCCAGGGCAGGCTGTCGATGTTGTGGAAGGCGATCTCGACGGGGATCTGCATTTCTTGCTCTCGCCACGGTCGGGGGTGGGGTCGAACCGTCAACGCACCGTGCGGTCGATGGTTTCGCCGCGGTTCCGCGTCATATCGTGAGCACGATCTTGCCGAAATGCGCGTTCGCGCGCATGTGCGCCTGCGCGGCCGCGGCTTCCTCCAGGGGAAAGCTGCGGTCGATCGGCAGCCGCAGCCGGCCGGCCGTCACCAGATCCCACAGGTCGGCGCGCATGCGCCGGACGATCTCGCGCACCTCCGCGACCGTGCGGGTGCGGAAGGTCACGCCGACATAGTCGATGCGGCGCAACGCGTGCAGGTCGAAATCGAACTCCCCGGTATTGCCGCCGAGGCGCCCCACATTGACGATGCGGCCGCGCACCGCGGCCGCCTTCATGTTCGGGTTGGCGACCGGTCCCGAAACCATGTCGACGATCAGCTCGACGCCGCGGCCCTCGGTCGCGGCCAGCACGGCGTCGACCCAGGCCGGGTCGCGCGGATCGATCGCGCGGTCGGCGCCGAACGCGGCGAGCCGCCCGCGCCGCTCCGCGTGGGTGGACGATCCGATCACCAGGCGCGCGCCCCGCGCCTTGGCGATCTGCAGCCCCATCAGGCCGACGCCGGAGCTCGCGCCCTGGATCAGGACCGAATCGCCGGCTTGCAGGCGCCCGTTGGTCACCAGCGCGTCGTGCATGGTGAGGAGCGCGATCGGCAGGGTCGCGGCCTCCGCGAAATCCATGCCGGCCGGCATCGGCAGGGCGCGGCCGCCGTCGCACACCGCATACTCGGCATAGCCGCCGCTGCCCGAGCACATCACGCGGTCGCCGGGTGCGAGGTGCTGCGCCTCGGCGCCGGCCTCGACCACCTCGCCGGCCCATTCGAGGCCGATTGGCGCGCCCGGCGTCGCGTGCCCCGGATGCGCGGCGGCGCGCGC
>PQAH01000104.1 GCA_003105195.1 Bradyrhizobiaceae bacterium
AGCATCTCCTGCATGCCCGGACCGCCCCGCGGGCCCTCATAGAGGATAAAAACCACGTCGCCGGCCTGGACCTGGCCGGCCAGGATGCCCTCGAACGCCGCCTCCTGGCACTCGAAGATCCGCGCCGGGCCCGCAAAGCTGAGAATGCCGGGATCGACGCCGGCGGTCTTCACGATGCAGCCGTCCTCCGCGATGTTGCCGTGGAGCACGGCGAGGCCGCCGTCGCGGCTGAAGGCGTGGGCGGCGTCGCGGATCACGCCCTTGGCGCGATCCTGGTCGAGCGCCGCGTGGCGCCGCTCCTGGCTGAACGGGGCGGTGGTCGGCACGCCGCCGGGCGCCGCGCGAAAGAAGGTCTGCACAGCCTCGCTGCCGCTGCGCATCACGTCCCACCGCTCGAGCGCCTCGGCGAGTGTCGCGCTGTGCACGGTCGGGAGGTTCGCCGTCACCAGGCCGGCTCGTTCGAGCTCGCCCAGGATCGCCATGACTCCCCCGGCGCGATGCACGTCCTCGACATGCACGTCCGGCACCGACGGCGCGACCTTGCAGAGCACCGGCACGCCGCGCGACAGGCGATCGATGTCGCGCATGGTGAAGTCCACCCCGGCCTCGTGGGCGGCCGCCAGCAGGTGCAGCACCGTGTTGGTCGAGCCGCCCATCGCGATGTCGAGCGCCATGGCGTTCTCGAAAGCCGCGAAGCTCGCGATGCTGCGCGGCAGGACGGACGCGTCGTCCTGCTCGTAGTAGCGGCGCGCGAGATCCACGACCAGGTGCCCGGCCTCGACGAACAGCCGTCTGCGGTCGGCATGGGTGGCGAGCACCGTGCCGTTGCCGGGAAGCGCCAGCCCCAGCGCCTCGGTGAGGCAGTTCATCGAGTTGGCCGTGAACATCCCCGAGCACGAGCCGCAAGTCGGGCAGGCGGATCGCTCGATCACCTTGAGGTCGGCGTCGCTCACGCGCGCGTCCGCCGCCGCCACCATGGCGTCGACGAGGTCCATCGCCTGTTCCTTGGCCTCGGCGCCGAGCCGCACCTTGCCGGCTTCCATCGGGCCGCCCGAGACGAACACCGTCGGAACATTGAGGCGCAGCGCCGCCATCAGCATGCCGGGCGTGATCTTGTCGCAATTGGAGATGCAGACCAGCGCGTCGGCGCAATGCGCGTTGACCATGTACTCGACGCTGTCGGCGATCAGCTCGCGCGAGGGCAGGCTGTAGAGCATGCCGCCGTGCCCCATGGCGATGCCGTCGTCGACCGCGATGGTGTTGAACTCCTTGGCGACGCCGCCCGCCTGCTCGATCTCGCGCGCCACCAGCTGCCCGAGATCCTTCAAGTGCACGTGCCCGGGCACGAACTGGGTGAAGGAGTTCGCGATGGCGATGATCGGCTTGCCGAAGTCCGCGTCCTTCATGCCGGTCGCGCGCCACAGGCTGCGCGCGCCCGCCATGTTTCGGCCGTGGGTCGTGGTGCGTGAGCGGTAGGCAGGCATCAGGGGTCCTCGCGGCTGGTCGGCGTTGCGATTTCATTCCGTATTGCAGCACCTGGGCGTTGTCGAGGATGACGCCCCGGGCTGCCCGCTCTCTGCCCCGCGGGCCTTTGGGGAAGGGCAACGGTTCGGTGGTCGCGGTCCCGAGCGACGAGGCGTCTCGGCTGGCATGTAGCTGGTTTCACCGCGACGGCGTCATATCTGCGCGTCCGCACGGGCTGGGGAGGTTCATTCGACTTTAGTCGAACGCCTCCGCAGCCGCACCCGCGGCGGTGTCCCGGCGCGGGTCCGCGTTTGGGCGCGGCCCGCGGATCCCGTCGCAAAGACGTTTCGTCGCACCCCGGCTTCCCCTATAAGGTGCCGCCACGGTAGGTCGGCCGTGGGGCTGCCTCGCGCGCGAGGATCCGACGGCCGGCCATCGCGACTCACATCCAAGGGGAATCTGCATGAAACGTCGTGAATTTCTGAAGGGCGCCGGCGTCGGTCTTGCCGCCACCACCGCGGTCGCGGCACCGGCCATTGCGCAGTCGGCGCCGGAGCTCAAGTGGCGTTTGACGTCGAGCTTTCCGAAGTCGCTCGACACCATCTACGGCGCCGCGGAGGTCTTCTCGAAGGCCGTCGCCGAAGCGACCGACAACAAGTTCCAGATCCAGATTTTCGCCGCGGGCGAGATCGTGCCCGGCCTGCAGGCCGCCGATGCGGTGACCAATGGCACCGTCGAAATGTGCCACACGGCGCCCTACTACTACGTCGGCAAGGATCCCACCTTCGCCATGGGCACTGCGATTCCCTTCGGCCTCAACCAGCGCATGATGGATGCCTGGATGATGTTCGGCGACGGGCTCAACCTGCTCAACGCGTTCTACAAGAAGTACAACATCCACGCCGAGATCGCGGGCAACACCGGCGCGCAGATGGGCGGCTGGTTCCGCAAGGAGATCAACAGCGTCGACGATCTGAAGGGCCTCAAGTTCCGCATCGGCGGCTTCGCCGGCCGCGTGCTGCAGAAGCTCGGCGTCGTCCCGCAGCAGCTCGCCGGCGGCGACATCTATCCGGCGCTCGAGAAGGGCACGATCGACGCGGCCGAGTGGGTCGGCCCTTATGACGACGAGAAGCTCGGCTTCCAGAAGGTCGCGAAGTACTACTATTACCCGGGCTTCTGGGAAGGCGGCCCGATGCTGATGAACTTCGTCAACATCGCCAAGTGGAACGAGCTGCCGAAGGCCTACCAGTCGATCATCGGCTCTGCCTCGCATGTCGCCAACACCTGGATGATGGCGAAGTACGACGCCGGCAATCCGGCCGCGCTCAAGCGGCTCGTCGCCGGCGGCGCGCAGCTGCGCCCGTTCAACCAGCAGGTGCTCGAGGCCTGCTTCAAGGCCGCGAACGAGGTCTATGCCGAGACCTCGGCCGCCAATGCGGACTTCAAGAAGGTGTTCGACTCGCTCACCGCTTTCCGCGGCGAGCAGTACCTCTGGTGGCAGGTCGCCGAGTACACCTTCGACACCTTCATGATCCGGGCGCGCGCCCGCACCTGACGCACGATCGGTCGCACCGCGACGCGCGACGTGGGATCGGACCCCGGAGCCTCGGCTCCGGGGTTTTTTCGTGGGGGAGGGGGGGCGCCACCTATCGCATTTGCGATTGCGCCCTCGCTGGCGGCACATCGGCGGTGTTGCGCCGCAACAACGGGTTGTTGGGCATTCCCCCCTCACGCGGACTCTCCTAGGATCGGTGCCTCGGTGGTCTTGCGAGGCGGGCGCGGCCCTCGGGCCGGCCCCTTCGTCGATGCATCGATCAAGAAGGGGAAACGCCATGAAACGTCGTGAATTCCTGAAGACCGCGGGCGTCGGGCTCGCGGCGTCGGCCGTCGCCGCACCGGCCGTCGCGCAATCCATGCCCGAGATCAAGTGGCGCATGACCGCGAGCTGGCCGAAGTCTCTCGATACGCTCTATGGCGGCGTCGAGCATTTCTGCAAGCGCGTGGCCGAGATCACCGACAACCGCTTCCAGATCCAGCCCTTCGCCGCGGGCGAGATCGTGCCCGGATTGCAGGTGCTCGACGCCGTGCAGAACGGCACGGTCGAGATGGGCAATACGGCGCTGTACTACTACGTCGGCAAGAACCCGGCCTTCAGCTTCGGCACCGCGCTGCCGTTCGGACTCAACATGCGGCAGATGACCGCCTGGCTGCATTTCGCCGGCGGCACCGACCTGCTCAACGCCCTGCTGAAGGAGTACAACACCCTTGGCATCCCGGCCGGCAACACCGGCGCGCAGATGGGCGGCTGGTTCCGCAAGGAAATCAAGACCGTCGACGATCTCAAGGGATTGAAGATGCGCATCGGCGGCTTCGCCGGCAGCATCATCGCCAAGCTCGGGGCGGTGCCGCAGCAGCTCGCCGCCGGCGACATCTATCCGGCGCTCGAGAAGGGCACCATCGATGCCTGCGAGTGGGTCGGGCCCTACGACGACGAGAAGCTCGGCTTCTACAAGGTCGCCAAGTACTACTACTACCCGGGTTGGTGGGAAGGCTCTGCGCAGGGCCACAACCTCGTCAACATCGCCAAGTGGAACGAGCTGCCGAAGCACTATCAGGCGGCGATCCTGGCGGCCTCGCACGAGGCGGTCGGCTGGACCATGGGCAAGTATGACGCCAACAATTCGGCCGCGCTCAAGCGGCTGCTGGGGCAGGGGGTGCAGCTGCGCGCCTTCCCGCAGGAGGTGCTCGAGGCCTGCTACAAGGCCGCCAACGAGACCTACGACTCGCTGTCGAAGACCAACCCGCACTTCAAGAAGATGTACGAGAGCCTCACCGCCTTCCGCAGCGACTCACTCTTGTGGATGCAGGTGGCGGAGCTCGGCTTCGACAGCTTCATGATGCGCGTGCGCACGCGCACCTAGCCGGACTCCGCGGCCGGCGACCGGCCGCGCGCCGAGCGCAAACGACAAGAGGGCGGGTCAGGCGTTCCCCGCTTGCCCGCCCTGCCGTCACTGTATCTTCGGCGGCCCGATATTGAGATCGAGCGGTGGCAGATCCGGCGTCTGGATCTCGATCTTGATGTCCTTCGGATCGATCGTCGACACGGCGCCCTTGTAGTGGAGCACCATCTGCGGGAAGGCGATGACGAGCGCCACCATGATGCACTGGATCACCACGAACGGCACGGCGCCCCAATAGATCTGGCCGGTCGTGATGGGCTCCATGCGCTTGCCGGTGATCCGGTCGAGATAGGCCTCGCGCGGGGCCACCGAGCGCAGGTAGAACAGCGCGAAGCCGAACGGTGGATGCATGAACGAGGTCTGCATGTTCACCGCGAGCATCACGCCGAACCAGATGAGGTCGATGCCGAGGCGTTCCGCCGCCGGGCCGAGCAGCGGAATCACGATGAAGGCGATCTCGAAGAAGTCGAGGAAGAACGCCAGCACGAAGACGAACACCATGACGAAGGTGAGGAAGCCGAGCTGGCCGCCCGGCATCGAGACCAGCATCTCCTCGACCCAGCGGTGGCCGTCGACGCCGTAGAATGTCAGCGAGAAGACGCGCGCGCCGATCAGGATGAACACCACGAAGGCCGAGAGCTTGGCGGTGGATTCGATCGCCTGGCGCGTGAGATCGAAGGTGAGCCGGCGCTTCATCAGGGCGAGGATCATCGCGCCGCTCGCCCCCATGGCGCCGCCTTCGGTCGGCGTTGCGACGCCGATGAAGATGGTGCCGAGCACCAGGAAGATCAGGGCGAGCGGCGGGACCATCACGAAGATCACCCGCTCGGCGAGCAGCGAGAGCAGCTTGAGGCGGAGCAAGCGGTTGAGGACGGCGATCGAGAAGGCGACCGCGACGGTGATCGTCATCGTCAGCACCACGTAGTCGGCGCCGGCCCGGACCTCGGTGAACGACATCGCGATCACCGCGGTCGTCGTCGCGAGCGCGACGGCGGCGAACAGCGAAGAGGTCATCATGTTCGCCGCGCCGCGCAGGACGTAGAGCAGGATCGCGAATGACACGATCGACCACAGGCCGAGATTGACGGCCTGCGGAAGCAGGCCCGCCGTGGTGCCGGCGAGTCCCGTGCGCATCACGATCAGGTAGCTGAGCGCGACCGCGGCGGCCGCCGCGATGAGCGCCTCGATCCTGGTGTTCTGCGACCCCGGCTCGCGCAGCGTCTGCGCTTCCAGCGGCAGGCCCGGCGCCGAGTTCGGATAGAGCAGGGTGACCAGGAAGATGTAGCCGGCATAGAGCGACGAAAGGACCAGGCCCGGAATGAAGGCGCCCTCGTACATGTCGCCGACCGAGCGGCCGAGCTGGTCGGCCATGACGATCAGCACCAGCGAGGGTGGAATGATCTGCGCCAGCGTGCCCGAGGCCGCGATCACGCCGGTCGCGAGCTTCCGGTCGTAGCCGTAGCGCAGCATGATCGGCAGCGAGATCAGGCCCATCGAGATCACCGAGGCCGCCACGACGCCGGTGGTCGCGGCGAGCAGCGCGCCCACGAACACCACCGCATAGGCGAGCCCGCCGCGCATCGAGCCGAACACCTGGCCGACCGTGTCGAGCAGGTCCTCGGCCATGCCCGAGCGTTCGAGGATCAATCCCATGAAGGTGAAGAACGGGATGGCGAGCAGCACGTCGTTCGCCATGGTCCCGTAGATTCGCTCGGGCAGCGCCTGCAGGAAGTCGGGCCGGAACAGCCCGAGCTCGATGCCGATCAGCCCGAAGATCAAGCCGTTGGCGGCGAGCGCGAAGGCCACCGGGTATCCGAGCAGCAGGAACACCACCAGCGCCGCGAACATGATCGGCGCCATGTTGTGGATCAGGAACGCCGTCATGTCGTCACTCCGAACGCGGCCGGGAACTCAACGCGACTCTTGCTTCAGCTCGGCCAGCAGGCGCTCGGCCTCGGCCTCCGCGGCCGCATGGGCGCCGCCCGTCGTGAGATAGGGGTCGGGAATCCGTCCCTGCATCACGGCGATGCGCTTCACCAGCTCCGAGATGCCCTGGAAGAACAGGAGCACGAAGCCGATCAGCACCAGCGACTTGGCGGGCCACTGCGGGAGTCCGCCCGCGTTCAGGGACTGCTCGTTGATCGCATAGGAGCGCAGGAAGAAGGGCAGCGAGGTGACCATCATGACGATGGTCAGCGGCAGCAGGAAGAGGGCATGGCCGACCACGTCGATCCAGTCGCGCACCCGTTTCGGGAACATGCTGTTCACGATGTCGATGCGGATGTGCTCGTTCACGCGCAGCGTCCACGGGGCGCAGAGCAGGAACACCGTCCCGAACAGCACCCACTGCAGCTCCAGCCACGCGTTCGAGGACATGTCGAACAACTTGCGGACGACCGCATTGGTGGCGGACACGAGCACCGCCACCATGATCATCCAGGCGATCCACTTGCCCAACCGGGAATTCACCGCGTCGATGGCGCGGCTCAAGGCCAACAGCGCATTCACCTCTGTCCCCTCCGGGGTCACTTGTGTGACCGTTCTTGTTATGGTGTCGACGCCGGCCCCATCCCGGCCACGGCGCGGCACCTTAGGCCCGACCGCGCGGGCGGCGTCAATCGAAAGTTCGCATCCGCGAAATGGCGCTCCGCCGCGTGGTTCCCGGCCTCCGGAGACCCGGGCAGGCAGGTTGCGAGAGTGCGGGGCTAACCTACGGTTAACTACGTAAGAGCAAGCTAACTCAAGATGAATCCGACCGGCCTCGCGCGCCTCGGCGGCGCGCGGCGGCCGGGCCGAGGGGCTTTCATGCGCCATCTGACCGTCCGACTGCTCGGCGTCGCCCTCGTCCCGGTCGGATTTCTGCTCGCATGGCAGCTCGTCTCGGGAACGCGGCCGGGCTGGGCGGAGCTCGGGGTATCGGCCCTCGCCGCCGGCCTCGCCCTCGCGGTCGCGCGATCCCTGGCGGCGTCCATGCGTGACGCGACCGCCGTGATGGCGGCGGTCCTCCCGGAAGCTCCCTCCGGCGCGGAATTGGCCCGCCTTTCCGACGCCGCGCGACGGCTCGCGATGCTCGTGCGTGGGCGCCATCAGGAGGATTGCGACCGGAGCGCCCTCGAGCAGGACGAGCGGGCATCGCGTCGGCGCAACCTCGCGACCATGGCGGCACGCATCGAGACCGCGACCGAGAGCGGCACGCGCACCATCGTCGAAGGCGCGGCGGCCCTGCGCGAGCGGACCGAGCACATGCGCGCTGCTCTTGCGGCCGTGAGCGGCGCGTCCGCCGAGACGCTTGCGGCCGCCGAGTCCTCGCGCGCGCTCAACGCCGATGCGGCGCGGCTGTCCGACGAGGTGATCGCGGCGATCGACGACATCGCCGGCAAGGTCGAGCGCGGCTCGCAGGTCGGCCAGGCGGCGGCCGGGCGCGCCGGCGCGTCGCGCCGGACGATCGGCGCGCTCGCCCGCGCCGCCGAGGATATCGGCGACATCGTCGGCGTGATCGCGGCCATCGCCGAGCAGACCAACCTGCTCGCGCTCAACGCCGCGATCGAGGCGGCGCGTGCCGGCGAGGCCGGGCGCGGTTTCGCGATCGTGGCGAGCGAGGTGAAGGGGCTCGCCACCCAGACCGCGCGGGCGACCAGCGAGATCGGCGGAAAGATCGCGGAGATCCAGTCCGCCACCGCGGATGCCGTGGAGTCGATCGCCGCGATCGCGGATGCCGTCGAGCAGCTCTCCGCGGTGACCGGCTCGGTGGCGGTCGCCATGGAGCAGCAGCGCGGCGCCACCGCGGGCTTCGTCGCGAGCGTACGCGGTACGCACGCCGCGGTCACGGACGTGGCGGCGCGGATGACCGGCATCGCCGACATGGTCGCGGACTCGACCGCGAGCGCGAGCGAGGTCGCCGGCGTGGTGGCTGCGATCCACCGTGCCTCCGAGAGCCTGCGCGCCGACATTCCCAATATCGTGCGCGACGCGCTGCGCGCGGATCAGCGCGAGCATACCCGCTTCGAGGTCGAGCTGACGGCGGCGATCGCCGCAAACGGCGTCACGGTCGAGAGGCGCGTGTTCGACGTCAGCCGGAGCGGCGCGCGGCTCGCGATCGTGCCGGGTTTGACGGCCGGCGCGATCGTCACGATGCGCCTGCCGCGGCTGCGCCCGCTCACCGCACGCGTCGCCTGGACCACGGCGGCGTCCTTCGGCCTGCGCTTCGAGCCCGAATCTCTCTCGGCCGGCGAATTGATGGCGCTCACGCGCGGATCAGCGGCCTGATCATTCGGCCGGCCGCAGCGGCGCGGCGAGCGCGCGCCGACGCACCACCTCGCGATGCAGCGCATAGAGGCCGCTGCCGACGATCAGGGCGGCTCCCAGCACGGCCCAGCCATCCGGCACCTCGCCGAATGCCAGATAGCCTCCGATCGCCGCCCAGATCAGCAGCGTATAGCGGAACGGCGCGACCACGGCGACCTCGCCGGCGCGGAAGGCGATGACGATCAGGAGGTTGCCGATGGCGAGGAACACGCCCGAGATCGCGACGATGCCGAGATCGGCCGGCGCCATGGGACGCCACACCTCCCAGAGGCCGAGAACGAGGCCGACGATCGTCGCGCCCACGGCCGCCATGAAGGAGATCACGATCGCCGGGATGGCGGGATCGACGCTGCGGGTCATCAGGTCGCGCGAGGCGCCCGCGAAGGCGCAACCGAGCCCGACCAGGGCCCAGACGTCGAACGCGGTGGGCGTCGGCTTGACCACGAACAGCACACCGACGAAGCCGACCGCGATCGCGCTCCAGCGGCGCCATCCGACCTGTTCGCGATGGACGATGACCGCGAGCGCCGTGATGATCAGCGGCGAGGCGAGGTTGATCGCCGAAAGGTCGGCGATCCGCATGTGCACCAGCGCCGAGGTGAACATCAGCATGGCGGCGCCGTCCAGCAGCGTCCGGCCGAGCACCAGGGGATTGCGGACCGCGCGCAAGGCCATGAAATGGCCCAGCCCGATCAGCACCGCGCCGACCAGCACGATGGTGACGAGGCCGCGCAGGACGATGACCTCCCCCAGCGGATAGCGCGTGGCGACCAGCTTCATGCACGTGTCGTTGGCCGAGAACGCCGCCATGCCGACGGCAAGGGCCATCATTCCGCGGCGGTTGGCGGAGGGTGGGGACACGTGCGGATCGGAGCCCGGCGGTGAGGGAACGTGAGGTCGCGGCCGGAGCGCTAACACGCGTGCCCCGCTCCGTCGAGCCGCGCCCCGGTATGGTCGTCGTGCGAAAGCGGCATGCCACGCGGCAGGCGCGGGCGCCCGCTGGGCGCGCCGCGACTGGCGGCGTGTCAGCCGCCCGTGACGCTCATGTGGCGCGCGAGCGCCGGGCGCCGGTGGCGCCGGTCGATGATGAAGTCGTGGCCCTTCGGCTTGCGGGCGATCGCTTCGTCGATCGCCGCATGCAGCAGGTCGTTGCCTTCCGAGGCGCGCAGCGGGCCCCGCAGGTCGGCGGCATCCTCCTGGCCGAGGCACATATAAAGCGTCCCCGTGCAGGTGAGCCGCACGCGGTTGCAGGACTCGCAGAAATTATGGGTCATCGGCGTGATGAAGCCCAGGCGGCGGCCGGTCTCGGCCACCCGGACATAGCGCGCCGGACCGCCGGTGCGGTAGTCGATGTCGTCGAGCGTGAACCGTTCGGCGAGCCGCGCCCGCACCATCGAAAGCGGCAGATACTGATCGAGCCGGTTCTCCCCGATCTCGCCGAGCGGCATGACCTCGATGATCGTCAGGTCCATGCCGCGCCCGTGCGACCAGGCGACGAGGTCGGCGAGCTCGTCCTCGTTGACGCCTTTCAGGGCCACGGCGTTGATCTTGACGGCGAGGCCCGCGGCCTGCGCCGCGTCGATCCCCGCGAGCACCTTCGCGAGCTCGCCCCAGCGGGTGATCGCCCGGAACTTGTCGGCGTCGAGGGTGTCGAGGGAGACGTTGACGCGCTTCACGCCGCAGCCGGCGAGCTCCGCCGCATATCGCGCCAGCTGCGAGGCATTGGTCGTCAGCGTCAGCTCCTCGAGCGCGCCCGTGGCGAGATGACGCGAGAGGGAGCGCACCAGCGTCATGATGCCGCGCCGCACCAGCGGTTCGCCGCCGGTCAGCCGGAGCTTGCGCACGCCGCGGGCGACGAAGGCGCTGCACAGACGGTCGAGCTCCTCGAGCGTGAGCAGGTCGGCCTTGGGCAGGAAGGTCATGTTCTCCGACATGCAATAGACGCAGCGGAAATCGCAGCGGTCGGTCACCGAGACCCGCAGATAGCTGATCGACCGGCCGAACGGATCGACAATGGGCGTCGGCTGGAAGGTCGCGGCCTGCTCGAAATCCATGGGTCCGGAGCTCCTTTCGGGATCCTCTTTCCATTCAATATGATATAGGGCCCGGTGGGAAGCCCGGAAAGCCGGGCAGGATCGGGTGGAACACAGATCCCATGGCGAGCGAAGAGACCCCCTGGCCGACCGAGCTGCGGCTGCACAAGGACCGCAAGGCGCTGACCATCGCGTTCGAGGGCGGCGAGCGCCACACGCTGGCGGCCGAGTACCTGCGCGTCAAGAGCCCGAGTGCCGAGGTGCAGGGTCATGCGCCCGAGGAGCGCAAGACCGTTCCGGGCAAGCGGGACGTCTGCGTCATGGAGGTGCAGCCGGTCGGCAATTACGCGGTGCGGCTCGTCTTCGACGACCTGCATTCCACCGGCATCTACAGCTGGGACTACTTCCGCGACCTCGGTCGCAATCACGCGGCCTATTGGCAGGCCTATCTCGACGAGCTCGCCGCCAAGGGCCTGAGCCGCGATCCGCCCGCCCGCCGCTGAGCCCGCCCGCCGCTGAGCCCGCCCGGGAGTCGAGCGGCGCCAGCCCCGGGCCGGCCCCGCGCGTCGGACACGCCACGCTGGCGTCAGCGCAGCACGATCACCTTGGCGCCGACCCGTACGCGACCGTAGAGGTCGATCACGTCGTCGTTGGTGAGGCGGAAGCAGCCCGATGAGACCGCCTGTCCGATGGTCTCGGGCTCGTTCGAGCCGTGGATGCGGTAGAGGGAGGAGCCGAGATACATGGCGCGCGCGCCCAGCGGGTTGTCGGGGCCGCCCGGCATGTAGCGCGGCAGGTCGGGCCGGCGCTTGAGCATCTGCGGCGGCGGCGTCCAGTCCGGCCATTCCCGTTTGGCCGAGACCGCCGTCGTGCCGGCCCAGGTGAAGCCGATGCGCCCGACGCCGATGCCGTAGCGGATCGCGGTGCCGTCGCCGTTCACGTAGTAGAGGCGCCGCTCGCTGGTATTGATCACGATGGTGCCGGGCGCGTGATTGCCCGGGAAGCTCACCGTCGTGCGCGCAACCGGCGACGAGCCGCCGAGGAAGCTGAAAGGACTGCGGCCGAGCGGGGCACCGCCCGTGTAGCGGCCCTCGGGGTCCACGATCGGATTGGCGAGAACCGCGGTCGCGGCGGCGATCAACGCGCCGGCCGCAATGACGACTCTCGCGAGGAAACGCGAATGCATCGCAAGCCCTCGTGCTGTTCGGTTGTTGTTCGAGCGAGTGTTGTTCGAGCGAAAGCCGACGGAGCTAAGGTTCCGCCGCGTCGCGAACAGGCCACAATTCCGGCGGCGCGGCAACCCCGAAGACGAGGTAATCACGCATCGTTCAGACGGGTTTCCGATCCCTGTTGCCGCGAGACCACGCGACCCGTCGCGCGCATGCGCCGGCTCGAGCCGGCCGTCGCCGCGTTGCGCGCCTGCCTCCGGCACCGCGCGGCGTTCCGGCATCCTGCGGAGATGTCCGACCGCGGGTCGTCGGGCGTGTCGCCTCGGCCCCGTCGAGTCCCCGGATATACCCGCCGGAAAAACCGGCTGCGCATAGCTATTTCGAACCTTTCAACCCGGTTTCATTATCTCTCGATACGGCAATGGCCGTTGGATTCTTAACGGTCTCTTTGTAAGGCCTTTTGGCTCGGCCGCAGGTTGCAAACGCACGGTGCTGCGCGGGATTTAACATGCTATTCCCAATAATAATATTCCGTCTCGGGCTTCAATACCTCTACGAACCCTTCTATAAAGCGCGGGCCCCTCAACTTCTTCCGGAGGCCGAAATGGCTGCCCTCAACCTCAGAACAATGGACGTGGATGCGTTGCTGTCGTTGCGCGCGCAGATCGATCAGCAGCTCGCGCAGCGGCGTACGCACCTCGAAAAGGAGCTGTCGCGTCTCGGCGCCATGAGCGCGAAAGCCTCGCGCGCGAGTGCCGCCAACGGGCGTGTCCATCCGCTCAAGGGCGCCAAGGTGCCCCCGAAATATCGCAACCCGGACAATCCGTCCGAGACCTGGGCCGGTCGCGGCGCACAGCCGCGCTGGCTGACGGCTGCCTTGAAGGGTGGCAAGAAGCTCGCCGATTTCCTGATCGACAAGAGCGCCACCGGCGAACGCCGCAAGCGCCGTGCCGTCAAGCGCCGGAAGTGAGACTCTGCGCGGGGATCGTCCCCGCGAGGCGGTCCGCGATCTCGGCTTTGTCCCGAGGCGTTACGCGTTAAAGCCCGGGTCGGCGGCCGCCGGCCTGGGAAGGCGCTTGCGATCGGGTGCTGCGATCGTCACGCACGGTTGCGGGCCGTCGGAGCGAAAGGAAAGTGGTGGGCGCACAAGGGATCGAACCTTGGACCTCTCGCGTGTGAAGCGAACGCTCTCCCGCTGAGCTATGCGCCCACGTGTCGAACCGCATGAAGCGCCGGACGACACGGATTCCGAAAACCGTTGCGATCGATGATCGGGCGACGACCGCCGGCTGATACGCCAGCCGAAGCGAGGCAGGTTTTATGGTGTCCCTCGCCGGGGTGTCAACCCGACGACGTCGCCGATCTCGGCCGTGACCCCTCTAACGCGGCGTCTGCTGCGGCGTGGGCCAAGCCGGAGGAGGCGGCTGACTGGGGGCCGGCCAAGTGGACGAGGCCTGGCCCGAACTCGGCCACCCGCTGGCGGCGGGCTGGCCCTGTTGCGCGGGCTGCGGCACCGGCTCGGCCGATTGCGGCTGCGGGCGCGGCCGCGCGGGAGCCTGAGCGCGCGGCTTGGGCTTCGCCCGTTGCTTCGGCGGTGGCGGCGCGGGCTGCAGCGCGGCGTAGACCGGGTTGGGAGAGAACTCCACCATCGGCTGAGTCGGCGCCTCGACGTCGACCCGGCCATCGTCGGGCAGCACCGGCTTCACGGTTTCGGTCGCCGGCAGATAGCCGTTGAGGGTGAAGCTCACCGTGAACTCGCGGTCGGCCGGTACGTTGACGGCGCACGGCGTGCGGCAGCCGGGGCCGACCGAGGTCTTGGCCTCGGCTCCGGGCGGATCGGACTCGATCCGCAGCGGCGCCGTGACCCCCGAGCGCGAGGGAAGCGAAAAGTCGAGGCCGAGCGACCCACACGCGGCGAGGCTCGCCGCCCCGGCCACGACGGTACACACGCGTACTATCGAGATCATGACTTAAGGTTCCGCTCCACGGCCAGCGGCCGGTACCCCCGGGCTGGGACCATACGTGCCGGTCCGTCCCGGCGCAATGGGAGGTTACGAAATACCTCGACCCGCCTCGTCGAAGTCGCCGTCCGCCGCCCGCCTGGCCGGAAAGGGGTTTGTCGCGCGTTCAGATCTTGTAGGCGGTTCTGAAGCCGCCCCAATGCTTGCCGAAGACCCGGATCGGCGCATCGATCTCGCGCATCATCACGACCACGCCATTGCCCATGTCGCGCGGGTAGCTCTGGATCAGATAGGGGCGGACGTTGCGCGCCGCCGCGAGCCCGGCGCGATCGTCGAAGATGCGCATGTTGCGACAGTTCGCCGTGTTCCAGGCGACATCGCCGGGTTTCTGCGGCTTGGAATAGACCTTGTTGTGCACCGGCAGATAGGCATTGCGGTCGACCGCGGCGCAGAAGGCCAGGCGCTTGTCCGAGAGGAGCAGCGGCTCCTGGATCGGCGGCAGGATCGCTTCGAGGACCTCCACGCCGCGGGTGCGGTACTGCACGGGATTCGTGCCCGCGATCTCGACATAGGTATTGTCGAACAGCGCGTCCTGGCTGAGCCGGCCGGTGGAGACGGCCTTCTCGAAGGCGCGCGAGATCGCTTCGGCCGCGGCCACGGCGTGGTCGACGAATTCCTTGTTCTCGGCTCGAATGCTCCCGAGCTTGGCGGTCAGCCTCGCCTTCGCGCTGTCGTCGAATTCCAGGAACTCGACGTGCACGCCGAGCGCGGAGCGGTTGACGATGCGCACGCGGCCGCGGCCGATCCCCGCAAGCGTCGCGTCGAGATTGGTTCCGACGGTCACTTTCTCGCCGTCCGGCACGCGCAGCAGCATGCCGCCTTCGGAGAGATCGCCGGTCCGGCAGGAGAGCGCGCGGCCGGTCTGGTGCAACCTCACCTCGACCTCGCAGGGCAGCCGGTCGTGGCGGCGCCGGTCGCCGATCTCGCTCTGGCGCAGGAAGATCGTGAAGCGTGTCTTGAGCCGTGTCGCGAGGTCGGCGGCCTGCTGGCCCGAGCGGTCGATGGCGGCGCCGGTCCCGCTCGCGCGGGCAGAGTCGGCTTCGATCTCCGCGGCACTGTCGGCGACCGCGCCGACGAATTCGGAGGACTGGGCGGCGCTGCGGGCGAGCTCGGTGGTGGTCGAGGTCTGCTCGTCGACCGCCTGCGCGACGGCCTGGAACACCGGACGGATCGCGCCGATGGTCTCGGTGATGTGCTGCACGGCCGCGATCGAGTGGGCGGCATCCTGCTGCAGCTGGTCGATCTTGGCGGCGATCTCCTCGATCGCCTTCTGGGTTTCGAGCGAAAGCGCCTTCACCTCGCTCGCCACCACCGCGAAGCCACGGCCGGCGTCGCCCGCGCGCACCGCCTCGATGGTGGCATTGAGGGCGAGGAGGTTGGTCTGCTTGGCGATGGCGGAGATCAGGTTGACGACATTGCCGATCTCGCTCGAGGAGGCCTGGAGCCCGTCGATGCTGGCGCCCGCCGCGGCGGCCGCGCGGCCCGCCTCCTCGGTGAGCGTGCCGGCCTCGCGCACCTGACGGCCGATCTCGCTCGAGGAGTGCGAGAATTCCTCGGTCGCGGCGGCGAGCTGGGTCGCGTCCTGGCGGGCGTCGCGCGAGAGCGTGGCGAGCTTTTCGCTGCGCGAGCGGATCGCCCCGATCGCCTCGTTCGACGCCCGGATCCCGGTGCGCACCGCGCCGGACGCGCGCTGCACGTCCTGGATCATCAGGGCGAGGTCGCTTTCCAGGAGATCGATGGTCTCGCGCGTCGCCGTGGACGACGGGGCGGCGGACGGGGTCGCGGTCGGGGCCACGGGCGGCGCCTCGATCGCGGTGTCATCGACCTCGCGCCGACGGCGTTGTGTGAACGAGGCGAATACGTCCGCGAGCATAATCCTGTGGGCGATCGAGGGTGTGGGAATCCATCTCGACAATCGGTGATTTGTGTAAATGCGCGGTTAATTGTACCGGCCGCTCAGGTCGGCAGGGCGATCAGCTCGTCCACCGCGGCCGGCAGCGCGTCGAAATGCGTGATGATCCGGTCGGCGCCGAGCTCGCTCACCGGGATCTCCGTGTAGCCGAACCCGACCAGCACCACCGGCACGCCGGCGGCGCGCGCCGTCACCACGTCGGTGCCGGAATCGCCGACCATCAGGGCCCGCTCGGCCCGTCCGCCGGCCCGCGTCAGGGTGCCGCGCAGGATGGCGGGGTCCGGCTTGCGGACCCCGAAGGTGTCGGGGCCGCAGATGGCCGCGAAACGGTCCTTCAGCCCCAGCGCCTCCAACAGCCGCACCGCGAGCCCTTCGAGCTTGTTGGTGCACACCGCGAGCCGGTAGCCGCGCCGCGCCAGCAGGTCGAGCGCGTCGGTCACGCCCGGATACGGCCGCGAGCGGTCCGCGATGTGCGCGACATAGTGCTCGAGATACTGCTGGAAGATCGCGTCGATCTCGGCGGCACTGAGCCGGCGGCAGGCGAGCGCGCGCTCGATCAGCGGCTTCACGCCACCGCCGATCAGCGCGCGCGCCTTCGCGTAGTCGACGGTCGCGACCTGATGGCGCGCCAGCATCACGTTGAGCGTGTCGATCAGGTCGGGCGCGGTGTCGACCAGCGTGCCGTCGAGATCGAAGACGAGGGTTGCCGCTGACATGGCGCCGTGCGCGCACCTGGCTGGTGGGGACCGGCCCGGTCGCCGGGCGACGCACCGGAATCCGCTGGTTGCCGGGCCGGCTGTAACGCGGGGCGGGCCCTCGCGCAAGGCCGGCGGGCCCGCGCCCCGCCGGCCGATTTTCGACTATCTTGCGGTCCCGAACGACGCTAGATAGGCCGGCCAGCCCGGAAATCGATCACGCCGACCCCATGGACGCCGAGAGCTACAAACGCGAGGCCGCCGCCGGTGCGCTCGACTTCGTCCGCCCGGGCATGCGCCTCGGCCTCGGCACGGGGTCGACCGCGCGGCACTTCGTCGAGCTGCTGGGCGAGCGCGTGCGAAACGGCCTCGACGTGGTCGCGGTGGCGACCTCGGAGGCGACGCAGGCCGACGCCGAGCGCTACGGGATTCCCCTCACGACCCTGGACGAGACGCCCGAGCTCGATCTCACGGTGGACGGCGCGGACGAGATCGCGCCCGATCTCTCCCTGATCAAGGGCGGCGGCGGCGCGCTGCTGCGCGAGAAGATCGTGGCGGCGGCCTCCGCCCGGATGGTGGTCATCGCCGACGCGTCGAAGTTCGTGAGCATGCTGGGACGCTATCCGCTGCCGATCGAGGTGGTCCCGTTCGGGCTCGCGGCCACCCGCCGCGCCGTGGAGGCGGCGGCGGCGGCGACGGGCTGCGCCGGCCCGGCGATCCTGCGCCGGAACCGCGACGGCCATGCTTTCGTCACGGACGGCGGCCACTGGATCCTCGATGCCTCCCTCGAACGGATCGCCGACCCGCGGTCGCTCGCCGAGCGCCTCGCGGCCGTTCCCGGAGTCGTCGAGCACGGCCTGTTCATCGGCCTTGCCCATGCAGCGGTTCTCGCGGGACCCGACGGCCGTCGCATCGTCGAGCCGTCGTGATCCGACGCCACAGAAGGGAGTCATCCATGTTCGCGATTCACATCTCACGCGCCCTGCGCGTCGCCGCGCTGGGCCTGGCGGTCATCGCATGGCCGGCCGTCGCGCAACAGCCGCCGGCGGCCTCGATCGCGCTCGCCAAGGAGCTGATCGAGCTCAAGGGCGCGCAGTCCATGTTCGATCCGCTCATTGTCGGGGTGGTCGAGCAGACCAAGGGCGTGCTGCTGCAGACCAACCCGCAGCTCGCCAAGGACATGGAGGAGGTGGCCGGCAAGCTGCGCACCGAGCTCGCACCGCGCCGCAGCGAGCTGATGACCCGGGTCGCGACCCTCTATGCGCAGCAGTTCACCGAGAACGAGCTGAAGGAGGCCGTCACCTTCTTCAAGACGCCGCTCGGCCGCAAGATCACGACCCAGGAGCCGGTGATCCTCGACCAGAGCTTCGCCTTCATGCAGCAGTGGGCCAACACCCTGTCCGAGGAGGTGATGAGCAAGTTCCGCGCCGAGATGAAGAAGAAGGGCCACAACCTGTGAGGCGCCCGCGAGCCTGCCCGATGCGCCGGCGGTGAGCCGCGATGTCCGAACGTGACGTCGATCTGTTCGTGATCGGAGCCGGCTCGGGCGGCGTGCGTGCCGCGCGCATCGCGGGCGGCTACGGCGCCCGGGTGACGATTGCCGAAGAATTCCGTGTCGGCGGAACCTGCGTCATCCGCGGCTGCGTGCCGAAGAAGCTCTACGTCTACGCCTCGCGCTTCCCGCACGACTTCGAGGACGCGGCCGGCTACGGCTGGGCCCTCCCGGAGCCCTCCTTCGACTGGCGCAGGCTCGTCGCCAACAAGGACAAGGAGATCGCCCGTCTCGAGGCCGCGTATGCGGCCAACCTGGAGAAGGCCGGCGTCGAGATCGTGCGCAGCCGCGCCGTGCTCGAGGACGCGCACACGGTGCGCCTCGTCGCGACCGGCGAGCGGGTGCGCGCCGCGCACGTGCTGATCGCCACCGGCGCGCATCCGACCAGCGGCGCCGCCATTCCGGGGATCGAGCACGCGATCTCGTCCAACGAGGCCTTCGACCTCGCCGAGCTGCCGCGCCACATCCTGATCCAGGGCGGCGGCTACATCGCGCTCGAGTTCGCCTGCATCTTCGCGGGCCTCGGCAGCGAGGTGACGGTGGTCTATCGCGGGCAGAACATCCTGCGCGGCTTCGACGACGACATCCGCGCCCACCTGCGCGGCGAGATGGAGCGGCGCGGCATCCGGATCGTCACCGAGCGGACCGTGACGGCGATCGAGCCCAAGGGGGAGGGCTATCTGGTGCGCCTCTCCGGCGGCGAGGCCCGCGAGGTGGACCGCGTGATGTTCGCGACCGGCCGGGTGCCGAACACGGCAGGCCTCGGCCTCGAGGCCGTCGGCGTCGGCCTGCACGCCAATGGCGGCGTCGTCGTCGACGATTACTCGCGCACCGCGGTGCCGCACATCTACGCGGTCGGCGACGTCACCAACCGGGTCAACCTGACGCCGGTCGCGATCCGCGAGGGTCATGCCTTCGCGGACACGGTGTTCGGCGGACGTCCGACGCCGATCGACCACGCCGATATTCCGACCGCCGTGTTCACCGAGCCGGAGGTGGGCACCGTCGGCCTCACCGAGGCGGCCGCGCGCGCCGCGCTTCCCGCGGTCGATGTCTACACGGCCGTATTCCGTCCCATGCGGGTCACGATGTCGGGGCGCGAGACGCGCATGCTCATGAAGCTGGTGGTCGACGGGAGCAACGACCGCGTGGTCGGCTGCCACATCGTCGGCCACGACGCGGGCGAGATGATCCAGCTGGTCGGCATCGCGGTGCGGATGAAGGCCACCAAGGCCGACTTCGACGCCACCATGGCGGTGCACCCGACCGCGGCCGAGGAGCTCGTCACCATGCGGACTCCGACCGCGCGCCACCGACGCCAAGCCGCCGAGTGACCGGCCGCGGCATGCTCGCCGGCGTCGCCGCGGGCCTGCTCGCGGGCGCGCTCTGGGGCCTCACCTTCATCGCGCCGCTGGGCGTGGCGCCGTTCACGGGCTTCGACCTGACGGTCGTGCGCTTCGCCGCCTATGCGGCCGCTTCGCTGGCGCTGCTCGCCCCGGGCGGCTTTCGCGCGCTGCGCCGGCTCGACCGGCGGACCGTGCGCGAAGGCCTTCTCCTCGGCTTCACGGGCTATGCGGGCTACTACGCCGCGGTCGCGCTGGCGGTGCCGCTCGCGGGCGCGCCCCTGGTGGCGCTGATCATCGGCGCGCTTCCGCTGGTGCTGGCGCTCGCCGGACACGCGCAGGGCAATCCGCCGCTGCGCCGCCTCGCCGGGCCGCTCGCCCTCGTCGCCGCCGGGCTCCTCGTGATCAACGGCGCGGCATTCCACGGCGCCGGCGACGCGAGCGGACGCGCCGCCCTCGCGCTCGGGGTGGCGCTCGCGGTGCTCGGCCTCGCCCTGTGGACCGTCTATGGCCTGCGCAATGCCGCGGCGCTCGCGGCGCGGCCGGGGACGAGCGCCGCGGACTGGGCGGCGCTCACCGGCCTCGGCGCCTTCGTCTCGCTGCTGCCGATGATCCCGTTCGCCTGGGTCATGGGCCTCACCGGGCTGCCCGGGGCGCTCGCCGACACTGCGGCCGTGATGCGGCTGGTGGTCTGGGGGCTCGTCACGGGCGTCGGCGCCTCCCTGCTCGCCACCTGGCTGTGGGCGATCGCGAGCCGGCGTCTGCCGGTCTCGCTCGCCGCGCAGCTCATCGTCTCGGAAACCGTGTTCGGCGTGCTCTACGGCCTTGCCTGGGAGTGGCGTGCGCCCTCTCTGGCCGAACTGACGGGGTCTGTGCTGCTCCTTGCCGGCGTGATCGCGGCCGTCGGTATTTTCGAGCGCGCGCGCAGAGTGTGAGCGGCAGCGTCGGGCTCACCGGCTCAACCACGCCGCGGCGTCGCGCCACAGGGTGGCGCGATGCTCGGGGCGGAAGAAGCCGAAATGACCGATCTTCTCGGCGCCCACCTCGCGCGGCGTCACGTCGATGCGTTCGACGCGGGTGCCCGTGAAGCCCGAGCACAGCAGGTCGATGGCGGGCGCGGTCGCCCAGGGATCGTCGGTCAGGCAGACGGCGCGCAGCGCGCCGCGGTAGCGCGCAAAGTTCGCCAGCGCCTCGAGGCTCGGGTCGTCGAAGAAATAGCGCTTGCGCATCACCCAGTCGGTCCATTCCAGGAAGACGCCGCTCGGCACGTCCTCGCCGATGCCGAGCCGGCCGGGTACATAGCCGAGAGTGCGCGCAAGCGAGCTGCCGAGCACGCGCATCATCAGGTAGACGCGGTAGCGCTCGGGCGAATGGATCAGGCGCCAGTGGCCCGCCTGCGCGGCGACGAACAAGGCGCGCGAGATCTCGCCATTGTTCGGCACGAGCCCGACCGCCTGTCCGCCGAAGGAATGTCCGACCACCGCGAGCGGCAGCTGCGGCCACACTCCGCGCAGGTGGTCGATCGCGCCGGCGACGTCGAGGGACGCCCAGTCGCGCATGCGCGCCGCGAAGCCCTTGAGGGTCTCGGGCCGCGAGCCGCCGATGCCGCGATAGTCGTAGCTCATCGCCGCGAAGCCCTGCTCGGCCAGATAGGTCGCGAAACCGCGATAGATCTTGCGCGGCACCGCGGTCGCCGAGTTGATCAGCACCACGCCGCGCGGCGCTGCCGCCGGCGCGAACACGGTCGCGGCGAGCGCGCGACCGTCGCGCGCCGTGATCGTGGTATCCTGCGCGAGAATGTCCTGCGCGGGGGCGTCGCTCACACGTCCGACTCCGTCTTCGGCGGCCGCTGCCACAGGCGCAGCACGATCAAGGCCACCAGCACCACGTGAACCGCGGCGTTGTGCATGAACAGCGCCTCCGGCCCGATGCGGTCCATGAGCCAGGCCGCCGTGGTCGGCCCGACCACGGCGCCGATCGTATACGTCAGCAGCAGCGCCGAGGAAACCTCGACGGCGTTCTCCCGTCCGCCGAGGTCCTGGGCGTGGCTCGACGACAGGGGATAGAGCACCAGCGAGGAGGCGCCGACGGCCGCCGCGAGCGAGATCAGCACCATGGGCGGGCTCTCGGCGAATGCCGCCAGCGCGATCTCGGCAGCGGCGGCGATCACCATGGCGATCAGCATCACGAAGCGGCGGTCGTGCCGGTCGGCGATCCGCCCGATCGGCCACTGCACCGCCGCCGCGCCGAGGATCACGGCGGTCATGAAGCTCGCGACCCCGCCCGGATCGAGGCCGCTGCGCTCCGCGAAGGCGGGTGCGAGCGACCACATGGTGCCGTTGGCGATGCCGGCCGCGAACACCCCGGCGACCGCCACGGGCGAGATGCGGTAGAGCCAGGCGAGGCGCAGCCGCGGCACCGGCGGTGCGCTCGGCGGGTCGGTGCGCGTGAGCGCGAGCGGCAGCACCGCGAGCGCCAGCGCCGCCGCGACCATCGAGAAGGGCACGAAGGAGGAGGGCGTCACGAAACGGATCGCCTGCTGCCCGCTGGCGCTGCCCGCATAGTGGACGATCTGGTAGAGCGCCATCAGCCGGCCGCGCACGACGTTGTCGGCCTTGTCGTGCAGCCAGCTCTCCATCGTCGCGTAGAGGCCCGCGAAGCAGAAGCCCGTGATCGACCGGATCACGCCCCAGGCGAGCGGATCGACGTAGAGCGGATGGGCGAGCGCGCTGACGCTCGCCACCGAGACGAAGGCCGCGAAGGCGCGGATGTGTCCGGCCCGGGCGACGATGCGCGGCGCCGCCAGGCAGCCGACCAGCATGCCGGCGAAGTAGCCCGAGCCGATGAAGCCGAGGGTCAGGTCCGAGAAGGAGGCCGCAGTGGCGGCGAGCGGGACCAGGGTCGTGAACAGTCCGTTGCCCGCGATCAGGATGAAGACCGCGGCGAGGAGCGCATAGACCTGGGCATAGGCGGAATGGATGGCCATCGGCGGTCTCTCCGGCGCGCGACCATGGCAGATTCGGAGGGCCCCGGCCGCAGGTCGCCCGATCCTCCGGCATTTGCACAATACTTGGGCGGTTCCAGTTCCTCTCGGCGCCTGCGCAAGTAATGAGCCGGCAACTTCCGGAGCGCGGCGCGGCTCGCGAGCGGCGGGGAGGATGCGGTCGCCGACATCGCGGGGCGCGACCTATGCGGCGAGCGTGCGCGAGAACGGCCGCGCCGACCGACGTCCGCTCGGCGTGC
>PQAH01000105.1 GCA_003105195.1 Bradyrhizobiaceae bacterium
CTTGTGCGGGCCCCCGTCAATTCCTTTGAGTTTTAGTCTTGCGACCGTACTCCCCAGGCGGGACACTTAACGCGTTAGCTGCGCCACTGAAGAGCATGCTCCCCAACAGCTAGCATCCATCGTTTACGGCGTGGACTACCAGGGTATCTAATCCTGTTTGCTCCCCACGCTTTCGMRCCTCAGCGTCAGTAMYGRGCCAGTGWGYCGCCTTCGCCACTGGTGTTCTTCCGAATATCTACGAATTTCACCTCTACACTCGGAGTTCCACTCACCTCTCCCGGACTCGAGATCGCCAGTATCGAAGGCAGTTCCGGAGTTGAGCTCCGGGATTTCACCCCCGACTTAGCAATCCGCCTACGTGCGCTTTACGCCCAGTAATTCCGAGCAACGCTAGCCCCCTTCGTATTACCGCGGCTGCTGGCACGAAGTTAGCCGGGGCTTCTTCTGCGGGTACCGTCATTATCTTCCCCGCCGAAAGAGCTTTACAACCCTAGGGCCTTCATCACTCACGCGGCATGGCTGGATCAGGCTTGCGCCCATTGTCCAATATTCCCCACTGCTGCCTCCCGTAGGAGTCTGGGCCGTGTCTCAGTCCCAGTGTGGCTGATCATCCTCTCAGACCAGCTACCGATCGTCGCCTTGGTGGGCCATTACCCCACCAACTAGCTAATCGGACGCGGGCCAATCCTTCGGCGATAAATCTTTCTCCTTGCGGACGTATCCGGTATTAGCCCAAGTTTCCCTGGGTTATTCCGAACCGAAGGGCATGTTCCCACGTGTTACTCACCCGTCTGCCACTCCCGTGTTGCCACGGGCGTTCGACTTGCATGTGTTAAGCCTGCCGCCAGCGTTCGCTCTGAGCCAGGATCAAACTCTCAGGTTGGACGAGAACTTGAACCGGCTGGTCACGCGACGTTTGACGAGGTCCGTCCACAACGTTCACCCGGCGCTTGCGCGACGGATGTCCGTGGTGGTCGACCTTTTCACGAAACGTAGACCGCCGAAGTCTCTTCCGGCCGCACCTGTCGCGGATTGCTCCGCTCGAGGACACGGCCCGCAAGGACCACGCCGTCCACGTTTCTCTTTCTTCCGATTCACCTGTCAAACAACCCGGAACTCGAAGGTCCCGTCGGGACCCGAGAGCCCCCACCCTCCGGCAAGGCCGGAGAGCCATCGAAGCCCGCCCTCCGATTGAGATCGGGTGGCTGGATCACCGAGGGTATCGATGAGGAGCTTCGCGGGCGCGCCATCACGCCGAGGGCGGCGGCGCGCCGTGTTGGGGCGTATATAGGCCCCCCCTCCGATCCTTGTCAACACCCGCGCAAGATTTCGGATGGAATTTTCATGACAGCCCCGCGAGCCGCATTCCACGGGCCTTTCCGGGCGTCGCGCCATCCACAGCCCGGTCCCGTTCCGGCCCGAGCGACCTCGCGCCGCACTCAGGCCACATTCCTCGGACGTTGTTCCAGCCTCTGCCGAGCAGGGCCGGCGTGGGACAGAGGGTCGGCGGCTCGGTGGTGGCCAGTGGCTCGGCCGGGGGACGCAAACGGCCGGCGCCAGGGCCGGATTGCCGGATCGGGGCATGTTGACGCACGGGGGTCGACACGGCATCGTGCCGGTACTCGGAGGGGTCGATAGCCGGACGCAGACGTCGAGCGCGGGAACCGCGCCGGGCGTCACGTCGTGGTTAGCGTGAGGGGACGGGAACGTTGGATCACGGCAAACGGCGCCGTCAACAGCGATCGAGAGCCGAGCCGGATCCCATCGATCTGGGCCATGAGCCGCCGTTGTTCGTGGAGGGCGCTCGCGCCGCCCTGATCGACCGCCGGCGCGTCTCCGTCCAGTGGTTCAGCGGCACCATCCTGACCGGCCTCTGCGGCGCCGCGCTGATGGGCGGCGCGGTCTACATCGCCCTCGACGGCGAGGCGCATTTCGCGGCCGTGGCCGAGCGCGCCGAGGCGGCGCTGCGCGGCTCGCTCGCCGGCGAGCGCCCGATGGCCGTCGCACGCAAGAGCGATCGCCTGCCGACCGTCAGCGAGACCAACTCGGCGCGCCAGGTCGTCCGGGTGAGCTCGACCTATCGCGCCGGCGACCGCGAGCTCGTCCGCGTGGTCCCCTATGTCCGGGTGGCATCCAACCTGGCGCTTTCGGCGAGCGAGCTTTCGGCGCGCATCCCGCCCTACAATCCGCAGCGCGTGCTCGCCGAGACGGCGCGCGCCGCGAGCCCGACCGACGAGCCGCCGGCCGCCGAACCCGATGCCGAGGTCTCCTTCGTGACCCGCGAGCTCACGCCGCTCCTGCCGCGCCTGCGCCTCGCGGTGGCGCTGCGTCCCGAGGACGTGATGGCGCGGGTGCGCGACGCCGCCGAATGGTCGGGCTCGAGCGCGGCCCGCCCGATGGTGGCGGGCCTCGGCGCCGGCAGCCGGCTCGCCTTCGCGGCCGAGCCCGCCGAGGATCCCTATGCGGGCTTCGAGGCGCGCATCATCCCGGAGAACATCACGCTGCTGCCCAAGACCGGCAAGGAGACGACCGGCGGCAACAGCTGGAACGAGCGCATCGTGATGGTGCGCAAGAACGAGACCATCGCGACGATCCTCGCCGATCTCGGGGCGACCCCCGACGAGATCCGCGCCATCGCGGGTGCGCTCGGTTCGCGCGGCCGCGCCGGCGGGATCCGCGAGGGCCAGAAGCTGCGCATCCTGCTGGCGCCCGCCGAGGCCGGGGGCCGGCAGATGCCGCTGCGCGTGGTGGTGGCGGGCGAGAGTGCGATCGAGGCGGTGGTCGCCCTCTCGGATACCGGCCGCTACGTCGCGGTCGACGTGCAGCACATGGGGACCGAGGTCGCCGAGGCCGAGGAGGACGACGGCGACGCCAGCACGGTGCGGCTCTATCACAGCGTCTACGAGACGGCGCTGCGCAACCAGGTGCCGCGCATGATCATCGACGAGATCATCCGCATCTACTCCTACGACGTCGACTTCCAGCGTCGCACCCAGCCGGGCGATTCCTTCGAGGTGTTCTTCGCGGGCGAGGAGGACACGCCGCAGGACCTGCGCAACGAGGTGCTCTACGCCGCGCTGACGGTCGGCGGGGAGACGCGCAAGTATTTCCGCTTCCAGTCGCCCGACGACGGCGTCGTCGACTACTACGACGAGACCGGCAAGAGCGCGAAGAAGTTCCTGGTGCGCAAGCCGCTCGCCGACGGCGTGATGCGCTCCGGCTACGGCTGGCGCAAGCATCCGATCCTCGGCTACGGCAAGATGCACACCGGCGTCGACTGGGCGGCCGCCCGCGGCACGCCGATCTACGCGGCCGGCAACGGCACCATCGAGAAGGCGGGCTGGGAGTCGGGCTACGGCAAGTATGTCCGCATCCGCCACACCAACGGCTACGAGACCGCCTATGCGCACATGACGGCCCATGCGCGCGGCATCGAGCCCGGCAAGCGGGTGCGCCAGGGCCAGGTGATCGGCTTCGTCGGCTCCACCGGCCTCTCCACCGGCGCCCACCTGCATTACGAGATCATGGTCAACGGCCGCTATGTCGACCCGATGCGCATTCGCCTGCCGCGCGGCCGCGTGCTCGAAGGTCCGATGCTCGCGGGCTTCGAGCGCGAACGCGACCGCATCGAGGCCCTGATCCAGCGCCGCGGCTCCCGCGTCGCCGGCCGCTGATTTCCGCAAATTGTAGCAATGCAGGGCGGGTTGGCCGCGAAGCGGCGCGATCCGCCGAGTTCACCCGCAGCCGGGCGATCGCGGAACGGCTGACCGGCGGGTCACGCTCGTGCACTTGCGCGCATGAGCTGACCTTACTGTGTCAGAAACACATTCGCGGCGTCATCCCGGCCCAGCGAGCACCGATCTCGCGCTTGCGCGAGATCGGCATTGATAGATGCCCAGGTCGGCAACAGCCGACCTGGGTGCGAGCGCGAGCCGGGATCCATATCCCCGGTGATCGAGATGCGGAAACACGGAGGTTATGGATCCCGGCTCTCGCTTCGCTCGGCCGGGATGACGCCCAGAGTTAGCCTTCTGACGCAGTAGGACTGACCCGCCCTACGGCGCCAGGCCTCACGCCGCCGCCTGCGCGGGCTCCTCGCCGTTGAACACGAGGCCCTGCTTGCCGGCCGCGATCGTGACCGTGTCGCCGTCCTTGATGCGGCCCGCGAGGATCATCTCGGCGAGCGGATCCTGCACCGACTTCTG